>JAJONM010000012.1 GCA_021323415.1 Rickettsiaceae bacterium
ACATAACAAACTGATTTATCATTAAAGTTTAATCTGTATGCGGTAGCTCTATCCGGATGGTTCAGTGGCAAAGTATCAATCGTAATTCCGGCATCGTTTAAACCAGAATTTATCAGTGATTCCCCAGCCATAAAATCATTAAACTCAACACGCGATTGCACGTCACTCAAAGTAAGCGGAAACACCGGCGACATCATAATAGTCCCAATCACTTTCTCTACATAACTTTGCGGCTTCAGATGACCCGCCCATAGCGCAACATTGGAATCAGGTTTGTGTAGCGGCGGATAAAACGGCAGCCCCTGAATATGATCAAGATGCGTATGGCTAAGCAGTATATCAGTATGGAAAATATCAGTTTGCTTGCCCAGTTCATATATGCCCGTCCCTGCATCAAAAATCACATGGCGGCCAGCACATTTTACTTCTACACATGAGGTATTTCCGCCATATTTCAGCGTATTTGCACCCGGAACAGCAATAGTCCCACGCACCCCCCAAAATGTGATTTTGAACTCATTGCTCATATGAAACCGTTTCAATTAATAATTTAAATATACATTAAAAATATTAACCAATTGTTAACCGCTTTTAGATAAAATCTATATATTATGCACTTAATAGAAGAATTAAAAAACCAAGTATATATTCATCGAAACAAGCATTTTAAAAGGCTTAAAAGAATCGGCTTGCGCAAATCTAACCCAGTTATAACCACTCATTATGAAATAACTACACCAGCAAAAATTATCAATATAACACCAACAGAAAAACGGCTGGAAAATTTCTTAAAATCCACCTCTGAAAAGCTAATAGATTGTTATGATAAAAGCGTAGACTTTTTTAGCTTACACAATCTTCGCCACGAAGAATTGATCGGCGTAGATATAACACCAAACTGCATATACTTATGCAAGATTGACGGGCATAATGGTAAACGCGTTTTAACCAGTCTAACTTCCGTATGCATGGAAGGCAAATTCATGACTGAAGATATACGCAATAATCTGGATGAATATGCTGATAGCCTAAAATCTTTAGTTAAAGAAAATAATATTAAATCAAAGAATGTAGCACTGTCGATTCCAGTATCCAACTCAACAGTCAGAACCGTTACCTTACCTCGCATGGATGATGCCGAAATAAAGAAAGCCCTAAAGTTCGGTTCATTATGGAATAATTTAATGCAGCCAAGCCAAAATCCAGAAGATTATTCAGTTTTCTACCAGGTTATAAGACGCGACAAATCAGAAGAAACTATGGATGTATTATTCGTTGCAGCCAAACTATCTGATGTCAGCCTATATACTGATATAATTAAAAGAAGCGGCCTCAACCCAGTGATTGTTGATGTACGCTGCTTCGCCATTAACAATGCATTTAACCACAAATTAAATGCACCATCAGGCCCTTGCGTATTCCTTAAATTTGGCTTTGAAGAAAATTACGCGTTAATAACAGATGGTGATAAAGCAGATGTTTTCCAAATTGATATAACCGAATCCGATCGCACTGCTTTGATAAATCTCGCTATGAATGAAGAAACCTTTGATTCATTTACGCGCAGTTATGCCAAACATGTTAGAAATATTATTTTAGGATATGAGTGTAAGTATAACACCATACCTATCATCAATTTATGTGTTTTGTCCTCCATACCACTTACTAATAAGATAACCGACAGGTTGGCACTAATACTTGATGGTTTTAATATTTCCCACTGCAATCTCTTCAGTTGCATGGATATCAAAGACGATTTTACTATTAGCACACAAAGCGCAAAACAAACAATATCCTCCTGGGCTGCATGTATTGGAGCGGCATTTCGCAAAGCAGATATCTTCGGCACAAGCGCAGTACAATATAATACTAACTTCTTAGCCAATGCCGGTGAGTATGAAAAAGGCAAACGCTTAAATTACATAATAAGCACAGCTGCAGCTTTTGCTTCACTTATACTATTTTATTTCGTTACAGTCACACAAATCAACACACATTTAGAAGCCAAAGCACTTTCTATGCAATTAGCAACTTTGCAAGGAGTTGAAAAGCGTTATTATAAGGATATGGAATACCACCACAATTTATCTATAGCTACCAATAGTATAGATGACATTGATAACCTTATAGATTCGGTAGGTAACAACCAAAGGAAGTTACTTGCAATACATCAATACCTGGCTGAAATTATGGTTGAAAACGTATGGCTAAAAGAAATGACATTTACGGCTCCTAATAGAATAGAAATTCATGCCGCATCAACTAAAGATAGTGACATACTTGAATTCATTGATTTGCTAAATGGCGGCAATCAATTTGAACAAGTAGCACTTAAAGGCATGCAAGAAGTGCACGAAATGAGCATGAACGATCCTTATGCATCCACAGTTAAGAACTTCAAATTACAAGGCCTAATCACTAATACACCAATACTAGACCCGAATAAAATACATATTATGGCCGGGGAATTGAATCCTGGGACTTAAGCTTTGCAAGTAGCAAGTGCAGGTTTATAGTATGCACTAAAGACCTGCACTCATACTACCTTAAAACGACTTCTGCCAACCCACCATCACACGGTAATCCGACTCAGACTGAAGCCCAGAATAACGCTCATAAAGCGGCACCCCGAACTCCAGTGCCAGACGATGCCCCGAAAAAGCGCCAAGCTCATGGCCACCCAGCAAGTTAATGCCGAAATTGGCCATCACGCGCTCACCAGCCTGTTCATTTGGGTTAGCACCGGCAATAATAGTAAGCGGCAGTGTTATATCACGCCCTTCCACATTTTCCCAACCCTCACCTTCTAAACGGAAAGACAGACTAGCAAAACTTGTAACATTACGCGCAACCCAACCAGTTGCAGTGTATTTATTACCCTGACGATAACCGTTATCGTTTTTACCAAGGCGTATATAGTTAAGCGTTTGAGCCCCCCACGCCCAGTCACCGGTTTTACCAGTGTAAGTAGCACCGATTATAGGGTCAAATGTACCGCTACCAAACTGCATGTTATATGGTAAATTATAAAGATTATTATGGTGATCCTTAAATGTTTTATCGATTGAGCCAGTCGGCAAGCTCACACCAACATTAAGATGCGCTTTGTTTTCTACTCCATTATTGTTGGAATTATACACACGATATAGACCTGTAACCTCAGTATCGCCAATGCCATAAACGGTATGCGTGTGGCTATGTCCACCACCGTGCGATGATTTATGCGTCATATCCATCTGCATAAATTGCGGCATCACCATCACGCTCAAATCATCGGTAATTCCATACATAACTTCAAACATATGCATTTGCATCTGCATTTCGTTTGCCCCCTCACCATACTGTCTAAGTACAGAAGAAGTAGGAACAGTATCATTACCATTTTTAAAACCTGATGAGTTTGTCTGTTCAAATTTATACGACAACATCCACTCACCTTTTTTATGTAAATGATCTCCCATAACACCAATCGGTGCATGATCTATAGGGGATGCCTGATGTGCAACCGCAGAAGCTGATGCAAGTGTAATAAGCGAACAAGCGCTTAGAAGTATTGATTTTTTCAACATGAAAAATTTCCTTTATTTTTTATAGTTTTATAGATTTTCAAATAATCCAAGAACAGACCAGGTCATCCTGGAAGCCGATTTTCTCTGTGAGTTCACGAACAGTAAGAAAATCGAGCTATCCAGGATCCAGGTATTCTTATTTAAAAAGACCTAGATCCTGGATATTTAAGAAAATCTAAGAGCTATCGCTCTAATATTTTCTAAAATTCCAGGATGACGAAACTAAGTCCTTTTCTTTATGCATAATAAGGAGGAGCGCGGCTTTGCTTGCCACTAAAGGATATCTGCGAAATGAAATTATTATTTAACGATAGCCGGAACTTAAGCAGCTCTACTTCAGGACTATATAAAAATTCTACATTTTGGGCAACAAATGTATGATTTGTCGAATGCGCCGCCACATAACAAACCGGACATTTTATCTGTTCATGAGTTTTCGGTTTTTCTTTGCCGCTTTGGATATCTTCCCAGCTAAACCACTTGAATCCATCAGATGTACATATCAGTACCTTATCACCAAATATAGACGATAACTGCTTGGTATCGTTAGCAGGCAAGCTATAGATAGCATAAAACGGCAGCATAATGTTCACAATGAACGCCAAAGCCGTAATTAAAACTATATATCTATGCGCCGATTTTTTCATGGGTGCATTAATAGAGTAGGAAAATGGTTTAATCAACTACTAAGCCTTAACTTTCCCAAATACACCCTTCAGGAACTCAACCCCAATTTTCATTCCAGCCGGATCAATTCCATGCCCAAGGCGCGGCTGTGAGTAGCCATGTACCATAATACCCTGCTTCTGCAATACCGACATCGCCTCATTAAACGCCTCAAATGGCACAACTTCGTCAGCCTCTCCATGTATCAGGCAAAGCTCGGGCCTAGATTTTATCTCATCTTTTAATTTGTGAGGTGCAACCAGCGCCCCCGAATAACCCAGCACTCCACCAATTTGTTTCTCCCTCCTTAGCGCAGTGTATAAAGACATCATAGTACCTTGCGAGAAACCAACCAATGCAACATCTTTATCCTCAAGGCCAAGCTCTTTTTTCTTTTCGTCAATAAAGGCATTGAGAATTGGCGCCGCACTTTTAACCCCAGCAAGCATTGCGCTTTCAGAACGATCCATCAGGCTAAACCACTGAAACCCGAATCCCATCTCGCATCTTTGTGGTGCATTTGGTGAAACGAAATGTGCATCAGGTAAACTCTCAGCAAAATATGGCGCAAGCTCTATCAAATCCGCACCATCCGCTCCATATCCATGTAAAAATATAACGAGTAGTTTTGCTTTGCCAGAAGATGGCTTGCTTTCGAGTGCTGTAAGTTTGGTCATATTATTCCTAAATTAAAGTACAAGTTGTTAGTGCAAGTTATACAAGAATTACTTGCACTAACAACTTGCACTAATTACCAGATGGCCTATAAGCCGGGTTCTGTCAAGGGCAAGCCCTTTGGACGACTATTCATCTAGGATATATGTCACCATATACCTCAAGCAACCTACCCGGATATCTGGCGCGAAAAACACCTGCGGCTTAAGCCGCGCGATACCCCTATTTGGTCTTGCTCCCGGTGGGGTTTACTTATGCCGCGACATGTTACCATCCGCGCGGTGCGCTCTTACCGCACCTTTTCACCCTTACCTACTTTGCAGTGGGCGGTTATTTTCTGTAGCACTTTCCCTGGAGTCACCCCCGGCGGGCGTTACCCGCCACCGTTTTTCCGTGGAGCCCGGACTTTCCTCTACCCTCACGAGTGTGAGAACAGCAGCCATCCAGCCATCTGATCGCTGAGAATATGTCTTAATAACAATTAATTTGCAAGGAAAAATCACTAATCAAACAAGCGCCCATGCCCATGTTGGCGTCCGTGTTCATGATTATGTCCATGCTCTCTATTAAGCGCATCAATATGCGGGTGCGGCACATCACGTAAATGCGGAATATTCTCAATATGCAGCGCTTTATCTACTTCCTTTATATTAAGAAAACTTTTTGGCTTATAATGAGAATCCATATGCTTGATTACAGCTATATTGTTCCTAAGCAGCATGGATTGTATAACAGCACTAAATCCCTTTCTTATACTTTTAGATGCAAGTTTATATACAACAGCTAAACTACTATTTTTACCTCTTTTCTCATTAGCAAAATCAAGCTCAGGATTATAAAGTGCATCCCGTTTATGCTCATATTTTATATGTTCTTTGGCCGGCTCTATATCCGTAACAGCATTGAATGAACGTTCCTTATCACGCACATAGCCATTATCATTAGAATTACTGTTATATGCTTCTTGCTGTTGGTCAGCCATAAGCATAGCCTCCACCTCAAAAGAGGTATCTTTCGGATGATATTCTATTTCCCTATGCTTATATCTTGTCATATGCAAGCCCGCTTAAATGTCCAAGCATTATAACACAAACAAACCTACGATACAAGCTTCAACAACGTCCGCATTCTTGCATCAGCAAGCTTATCCCAGCTTACATTCACTTGCTCTGGCACAAAATGTCGCTTAAAACCTTTAACAATATATTCGGTTTTAGGACCATAAAAGCCATCAACCCTAATGTGATAACCATAATCCGCCAGCATTTTCTGGATACGTGCAACATCCACATCTTCTTTACCAGGCTGAACAAGAATATCCCCTCCCCGCCATACACGCCCTACGCGCGGCCACAGTCCAACACCATTTTTAGCTAGCCATTCCCAGTCAAAAAGCTCACCCGGGTCCTCTTTCCTGCCTGGTGCAATATCAGAATGCCCAACCACATTACGCGCTTCAATTTCATGCCGCTCAATCAAATCCTTTGAAAGCGTCAGAACTGCTTCCATCTGCTCAGCAGGAAATTGCCGATAACCCCATTCATGCCCAGGATTTACTATCTCTATACCAATTGATGTATCATTTAATGCCGAAATGCCACGCCAGCAGCTAATCCCAGCATGCCATGCCCGCTTCTCATCTTTTACCAGATTAACGATAGAACCATCTTCATATACAATATAGTGTGCACTGACTTTTGCTGCAGGATCGCATAGTCGTTCAAACGCCTCCTGTCCTGTCTTCATACCAGTGTAATGCATCACCAGCATATCAATTTTTGTATCCTTAGGCCTATCATCAAAATTTGGAGTTATACTCATATTTCTTCACCTTCCCTAGCCACTCTTGGCGCTTTTATAACCACAATCGCAACGCCAATAATAGTAAAAATCCCACCCACAATTAATTGCCACGTTATCTGCTCTTTTAGCATTAAAAGCCCTGCTATCATTCCAAACACTGGAGTTAACAGCGAATATGGAACGACCAATGATACCGGGTATATTTTCAGTAGATAATACCAGGCACTATGTGCAATTATTGTTGCACCGATTGCAACATAGGCAAGTGAAACTAAAGAATGCCAAGGAGCATCAAGAATTATAGAGAATTGGTTCCCTTCAAGCGCAAATGAAATTAAGTATAGCTGTGGTGCACCAAGTATTGAAACCCAGCCAATAAAGGAAATTGCATCCATTTTGCCAATACCCTTTACCATTACATTATATACAGCCCAAGCCGCAGAACATCCCACTAACATCCAGAATGCAAAATAGTTTTCAGTAATATTTGGTGTTCCAACTATTACAAATGTACCAACTAAAGCAATAACAATACCTAAAACACCTCGTTTACCAATTTCCTCACCAAATAGGAAGTAGCCTAAAGTAACAGCAAAAGGGACTCGTAGTTGATCAATAACTACAGCAACAGAGGAATCAAGACCATTCCTAAGAGCTGCAAACATTAATCCGAAATGCAGCACAATAAATACAAATGATATCCTAAAGAGCTGTCTGATAGGAATATCCGGCTTCTTTATAAATGGGTATAAAAGTACTGCAACAATAGTAAGCCTCAGTGCTAAAAAGAAAAACGACGGGAAATACGCTAAAGCAGATTTAGCAACAACGAAATTAACACCCCATATCATGGAAATTACAACGGCTAGAATAATGTGCGCTGGCTTCATTATTTTTCATTAACCTTTTTATTGAAGCCCTTTTTCAATTTTATTGCTTCAAACGCCTGGGTATAATAGCCAAACTGCTCAGCAGCTACGTCCTTTAACTCCTGCATAACATTTTCACCGGCAAATTTATCAGGGTGGCATTCCATTATCGCCTTGCGGTATGCTTTTTTCAGGTCAACGTAAGAGACTCCATAGCTAACGCCAAGTAACTCATACGGATCTTTAGCCATTTTAATTAGATGCTTGCGTAAAGAACGGCCAAAATAATTCTCATTAAACTTTAATGATAAGACTATTTCCTTTAAAAACTCTACTTTATCAGAAGTTAGAGCCCCATCTGCATCAGCAAACACAAACAAATCATCAATTAATTCTTCAAGCAACAAACGGTTATTGGGAAATAAATTGGTAAGCTGTTTGGCGTAATGAGTAGCTTCAACTTTATCATCCACCGCATCACGGTAGAATCCCTCTATTTTATCAGCCTGAGATTCAGGAATATCGAAGATTTCCTTAAAAGATTGTATCTGTTCATCTATATTTTTTTCAGAAATAATAGCCAGCTTTGCGGCAATAGCTATCACATAAAGGGTAAAAGCTATTTGTGTTGAGTTGCCCTTTCCCACTTGCTTGTGGTTAAGAGATTCCTCACGCTTGGCTATAGCCTTACTTCGCTGCCCTTTTCTAAGATAAACCAGTTTTTCAGACATGTGTTTTCAAAAAATTAGAATTCTTCATCCTTAGCTATTGTAAGGAGTTCGTCCATTTTGTCTCTTACTTCTTCTTCGCTAATATCAACACCAGCATCACGTAAATCATACAATACTTTTTCAGCGACTGCTTCGCCGTCTTTTGATCCTATACCACAATCTACTACTTCAGAAGCATAATCTTCAGAATCATCCTCATCGAGGCGCATTCTTTCTGCTGCCCACAAGCCCAACATTTTGTCACGTTTTGCACGCATTTTAAATTCTAATTCTTGATCATGAGCAAATTTATTCTCATAACTTTTTTCGCGATCGTCCATTCCAGTCATTTTAAATTCCTTATTTATACTAAAGTTAGTTTTATTTATTGAAATTTACTGTTTTTGTTATAGTTATAAGCAGCAATTCTGGCAATCGGTATTTATGCTTTTTTGCTATAATAAATCAATAACCAAATTTGGTAGAGGAAAATGGCTGCAAAGCGCACAAGAAAACAAATCTACGAAGGCAAGGCCAAAGTACTTTTTGAAGGCCCTGAGCCTGGCACGCTTATCCAGTATTTCAAGGATGATGCCACTGCTTTTAATAATAAGAAAAAAGCTATTATCTCTGGCAAAGGCGTTTTGAACAACCGTATATCAGAATTTATCATGCTAAGGCTGGGTGAGCTTGGTATACCTACTCACTTTATTAAACGCATCAATATGCGCGAACAGCTTATTAAGGCAGTAGAAATTATTCCTCTGGAAGTTATTGTGCGTAACATTGCAGCAGGCAGTCTTTCAAAACGCCTTGGTATTGAAGAAGGTACGCAGCTTAATAATGCACTACTAGAATTCTGCTATAAGAATGATGCTTTAGAAGATCCGCTAGTAAGCACGGAGCATATTTTAACATTTGGCTGGGCACAACACGCTGAATTGGAAGAGATTGCTAATCTTGCCTTACGTATCAATGATTTCCTTTACGGGATGTTCTCAGCTGTCGGCATAAGACTAGTGGATTTTAAAATTGAATTTGGTAGAATTATTAGTGAAGATGGCGATTATCTGGAATTAGTATTAGCTGACGAAATCAGCCCTGATTCCTGCCGCCTATGGGATTCAAAGACCAATGAAAAACTTGACAAAGACCGCTTCCGCCGCGATATGGGTGGGGTAGCTGAAGCCTATCAGGAAGTTGCAAAACGCTTAGGTATTTTTGTTGATACTACAAAACCAGATGACCACGAGGAAGAATAAAATGAAAGCAAAAGTATATATTACACTCAAAAACGGCGTACTAGACCCACAAGGTAAAGCCATACAGAATGCGCTTGGTCACTTAGGGTTTGATGGAATTGACGGTGTAAAGCAAGGCAAGTTCATAGAGATTGAACTCGCTGAAACCGATAAATCCAAGGCAGAAAAAAATTTGAAAGAAATGTGTGAAAAGCTACTGGCTAATACAGTAGTTGAGAATTACAAGTTTGAGTTAGTAAATTAAGTGTAACGGTATAACGAAAAACTGTTATACCGTTACACTTACACCGTTATACTTAAAAGGTAAAACATGAAAGCAGCAGTAATTATATTCCCCGGCTCCAATTGTGACCGCGATATGTACTCCACTATCGAGCGTATCAGCGGCAAACCCGCAGCCAAAATTTGGCACGCCGAAACCAAATTACCTGAAGGACTGGATTTAATCGCAGTACCTGGTGGCTTTTCTTACGGTGACTATTTACGCTCTGGAGCTATGGCCTCCAAATCACCAATCATGCAGGAAGTGATAAAATCCGCTGCCAAAGGCACATACATATTAGGCGTTTGCAACGGCTTCCAAATCCTGACTGAATCTGGTTTACTGCCTGGCACATTACTCCGCAATAAAGGTTTAAAATTCCTATGCAAGACTGTTGGATTGGAAGTTGACAATAACGATACAAAATTCACATTGGGCTATAAAAAGGGCCAGCAAGTTAATTTCCCTATCGCCCATCATGATGGTAATTACTTTGCCGATAGCGAAACATTAAAAAGCATTGAAGATAACGGCCAGGTAGCCTTCCGCTACACCGAAAACCCAAACGGCTCACAAAACAACATCGCCGGGATTTTCGATAAAAACAAACGCATCCTCGGTATGATGCCACACCCTGAGCGGGCATCGGAAAATTTAACGGGCGGGGTTGATGGGTTGGCATTGTTTGAGGGATTGTTAAAATAAAAAATGCGTGCGATAGCACTCATTATAGTCCCTTCTCCCGTGGGGAGAAGGTTAGGATGAGGGGCGAAGGTAGAACTAAGAAAGTCGGAACTAGGAATTTAAGTACAGATTTTTTCTTTTCTTAGATTCTTAGTTCTAAATTTCTTGATTCTACCTTCGCCCCCTCACCCCTCCCTCTCCCCACGGGAGAGGGCATAAGGAGTTCGCAAGCTCACAAGTTATTAAAAGGAAGTATTATGGCAGCAGAAAGAAAACAAGATATGCAATCAGTAGCAAAAGAATTCGGTCTTAAGGATGAAGAATACACAAAAGTCCTATCAATTATGGGTCGTGAGCCGAATATCACTGAGCTTGGCATATTCTCTGTTATGTGGAGCGAGCATTGCTCATATAAATCCACCCGCCTGCACTTGAAAAAACTACCAACCGAGGCTCCATGGGTAATCTGCGGCCCCGGCGAAAACGCTGGCGTTATCGACATCGGCGACGGTCAGGCAGCCATTTTCAAAATGGAAAGCCACAACCACCCATCATTCATCGAGCCATACCAAGGCGCGGCAACTGGCGTTGGTGGAATCATGCGCGACGTATTTACTATGGGCGCGAGGCCCGTAGCAAACCTTAATGCACTACGTTTTGGCGCACTTAACAACCCAAGAACCCGCCATTTAATTTCAGGCGTGGTAGCCGGAATCGGCGGATATGGTAACTGCATGGGCATACCAACCGTTGCCGGCGAATGCAATTTCCACCCATCATATAACGGTAATATCCTTGTAAACGCAATGTGCGTAGGCGTTGCTAAAACTGATAAAATTTTCTACTCAGCAGCTTCGAGCATTGGTAGCCCGGTGGTTTATGTCGGCGCGAAAACTGGCCGCGATGGTATCCACGGCGCAACCATGGCCTCTGCCGAATTTGATGAAGATTCAGCCGATAAACGCCCAACCGTACAGGTTGGTGACCCATTCACCGAAAAACTGGTGATGGAAGCATGTTTGGAACTTATGGCAACTGATGCCATCCTTTCAATTCAGGATATGGGCGCAGCAGGCTTAACCTGCTCATCGTTAGAAATGGCCGATAAAGGCCATGCCGGCATCGAGCTAAACCTTGATAACGTACCACAGCGCGAACCTAACATGACCGCATATGAGATGATGCTTTCTGAAAGCCAGGAGCGTATGCTGATGGTTATAAAACCAGAAAAAGAAGAACAGGCACGCAAGATTTTTGAAAAATGGGAAGTTGATTTTGCAGTGATCGGTAAAATTACCGACACTGGCCGTATGGTGTTAAAACATGGCGGTAAAGTGGTTGGTGATTTGCCAGTAAGCCCGCTTTCTGAGCAAGCCCCGCTTTACGATAGGCCGCACACACCAACGGCAAAACGAGAAAATATTGATGCTAAATCTTTAAAAGAGCCGGCAGATGTAAATGCAGTTTTAAAGAAACTATTTAACGACCCGAACCTGGCTTCAAAACGCTGGATTTGGGAGCAATACGACTCACAAGTTGGCAATGACACTATCGCTAAATCTGGTGGCGACGCCGCACTTGTGCGCGTAAACGGCACAAAAAAAGCATTGGCCATGACCAGCGATTGCACACCACGCTATTGCTTTGCTGACCCGGTAGAAGGCGGCAAACAAGCCGTAGCTGAAACCTGGAGAAACATCACAGCAACAGGCGCCACTCCGCTTGCAATAACCAACTGCCTGAACTTCGGCAATCCTGAAAAACCAGCCATCATGGGACAGATTGTTGGCTGTCTGGAAGGTATGTCAGAAGCGTGTAAAGCCCTCGATTACCCGATCATTTCCGGTAACGTATCGCTTTATAACGAAACCAACGGCAACGCGATTTTACCAACACCATCTATCGGCGGCGTAGGAATCGTAAAAGATGCCAGCAAAACTATCGGCAGCGCCTTTGTAAACGAAGGCGAAACCATTATCGTTATCGGCGAAACCAAAGGCCATATCGGCTCCTCAATCTACTTACGTGAGATCGAAGGAAGCGAAGCCGGCTCCCCTCCCCCTGTGGATTTGGGCGCAGAGCGCAAACACGGTGATTTCGTTAGGGGATTAATTGCAGAAGGTAAAGTCACTGCCTGCCATGATATTTCCGATGGCGGCTTATATGTAGCAATTGCCGAAATGGCGATGGCACGCGGAATTGGCGCAAGCCTGAGCATAAACAGCAGCTTGCCTCTATTTTCTTATCTGTTTGGTGAAGATCAGGGTCGTTATATAGTAACTACAGAAAACCCGGATGCTATCCTAAACAAAGGTATAGCAGCTGAAGTGATTGGAATGACTGGTAGCAATAAATTATCAGTAAATTGCAAAGAAATCAGCATCTCCGAGCTTAAAACTCAACATGAATCAGTATTGCCTGATTACATGGCAGGCTAATGTTTTCCTTATTTTATAGTACTTAGGCCGCATAATGCGGTCTATTCTTATGCATAAATTGTATAAATAATATAATTATTATACATAAAAACTCTACCCTAGGTAGATCAAGGCTCAATATTCAAAACTTAGCCATTGACACATTGCCACATTTGCGATACCAACGCCATATACAATAATATTACAATAGCGTTAAGATGGTATAACAAAGATGAAAAGAAAATTAGATAACACTGAAAACAGTGACTTTACAAAACTAAAAAAAGCAAAAGAACAAGAAAGTACATCTGAAATAAACAATCCAGACGCAATGGAAACAGACTTTCAAAAATTTGAATTTGAAGATAAAAGCGAATATAGCTTTAGTTTATTCACTTCCCTAAGTGCCCCTCGAAAATCCGCATCTACTTTTAGAGGAACACTTACAACTAGAGTAAAAAGGTGTCTAAATAATGAACTCCTTACTCTAGAAGAACTTCAAGAAAAGCATGCTAGTGAGCAAACAATAGAACGTTTATGTAATGACTTAAGTACTACTAATTTCAGTAATACTGATTTCTTTCGTTAAAAGAATTAATCACTAACTGCATAATGGCTAACAAGCGATAAGATATAATCGAGATTTTTTACATCATCAACATTCTTAACCCGCTTCATGATAGCGCTAGTTAATTCACGTGAGATTATTTTTGCGGTCTCTGCACCACTTAATTTTCCTTTATGCTCCTCATACAAACCTCGTAAAGCTGATATTAGCACTTCAGTCGCTTCATAAAGATCTTTAGGCAGCTCTGCCCTTCTATAAAGCACCATAAAACCTTTATTTGAAACATCCTGCAGCAACGTTCTAATATTCAAAACAGGGGTTTGGGTAATTCTGGCCATCTTAACTTCAAATATATTCATATTACCCATGCATAAAGCATAAATAGGTGCCAAATCATCTGATATTTTAAGTTTTTCCATCAACTGGCAGAATTGGTAATACTCGGCATCGGTACTACGCAAGCCAATAACCTGCATAGTAGCTACATCTTTACTCTTTTCAACCACATCTGACATTCTGACAAACGCGTCTTTATGCTTTTCCTGTAATTTTGTATAAATCGTCTCTGATATCTTATTAGCCAGGCTTTCTACAATCGCAACTGGTAAAGTCGAGCGCTCTATCATCGACCCCATAATCTTTTCTTTCTCGCCGAAATTCTCTACTATCTGCTTATATCCATCTGGTGATACCTGAGCTCCTTCATTTTCAAGCAATGTACCCACTACCTCGTCATTATTAGTCTCAATCAAAGCGTCAGATAGCGATTCTGAAACCCCATCACGTTTTGAAATAGATTTTTGTTTTTCTACGTCCCCACTGGTAGTAACAATTTCTATAAGGTCCGCATCAGTCAGAACGTCAGAGAACTGTAAAACCGGCAGTGACACTTCATGCACATCATTTGCCAGGCTTAGTATAACCTCTTTTGGGATATCAGGCTGGTCTTTAATAGCTTCAGCCAGAGTTTGTCTTATTTTAACTTCGGTGTCTTTAACCAGCGTACCAAAAATTTTAGCAGCCATTACCATCTGCTCTTCATTAAATCCGCCACTTTTATAGTAATCAGCTATTTTTTTTGTGATATCGATTCTTTTCTCAAAAGGACTCATGATGAGCTTTTGGATATCTTCATCACTTAAATGATTGCCCTTATCAGACATAACTTAAATACCTTAAAAGTTACAATATCTTAGGGTAAATAATAGCAAAAAAAGATTAAGGATTGGTTAACATAAAAAGGAAAGAGCAGACGTTATTTAGCTTTCTTACTTTGGTATTCATAAAACTCTTTGACACACTCACGTATCATATCGTTAGAAAAAGGCTTCATTATATAACCTTCCGCTCCTTCATTCATTGATTTTATTACATCTTCCCGTAAACGGCTGCCTGTCAGCATTATAACATAAGCTTCAGGGTTTATTTTCCTAATACCGCACAAAACATCATGTCCTGAACCATCAGGAAGAGCTATATCAAGCAATGTAATATCAGGCTTATGTTGTATATAATTATTTAAACCATCTTTTGCAGTAGTTGCTGTAATAACATTATGTTCAGCAAGCATTTCTTCAGCCACATTAAGGAACATACCATTATCTTCAACAATAAGAATTGATAGTTTTTCTTTACTCACAAGAAACCACCTTACTTAAAAGTTCGTCACATTAGTATTAGTTATAGTATAAGTAGTGCCATCACTAAGAGACACCGCCCTCGCTATAAAATCTGCTGTTGTAGTTTGTAAAATACAATAAGTGTAAGAAGTATTAGTAAGTACAGAATCACCAGAAAAGAGGTTAGTATTTATTACAGATGCACTGTCGGTGCACGTTGCACCCGTCCCGTAATATGCATTATTATCAGTATAGTATTCCTGCTGTTTTAAATAGATATTTCTAAGGTTATTTTTTGCCACGGTAGCACGTGAGTTTTCAACATATCCATTATATGAAGGAACAGCTATACCAGCTAATATGCCAAGTATCGCAACAACTATAAGCAGCTCAATAAGTGTAAATCCACGCATAAAAATACCCATTAAAAAAGGGGAGTAAATACCCCCCTTTAAAATCAATAAGAGAAGTACAATTACTCTAGGTTAATAGTATCAGTCCATTGAGAGTAAGTAGTACCATCACTTGCTAAATAGTTAGTAGTAATAGTAATTGAAGTAGCAGAAGAAGCTCCATCAATATAAGTTACACCAACAGTAGTAGCATCAGAAGCAGCCGCTGCACCATCTACGAATGCAGGAGTAGCTGAGTTATATGGGCTTTTTGCGTTTTTATCACCAGCACCGTTACCAGCTAGGTATTGAACAACTTCAGCGCTATAGTCAGTAGTTGCAGCACCGCTGCAAGTTGTAGAAGCACTTCCCATAGTAGCAGTAACTGCACCTGAAGAGCATTTTGCTATTTCACCAGCAACAAGGCCGCTAGCCATTTTAAAGTTAGTTTGTGATGAGTTAATTTTAGCTTGAGCTTGATATCCTTGATATTGAGGAATAGCTACAGCAGCTAATATACCCAGAATTGCCACAACAATGAGCAACTCTATGAGTGTAAAACCCTTCTGTGATTTATTGATAGTCATAATAAAAACTCCAAAGTTAAAAAATCATAAGTGTGAAAAATAACATATATCTCTATGACATGTATGTCTCAACTGTCAATAGAAATATAAAATTTGTCTTTCTTGCTGGTATATATAGTGAGTAAATAGTTAACAAATAGTTAACGAATAATAAAAAAAGAGTAAAAATTATTTATATTTGATTAGTAAATAAATTGATTATAAATTCACTGAATATAAAATATTTAGAAATTTTATGGCTTTGACATTTACACTTTGCACTATACTTGGCCTTATAATTGGTGACATTTTGTGTTTTGCTATTTATCATCTATGCAATTTCTTTTCTGAAGAAGATACACAAAAAGCCAGGAATAGCTTAGTTAAAGATTACATCGGTAATATGATGTACAACTTACAAAATAATCGCACACGCTTTATTACATATTATTTATCTATTGATATCATAACCATCGCACTCACCATTTTAATGGTGGTGCTTTATGGTGTTACCATAAAAGCTTTTGCAGGAATGCTATTTTGTTATTGCCTGATTGTACTTACTTATGTTGACGCAAAGACCCAAATGCTCCCAGATATCATAACCAAGCCATTAATCGCTTTTGGATTACTACAGGCATATTTTGGACTATATACCGATTTTAAGAGTGCTTGCATTGGTGCATTTGCTGGTTATTGGTCGTTATGGTTAATAAACACTATATTTCGTCTCATACGCCATAAAGAAGGCATGGGATACGGAGATTTTAAATTATTTGCAGCCATAGGCGCATGGATAGGCTTCGCTCAGCTTCCATTCGTAATATTTTTCTCTTCTGTATTAGGTATTTTTGTTGCTGTATTCCTGGCGAGATTACCTGAAAATAAGCTCTCCTCACCCTCACCTTTCGGCCCATCCTTAGCTATTACAGGCTTAATCAGCATGATCTGGGGGCAGCAGATTATTAATTGGTATTTAGGATTGTATATTTAACCACAAACCAAACTTTTCCGATAACATTAACCCTTTCTTAACCAAAATTTGTTACACTAAGTATTAGGTAACCATTTCAGGTAGAGGAAGTTTCTATGTCAGTAATACATCCTACAGCGGCGCCAGGCGGAGCACAAAATCCGGCGAAACCAGATACGCTCAGCATCGCAAACCCAGTACCTAAAGCACCAAACGCAGTATTGGACGCAAAACCATCTGTCGCAACATCACCTGAACCTATAAAAGTGGAACCGGAAATAAAGAAAGAAATTCCTCCAGTGCCAGATGGAATGCTTGATAAAATCGTCCACTATGCTAATCATTATAAATTATCCGATATCCACATTCACTCAGATGAACCTATCGCCTTGCGTGAGCATGGTTCAATTGAGGTACAAACTAACGATTTCATAAAAGCAGAAACTATCGCCAGTTTCATCGATTCAATTTTAGATGAAAAACAAAAAGTACATTTTAAAGAACGCCGTGACATCGACCTTGCAATAGTAGGCGGTGGCATGCGCTTCAGGGTTAACGCTTATTACACAATGCGCGGCCCTGCTATGGTGCTTCGTAAAATTGAGACATCCGCCCCGGATATTGAAAAACTAAATTTACCACCAGCGGTGTTTGACATAACCACGCAGAAGAACGGCCTTGTACTGGTAACAGGACCAACAGGTTCCGGTAAATCAACCACGCTTGCATCTATCATCAAAAAAATAAATGCCACCCGCAAAGAAAATATCATCACCATTGAAGACCCAATTGAGTTCGTACACCAAAGTAATGTTGCACTTATTTCGCAGCGTGAAATAGGTAAAGATGCATTCTCATTCGCCAGCGCGCTAAAAGCAGTATTACGCCAGGACCCTGACGTAATATTACTAGGCGAGATGCGCGACCTAGAAACCGTAGGATTAGCCCTTACCGCAGCCGAAACCGGACATTTGGTGTTTGGCACACTACACACCAATGGCGCACCAAATTCCATTAACCGTATTCTGGACGTATTCCCCCCTGCACAACAAGCACAGGCAAGGTCACAGCTTTCGCAATCATTACGCCTTGTAGTAACACAACGCCTGATTAAAAGAGCCGATGGCCAAGGCCGCTGCGCCGCATTTGAAGTTATGAAGACAAATGTAGCCATATCTAACCTTATCCGTGAAGGAAAGATTTTCCAGATAGAGCAAGCAATGCAAACCAGCAAAGCACAAGGCAATATGCTGATGGCCGATTCAATAGCTGATTTATTAGCCAGAGGCCTTATCAGAAAAGAAGACGTAGAAGACGCTCATTGAGAGGCTATACCTTTCTAGTTCAAAGCTGAACTAGGAATGGGAGGCAAATAAAATTTTAGCGTAGTTAACTACGTGAATTTTATGAGGCCGAAACATGACAACGTTCGGCGAAGAAATGGACAGGTATAAAATGTCAAAACAACAAGGCTTTACATTATTAGAGTTACTCGTCACCTTAGCCATATTAGTTGTAGTGACCACCGTTGGAATACGCACCACATTAAACAACAAATCTTCAGCAAAATCGGCTCAGAATACAGCTACAATGCTAAAAGACGAACTATCCTTACTTAAGGATAAAGCCTTGAGCATGAATACAACTGCAAGAATGGTAATAACCAACACTGGCGGTATATATACTATGAATACCTACACTTCCAGCGCTCCAACCAGCGCATGCACTGCAGCTGGAACTTGGACGCTAGTAATTTCGCGTACCCTTGATGTTAATTCTAAATACCAGATAACAGGTACTGGTCTTAGCAACCTATGTTTTTACAGGGATGGTAGCTCCTCTGGCGGCATATTTATTGTTTCCCCTATTGTCGCTACAGCGGAGACAAAAACAACAACAATTGATGTAATAATTGCTACAGGGTTTTTAGATGTTTCAACAAATTAAAAAGTTGCTAAAAGCAAGGAGCAGCAAAGGCTTCACATTAATTGAAGCAATGGTTTCTACTGCCATTATGGGAGTCGGATTTGTTGGGGTATATACCCTTATTGCTACATCAGAAACACTTATGCAAAGATCGATTGGACGCGAAAAAATGCAGATGATTGCCGACCAGATACTCGACATCATAGAAACTGATCTTACTAATATAGCTTCATATCAAATGACCTTGGCAACATGCACAGACCCAGGAGCAAGCACTAGCCAGCCACTTATACGTGGATATGAGTGGTGTATGCGACTGAATAACGAAATTGGAGCAGCAATAACTGGCGAAACACGTTCCATAACAGTCACTACATTAGCAGATGGCCGCCGTGTAGTACATATCGTACTCGATGGCTATAATCAAAAAATACAAGTGGTTATGGACAGAGCGTTTAATATTTAAGGTAATTTATGCTGGCAAAACTAAAATTGATATTTTCACTACGCAGCATTAACTGCCAAGGTTACAGCATGCTTGAGTTATTATTGGCATCAGCAGTTGGAAGCATTGTGATTGCTGGTTCTTATACTTCATTTGTCATAGTAGCTAAGCAATACCAAAGAATCGCAGCCTTTTCAGAAACCCAGGATGCAGGAATACCAACTATACACTTATTAAAAAGGGATTTGCGCATGGCAGGGCGTGAGGCATTGGATTCCAATCTTGATCCGGTTTTCGGCGCAATCACAACCCCGATTGCAATAACTGATAGCGGCAATGCCTGCTGCGATAGTATAACTATTATCTACGACAGGACATCAGGAACTAGCAACCAGCGCTGCCAGATAGTGTACGAAACAGCCAGCCGTGCAGCAAATAGCATTACAAGAAACGCACTTTATATGACTGTAACCACATTAAATGCTTCACCTGCCAGTTTCACCTGTATCGGGGATGGAGCAACATCTCTTGTTACTGATTATGTGGACGACCTACAATTTGTAGGATCTGATAATGATAGCAACAGCAATCCACGCATAGTTGATATAAGCATGATACTTCATAGTAAAAGCTTAATGGCAAAAACAGTAAGTTACAGCAAACCAACACAAACTGTTGGAAATTATAATTTTAGTGCAACAGACCAATATCATAGGGATGAATTCACAGCTACGGTGAATATAAAAAATTTACGGTAATTTATGCTCGTTAATTGGCACAAAGTAAGTAAGTGGATAATACCAGAACTAACTTCTGGCAAGCTAGATTACCAGCGCGGCAATCTACTGGTAACTACCTTGCTGATATTAGTTATAATGAATATACTTGGCGCCGGATTATTGAGTACCTCAACAAAAGAATACTCTACAGCAACATATAAAATAGTTGATTCTCAGGTTTTACAAATTACTAACTCTTGCACACATGACGTTATGACATGGTTTGAAGGACTAACAGCAAAACCAACCACCTTAACGCCTGTAAGTGTCAGCAGCCTAAATTTCATGTATACCGGCACAGAGACTCAAAAACAGCTCAATAAATTATCAGGTTATAGCTACAGTTGCACTATAACATACATAAATAGCAAAATCGTAAGCGTAGGTACTGGAATAGGCTCTGAAGTAGGCAGCACAGGAGGCTCTTATGGTGGCACTGGAGGAACTACATTAAAGGACTATTACTTAATAACCTCAACAGGCGCAGGACCAAACAACTCCACAAAAGTCGTTTATACGATTATATCTGTTTCTTATTAACCTCACTTCTTTCCAACTGAATCTTTATAGTCATTTGGTTAAGCTAGAATCCTAGTCAGGCGAACGTAAATGGAGGAAGCCATGGATATTTACACATACCTCAAAAAAGACCACAAAAAAGTAAGTGATTTAATGAAAGAGCTATTAGCAACTCGCAGCCCTGAAATCAGGGAAGAAATATTTGAAGAAATTAAAGAAGAACTTCTGTTGCATGCAAAAACTGAGCAGGCAACATTTTATAAAGCCTTAGAGAATAAACGTCAAACAGGGGAAGAAATTGAGCACGCCGAAGACGAGCATAAAGAAATGGAAGCCTATCTTAAAAAATTAGATAAAATTGACTTCAATAGCGAGAATTGGATTGAACAATTCGGCGAATTTAAACACAGCGTAATGCATCACGTTAAAGAAGAAGAAGGTGAAATCTTTGAACAGGCAAAAAAAATTCTATCTGAACGACAAGCAGAAAAACTTGCAGAAGAAATGGAAGCACTGAAACACAGTGGAAAAACAAAATAGTTTATATAGGCCTGTTATGTCATTTTTCAGAAACTATGCGCTAAGCATTATTTTAGGTGCTATGTTTCTATTATCGTGGATAGGGCAAGCAATATTTGGTTGGAAAAAATACCAATCAGAACAGCAAAAACTCCATAACCAAGGTCATATTTTAGGTGACAATGGATATGTCTGGCAGTTTTTATCAGATACATTTGAAAACTGGCAAAGCGAATTTCTGCAAATTTGCGTGTTTATAGTACTTTCAGCTTATTTCATACACAAAAACAGCCCTCAATCGCGTGATGGGGAGGATGAAATAATAATGAGGATAAAAAAAATAGAGAAATTATTGGAGAATAAAAAATAGTACAGCCAATAGAATACCCAATACAAACCCCAAGCTTGGTAACAAAACTGCATGAACATCAACTAAAATTAGTTACAGCAGAAAGTTGTACTGCTGGGCTACTTAGTACCTACATAGCAGATTTAAAAGGCTCATCCACAGTTTACGAAGGTGGTTTTATCACCTATACCAACGCCGCAAAAACAAAAATGCTGGGCATAGATGGGGCATTACTTTACAAATACGGCGCAGTAAGCGGCCAGGTAGCCAAGGCAATGAGCTACGGCGCAATTCTAAATTCAACAGGCAACATATCAATCGCAATAACAGGAGTTGCAGGACCAGAATCAATAGAAAATAAGCCTGTTGGACTTATCTATCTCGCTCTATGTTACAAAAACGAATTCACTTTAGTTAAAAACCAACTACATGGCGACCCAGCCACAATAAAATCGGAAGCCGTAACACGGGCCGTAGAACTTGTGACTAATTCGATCAGTTAGAGTCTTACACGCGACAATAATTTAATTATTCTACAACGCAGGTACCATTACCAAATCAATCAAAAAAGTTACATTTTATTAAATAAAAAGCAACTGTTAGTTGTTAACCAATAATTAATATCTTTATGCTATATTTATTCTGTAGATCAATATGTAATTGATTTTATGGGAGATTGATTAACTAGTAAATTCACGGATTTACTAGTTAATCTGAACAGTTTATATGAACCTGAACCTTGATATTAAAGATTTAAAAGAACAGATTCATGGCATGCTAGGTAAGCTGTCCAAATCTCCCAACACTATTCCCAATAATTCAACAACGGCTGGAAGCCATATCAGCTCTGATGCTTTAAGGAAAATGACTAACCCTTTAACGCATCAATTAGCAAAATATAGCTTTGAACATGAAATATTAATTGGAATTGATATAACTCCGCACTACTTACGTATCTGCCAAATGACAAACTCTTATGGTCAATGGCTACTAAACAATCTTGCATCTTCTTGTATTGAGAGTCAATTCCGCAAGTACGATATACAAAGCAATCCAGATCTTTATGTAGAAAACTTAAAAGATTTGGTTAATAAAAATAATATTAAAATCAAAAATGCCGCCTTCTCATTACCAACTTCAAGCTCAATCATAAAGGTACTTAACGTACCAGATATGAGCGAAGAAGACTTTGCGCAAGCTGCAGCCCTAGGATCAATCTGGGAGAGTATGATTACGCTAGATGGCAGCATTAGTGAATATTCTGTTTTCTACACAATTTTATCCCATAACCCGCCAAAGCCAACACCGGTAGTAGAACTCCCTGCCCCAGTTATAGAGGTTATTACGACAGAAACTATAGAACAAGCACCAGTAGAAATGATGTCGGTAATTGAACCAGCAATTACCGACATCATTTCAGTGCCTGAAAATATAGAACCTACGATCGATATGCAGCCAGAAATGGCTTTCGATATACCAATGCCAGAACCTGAGCCAATTACACCTGGCCCAACTATGGATGTATTATTCGTAGCCACAAAATTAGCCGATATCTACCTTTATTCAGATATTATCAGAAGAGCCGGGTTAAACCCAGTAATTGCTGATGTGCGTTGCCTCGCATTAAAACATGCCTTTGAAAGCAACCCTGATAATATGAAAGATATTGCTACCCCTTATGCCTTCATTGAATTTGGTCCTGATGAAAACTACATATTTGTAGTAGATGGGATGCACACTGATATTTATAATGTTTTTGTCTCTGAAGACGACAGGAACATTGTAATCTATCATTCTGAAGATATTGCACAAATGAAATCATTTGTACAAAATTTTGCTAGCCAGGTTTTACAAATACTACAACAACACGAATCACAATATCAAACCGGCAGCATCAATAATATTTTTGTTACATCCTCTGCACCGCTACATGTAAGCGATGCATCTTCTGCACCACTGGTAAAAACTTTTGTAGAAGATATTTCAGCATTCTTAGGTAGCTATAAAGTTACAGAATGTAATTTCTGTGGCCATATAGTTGTTCCTGACAAATTTGCCAAACAGGTAAACGCTGAAGGTAACTTATCTGCCTGGGCGCCTTCTATTGGCATAGCCTCACGTAAACTTGATATTTTTGATTACGAACAGGATATCCCAAGCCTGGATAAAATTAACCTGCTTCTCGAAGGAGAAGAGACTAAAAAATCAATGCGCACCAGCATAATATCTACCATTGCTTTTGCCATGATACTTGTAATTAGCATGGCTATTACAGGTAGTTCATATTTGTCACTGAACAACACCAAAAAATCCCTATCAGAACAAATAAAACAAATGGGCAAGATTGAAGGTGAATATAATACAAAGGTCTCTGAAGCACAAAAGCTAACTTTAGTAATGAACCAGGTAACTTCACTAGATACTATTAAAAATTCACTACCATCTAACCAAAGCAGTATTTTGGCAGCTTACAGGCATATAACCAACGTTATTCCTGAAGGTATCTGGCTAAACGAAATTACTTACACATTGCCTAACAAAATAGAACTCTCCGGCAATGCAACAGATGATGAAAGTATCCTTGCCTTTGTTGAACAATTAAACCAAGGCAACGAATTTGAAAAAATGTCTTTAAAAACTATGCAAACGAAAGAAGAAACTGCAAAAGAAAAAGACAAAGCAGCAGCCCCTGCAATTCAAACATCTGACTCTTTAATTAAAAACTTTGTTTTAGAAGGATTTGTTAAGAAATCGAATACAGGTTTAGAAATTTTATCAAAAGAGGCTAAAAATGGCAATTGATCTAAATCTAGACATGGGTGCAGTATTTAAAAACCTTATGAATAAAAATAAGGGTGGCACTGGTTCTAATATTGACATCATGACTAAAATAAAGCCATTCCGTAACGCTTTGTTACTACTTGCCATTACACTGACTGTTTTTGCCGCATATTTCAAAATGTATTATGTGCCTATGCGTGATGAAAACAAAAAGAAAAGCGATGAAATTGCAAGGCTTATCGACTTAAAGAATAAAACAGTAGAACTAGAAGGTAAAATAGCCACTCTTAAGAAAAGACTTACCGAATCAAAAGAGCATTACCTTGAAAGCCTATCACATTTTGGCAATAGCGAAGACTTAGGGGCATTATATCAATCAGTAAGTACTTTAGCTTCTAAATATGACTTAGTAGTCCTAAACATAAAAGAAGTAGCGCTAAAAGCAACTCCAGCACCTGCCGCTGCAACACCTACAATCGCATCTCCAAGTGTTGGTAAAGATGGCAAACCAATAGCAGCAGTTAAACCAAAGGACAAAAAATCTAAAGCCGCAGAAAACCCAGCCAGTAAAGTAAAAGAAGTGCAGGTTCAGGTAGAGATAAAAGGCAAATATTTCTCTTATGTAAAATTCAAAGAAGACTTAGCAATCGCAGAAATGCTGCTCAAAGTTAACTCAGAGAATATCAAAGTTAAAAATGATAAGGAAGATCCAGGCAGCATTTATGTTACATTAAATCTATCTACTTATGCAATTGATAAAAAGCCGTTCGAACAGGCAATGGAAGCGGAGGTTAAATAAATGAGAAATAAACTTCTAACACTTTGTGCATCCATAGCAATACTGCCAGCAATTGCAGCAGCTGAAGGCCCTGAACGCGATCCTTTTACTCCTTACGCTCTGTCCAAACCTGCCCTTGCCAGTGCAAAACAGGAAACTGCAGGTGAAAAAGGGGTGAGCATTACCCCATTAACAGAAGACCCTTTGTCTTCTTATAAATTAACCGGCCTTATCATATCACCTCGTGAATCAATAGTACTAATTCAGGCGCATGATAAGCATGAATATTTTGCGACAGCAGGAGATAAGCTAGGAAGCGAGGGAGGAGTAATCCACTTAGTTTCAACTGAAGGCATCACAGTCGATGTTGGCGGAAAATTAGTTGATTTAACAGTTAATAATAACAGGTTTGATATCCAAAATGAAGCAAACTAGATATTTATTTCAAATTGCATTGTTAATCGCACTTGCATCTTGCATGAAAGAGGAAAAAGCACTCGAAGGTCAGCTTATCGAAACAAAAAGCATGATAGACCACAAAAAAGTTATCAGCGAAGGTATAGAGCGCGGTAAAAATACTGTTGAATTTGGTCCAAGATCCAATGAAACCTCACAAGCAGACATAAGAAGTATTACTGATGGTGTAATCGATAAAGAAGAAGCACCAAATTACGAATCACTGCAAGATGACGGAACTGGCAATATATTCCCAATTGACCTGAACGTTGAGAATGTTGATATCAGAACTTTTACCCAGATGCTGTCAAAAATTACTGGCGTGAATTTCCTGGTATCTGATGAAGTAAATGGAACAGTTACTGCAAAATTACAGGATGTTGCATGGCCAAATGCATTAGATTCAGTACTAAGCCTTAAAGGTTTTGCCAAACACGTTGATAATAAAGCAAATATTATCCGCATCCATACACAATCAGTTGTTGTGCAACTGGAAAATTTTGAAAGGCAGAGAAAAACCGACCTACAAAAAACAGCAATGCTAGATGTAGCCAACGAACCGCTCTATACCGAAGTATTTAAACTATTTTACACTAAGCCAGCTGATGTAAAGGCTATTTTACAAAATGTTCTTGGATTAGGTGGTGCAGCAGCTCCAGCTGATGGTAGCCGTAATACCAGTGCGCAAATCACAGTTGATGAACGCGTTAACCAGTTAATTGTAAAAGGTCGTAAAAATGATCTGGACACTATTAAGAAAGTTATTGCCAAAGTTGATTCACAAACCAAACAAGTATTTATTGAAGCTTTCGTTGTTGAAGTAAGTGACGATTTCAGCAAGGCACTTGGAACACAATTAGGCTTAAATGCCGCCACTTCCCCAGGAAAGAAAGTATTTGAGAAAAAGTATAATGCCCGTCTAATAGGCATTGGAGCCGATAAAGGCGAAGAGGTTACAGAGGATGAGCCAGCTACAATCACAAGCCTTAGTGCAGTAGGCGCAACTTCTGGCATAGCAGGCCTGCTTGGCCTTGGCGACACAGCAGACCTCAGGATTGCACTTAGCGCACTGGAAAAAGATTCTATGTCTAAAATTATCTCCAATCCGCGCATATTCACCCTTGATAATCAGGAAGCAACCATTTTCCAGGGTGATGATATCCCTTACCAGACGACTTCTTCTACCGGAACTACCACCGAGTTTAAGAAAGCTGGCCTGAAACTGGTTGTAAAACCAACAGTGGTGGGTGATGGAAACCTTATGATGGCGGTTACGCTAAATAAAGACTCAGCCGATACATCAGAAGATAACCCGCCAATATCAACCAGCCAGATTGTTACCAATATGGTTACTAAAGATGGTTCTATCGTTGTAATCGGCGGTATCTATACCCAGACCAAAACCGATAGCAACAGCAAAGTACCATTCTTCGGTGATATCCCAGGCGCAGGAAAACTCTTCCGTAATGATACCCGCGGCAATAACCGTAAAGAATTGATGATATTCCTTGCTCCAAAGGTGATTTAATTAACAAAAAACAGAAAGTTGTCACCCTGAGCGAAGTGGAGCGTAGTATCGTAAAACGATACGTAGCGCAACGCAGTCGAAGGGTATGCCATAGGTTCTTTTACTTTCCAGCTATTATAAACCCAGCTCAAATTTATCATCCGCCGCCATTTTTACCACTCTTTGCGCAGCAAGTTCCTGCAATGTTGGAACACCCCCAAATGTTCTACCCTTTGTAAATAATCGGCTAACAAATGATTTTTCACCGACTTGCTTATCTACAACCTTTTCTTCCTCCTTTTCCGGAGTAGGCAACGGAGGTAAATTCATCTCGGCTCTGGCCAATTCTACTTTTTCTTTAAATTCCTTACTCGTCACCAGCTCTATTGCCGCCTTTTCAAACGCCTCAC
>JAJONM010000013.1 GCA_021323415.1 Rickettsiaceae bacterium
AATTGCCCCAATTGCGATGGACGAAGGCTTGCGTTTCGCTATCCGTGAAGGCGGCAGAACTGTTGGCGCAGGCGTTGTTGCAAAGGTTTTGAAATAATACTGTTGGTTTGGGAGACCAATTGTTGTCGTTAGCGAATATAATTGGGTGGTTAGACGAGGAGTTGAGGGGGAATAAAATTTTAGCGTAGAAAACTACGTGAATTTTATGAGGCCGAAAGCGACGAAGTATGAGCATCAAGTAGATTCGCTAAAGTTTAGGAGCGTAGCTCAATTGGTAGAGCACCGGTCTCCAAAACCGGGGGTTGGGGGTTCGATTCCTCTCGCTCCTGCCACTACTTAAGGTATTGTTAGGAGAGTAATATTTTGGCGAGTGTAGGGATTGCAGAGTTTATAAGGCAAGTGCGTCAGGAAGCTGCAAAAGTAACCTGGAGCTCGCGTAAAGAGACTATTACCTCTACTATTATTGTGTTGGTAATGGTTTTTATAGCTTCACTGTTTTTCTTAGCAGTAGATAGCGTGTTATTTTATGCCACACAGGCTATTATGGGTTTTTAGGAGTGTAGTTCGTGAGTTATAATTGGTATATAGTGCAGGCTCATTCTGGCTTTGAAAAGAAGGTTGCTCAGTCAATTGCTGAAAGGGCGGAAAAGGCAAGCATTTCCAGCGCTTTTGAGGAAATAGTTGTTCCGACTGAAGGTGTTGTAGAGGTAAAAAAAGGACGCAAGGTAAGTACCGAGCGTAAGTTTTTTCCTGGCTATGTAATGGTCAAAATGGAAATGAGCGATAAAGCGTGGCATTTGGTAAAAACTATACCAAAGGTGACGGGATTTTTAGGCGGTGCTGGTAAACCTCAGCCAATTTCTTCAGCAGAAGCTGATCGTATTTTGCGCCAGGTAGAAGAAGGTATAGAAAAACCGAAGCACACAGTTGCGTTTGAAAATGGTGAGTCGGTGAGAATTAATGATGGTCCTTTTGAATCATTCGTTGGTGTTGTTGAAGATGTTGATGAAGAAAAAGGAACTTTAAAAATTTCTGTTTCGATATTTGGGCGTACAACGCCAGTTGAGCTGGAATTTGCGCAAGTTGAAAAAGTATAATTGATTGTAAGGGAAGTAACTAAATGGCTAAAAAAATAACTGGTTATATAAAACTGCAAGTGCCTGCCGGTGCTGCTAACCCATCACCGCCAGTAGGTCCAGCTTTGGGACAAAAGGGTGTAAATATTATGGAATTCTGTAAGGCGTTTAACGCTGCAACTGTTGAGCAACAGAAAAAATTCCCTGGTATGAAGTTGCCTGTGGTTATAACGGTATTTGCTGATCGTAGCTTTGAATTTGTTACTAAGTTGCCACCTGCATCACAGTTATTGAAAAAAGCAGCGAACCTAAAATCAGGTTCTACAGCTCCGGGCACTAAGCGTGTTGGTAAGCTGAAGAAAAGCCAGATAAAAGAAATTGCTGAGATGAAAATAAAAGATATGAATGCCAATACTATAGAAGCAGCTACACAGATGCTTGTAGGTACGGCTTTATCAATTGGTATTGAAGTTGTGGAAGGTTAAAAATGGCTAAACTAGGAAAAAGATTAGAAGCTGCAAATAAAAAAGTTGATTCTACTAAGCTATATGCTTTGAAGGATGCTGTGCCTGCATTAAAAGATACAGCAAAAGCAAAGTTTGATGAGACAGTTGATATAGTGATGAACCTTGGCGTTGAT
Organism: Rickettsiaceae bacterium; assembly: GCA_021323415.1. Lineage (GTDB taxonomy): Bacteria > Pseudomonadota > Alphaproteobacteria > Rickettsiales > UBA6187 > JAJONM01. Next base: position 1,717 of record JAJONM010000013.1, read on the forward strand.
CCTAAGCATGCTGACCAGATGGTTAGGGGCACTGTTGTGCTGCCAAACGGAACGGGTAAAGATGTTCGTGTTGTAGTGTTCGCTAAGGGTGCTAAAGCTGAAGAAGCTAAAAAAGCTGGTGCTGATATAGTAGGCGATGACGAGCTGGTAGAAGAAGTAAAGAATGGTAGAATGGATTTTGACCGTTGTATCGCTACTCCTGATATGATGGTTAAGGTTGGTGGATTAGGTCGTGTACTGGGTCCGCGTGGTTTGATGCCAAACCCTAAACTTGGAACTGTAACTATGGATATTGCTGCGGCTGTGAAAGCAGTAAAAGGCGGCCAGGTTGAGTTTAAAGTGGAGAAAACTGGTATTATTCATGCTGGAATTGGTAAGGCGAGCTTTAACGAAGCTGCTATTAAAGAAAACATTAAAGCTTTCTTTAACGCTGTAAGCCAGGCTAAACCAAGTGGCGCAAAAGGAACTTACATAAAGAAAGTTGCTATAAGCTCTACTATGGGACCTTCTATAAAGCTGGATATTCCGAGTGTTAATGAGGAAGCTGCATAATTTTGTTGTATTGGAGAAAATAAGTGGACAGATTAGCGAAAAAAAATACAGTTGCGGCAATGCAGGGTGATTTCTCTGAAGCTAAGACTGTTGTAGTTACTCACTACGCAGGAATGACTGTACAAGAGGTTACAGAGCTGCGCAAAAAGATGAATGGTCTTGGCGCTGGCTTTAGGGTTACAAAAAATAGACTGGCTAAATTAGCTGTTACAGGCACACAATATGACCACCTTAAGGGTATGTTTGTTGGGCCAACTGCAGTTGCTTTTTCGGATGATCCGGTAGCTGCAGCAAAGGGTGTTGTAGAATTTGCGAAGAATAACCCGAAGCTTATTATCATTGGCGGTGCCATTGGTGGTGAGGTTCTAAGCGTGGACAAAGTTACGTCACTCGCTAAGTTACCTTCGTTAGATGAATTGCGCGCGAAAATCGTTGGTATGATAAATACCCCAGCTACACGTATAGCTGGCGTTGTTCAGGCTCCTGCCGGACAAATAGCGAGAGTACTTAATGCTCATTCGCAGCAAGGTTAACCCAAACTAAACTTAATTTTTAATTTAATATTTTACGGGGATGTAAAAATGGCTGATTTAGCAAAAATAGTTGACGAACTTTCGGCTCTGACGGTGTTAGAAGCTGCTGAGCTTTCAAAGCTTTTAGAAGAAAAATGGGGCGTTTCTGCTGCTGCTCCTGTAGCTGTAGCTGCCGCTGCTGGTGGAGCTGCTGCTCCTGCTGCTGCTGAGCAAACAGAATTTAATGTAATTCTGAAAGCTGCTGGCGAGAAAAAAATCAACGTTATTAAAGTTGTAAGAGAGATCACTGGTCTTGGTTTGAAAGAAGCTAAAGATCTAGTTGAAGGCGCTCCAAAACCTGTGAAAGAAGCTGTTTCTAAAGCTGACGCTGAAGAAATAAAGAAAAAGCTTGAAGCAGAAGGTGCTGCTGTAGAAGTAAAATAATTCTACTTATTAACTTAGTAGTACGCACATTATACATGAGGCGCGAAGTTATCTTCGTGCCTCGTATTTGTGTTTTAAGATAGCTGTTGATACATTAGTTATCTTCCAGAGTAATACACAACTTTATTTTCGGGGAACGGCCTTGTCATACTCATTTACAGATCGTAAACGTATTCGTAAAAGCTTTGGTAAAATTGATTCAGTGGCGGAAATTCCAAACCTTATTCATATCCAGAGTAAGTCATACGAATCTTTCTTGCAGATGAATGTGCCTGCAGACAAACGTCAGGATGTAGGTCTACAAGCTGCGCTCGCTTCTGTATTTCCTATCAGCGATTTGCTTGATACCGCAACTCTAGAGTTCATATCATATTCTTTTGATAAGCCTAAATATGATGTGGAAGAGTGCAGACAACGCGGAATTAACTTCTCGGCGCCACTTAAGGTTACACTCCGTCTTATTGTTTGGGATGTTGACGCAGACACTGGCGCGCGCGAAATAAAAGGCATTAAAGAGCAGGACGTATACATGGGTGATATTCCGCTCATGACTGCTAACGGTACTTTTATTATTAACGGTACTGAGAGAGTTATTGTTTCCCAGATGCACCGTTCACCTGGTGTATTCTTTGACCATGATAAAGGTAAAACTCATAGCTCTGGTAAATATTTATATTCTGCAAGAATTATCCCTTACCGTGGTTCATGGCTTGATTTCGAGTTTGATGCGAAGGATTTGGTGTTCTTCCGTATTGACCGCCGTAGAAAGATACTTGTTTCTACATTGCTCCGTGCTATTGGCATGGATAAGAAAGGTATACTGGATACTTTCTATAAAAAAGAAGAGTGCAAAAAACTTAAAAAAGGTTGGTCTATCAATTTCCATCCTGAGAAGTTTAAAGGGCTTAAGTTATATAAAGACCTGATTGATGCGGCTTCTGGTAAAGTTGTTGCTGAGACTGGCACTAAAATGAATCAGCGTACTATTAAAAAGCTGATTGAAGATGGCCTGAAAGAGCAGTTGATCGAATCTGAAGATCTGGTAGGCAGATATGTTGCGGAAGATATTACAGATAAGAAAACCGGTGAAGTTTATTTATCAATCGGTGATGAATTAACTACTGATAATGTTAAGGTTATTGAAGACCTTGGTATTAAAGAAATATCGGTTTTAGCAGTTGATGGTGGTTCTGCTGCTGCATACATTCGCAATAGCCTTGTGCTAGATAAGAACGTAAGCTTTGAAGATGCATTAATGGATATTTACAAAGTTATGCGTCCTGGTGAACCAACTACTGTTGAAGCGGCTGAAGAAATGTTCAAAAGCCTGTTCTTTGATGCGGAAAGATATGACTTATCTCCAGTTGGCCGTGTGAAATTAAATGCGCGCCTTGGCCTGGAGACTCCTGAAGAAGTTGGTGTTCTTACAAAAGAAGATGTCATTTCTATTATTAAAACTTTCGTTGATATCAGGGACGGGCGTGGTGAAGTTGATGATATTGACCACTTAGGTAATAGAAGGGTGCGTTCAGTTGGTGAGCTTATGGAAAACCAATTCCGTATTGGTTTGGTGCGTATGGAGCGTGCTATTATTGAGCGTATGGGAGCGGTTGAGATTGATACTGTTATGCCGCATGATTTGGTTAATGCCAAACTATTGGTAGCAGTACTTCGTGAATTCTTTGGTTCTTCACAGCTTTCACAGTTTATGGACCAAACTAACCCGCTTGCTGAAATTACCCATAAACGTAGACTTTCAGCCTTAGGGCCTGGTGGTCTGACCCGTGACCGCGCAGGATTTGAGGTGCGTGACGTACATACAACTCACTATGGAAGGATTTGCCCGATTGAAACTCCTGAGGGACCAAACATCGGATTGATCAACAGCCTTGCTACATTTGCAAATATTAATAAATATGGCTTTATTGAGAGCCCATACCGCAAAGTAGTAAACGGTAAAGTAACGAATGAAGTAGTTTACCTTTCGGCGATTGAAGAGGGTAAATATGTTATTGCCCAGTCGAACGCTGAACTGACTAAAGAAAACGCGTTTGCTAATGATTTAGTAAGCTGCCGTAAGGACGGTGAGTTCATTATGGCAAACCCTAATGATATCCACTTTATCGACGTATCTCCGATGCAGGTGGTGTCCGTTGCGGCATCTCTAATTCCATTCCTGGAAAATGACGATGCGAACCGTGCACTCATGGGATCAAACATGCAACGCCAGGCAGTTCCACTACTTCGCAATGATGCGCCGTTAGTTGGTACTGGTATTGAAGGTATTGTTGCGGTTGATTCTGGTGTGACTGTTGTTGCAAAAAGAGATGGTGTGGTAGACCAGGTTAGCGCTAACCGTATAGTGGTGCGTTCTTCTGAAGAGGGCGATAAGAGTTCTCCAGGTGTAGATATTTATAACCTGCTAAAATACCAGCGTACAAACCAGAACACATCTATTAACCAAAAACCTATTGTGAAAAAAGGTGATGTGGTGAAAAAAGGTGATGTGATAGCGGATGGTCCAAGTACAGATTTAGGCGAGCTAGCTCTTGGCCGTAACGTGCTGGTGGCATTCATGCCGTGGAATGGTTATAACTTTGAGGACTCAATCCTGATTTCTGAGCGTATTGTAAAAGATGACGTTTTCACATCAGTACATATTGACCAGTTTGAAGTGGTAGCGCGTGATACGCGTATCGGACCTGAGGAAATCACTCGTGATATTCCAAACGTTGGTGAAGAAAACCTAAAACACCTGGACGAGATCGGTATGGTTCACGTGGGGGCAGAAGTTTCTCCTGGGGATATTCTGGTTGGTAAAGTTACACCAAAGAGCGAGTCGCCAATGACTCCGGAAGAAAAATTGCTACGTGCAATATTTGGTGAAAAAGCGGCTGATGTGCGTGATTCATCACTTCGCGTTCCACCGGGAGTTGGTGGTACTGTAGTTGAGGTGCGTGTATTCTCAAGGCGTGGTATTGAGAAAGACGAGCGCGCTCTTTCGATTGAGCAACAAGAAGTAGAGCGTCTGGCGAAAGACCGCGATGACGAACTTGCTATTGTTGAAAACCATATTTATGGACGCTTACGTGATATACTAATTGGTGCTGAGGCAACTGATGGTCCTACGGGCTTTAAAGCTGGCAAGGTTACTGAGGAAGCGTATAGCAAATATAGCAGAAAACAATTATGGCAGTTTGTTCCGAAGGACAGCAAAGCTATGGATGAAATCGAGCTACTCAAAAAGCAGCTTGATGAAGTTACGAAAGATTCGCAAGAACGCTTTAATAACAAAGTAGAAAAGCTACAAAGTGGTGATGACTTGCCACAAGGTGCTTTAAAAGTGGTTAAAGTATTCGTTGCGGTTAAACGTAAATTACAGCCTGGTGATAAGATGGCTGGTCGTCACGGAAATAAAGGGGTTATTTCCCGTATCCTTCCGGCAGAAGATATGCCTTACCTGGAAGATGGTACTCCGGTTGACATAGTTCTTAACCCGCTTGGTGTACCTTCACGTATGAACGTGGGGCAGATCCTTGAGACTCACTTAGGTTGGGCTTCGGCGCGTCTTGGTAAGCAAATTGCGGAAGTTGTAGATGGTTTCTACAATAAAGAAACTTCGCTTGAAGATTTGCGTAAACAAATCAACGATGCTTACAAAGATCCGAAGATTGCTAAAGAAGTTGCCAAGATGAATGAGAAGGAGTTGTTAGAACTGGCTGATAACCTGCGTAAAGGTATTCCTTACGCAACACCAGTATTCGATGGTGCGAAAGAGGCCGATATCGTTGAAGCTTTAGAGCGTTCTGGTGCTAATAGCAGTGGTCAGGTTACGCTTTATGATGGACGTACTGGTGAAAGGTTTGATAGGGATGTAACAGTTGGTTATATTTACATGTTGAAGCTACATCACCTGGTAGATGATAAGATTCACGCCCGTTCTATCGGACCTTACTCTCTGGTTACGCAACAGCCGCTTGGTGGTAAATCGCACTTTGGTGGTCAGCGTTTCGGGGAGATGGAATGTTGGGCGTTGCAAGCTTACGGATCTTCTTATACCCTGCAAGAAATGCTGACTGTTAAGTCGGACGATGTTGCGGGACGTATTAAGATGTACGAGTCTATGGTAAGAGGTGATAATAACTTTGAGTCAGGCATACCTGAGTCATTCCACGTTATGGTAAAAGAGCTTCGTTCTCTATGCTTAAACGTAGCACTTGAGCAAAGTGAAGAATTGCCTGATACTGAAGTTATTGCTGCTTAATTTTAAATCCTTATAAAATCCATGTGCGGGCTAGTCCCGCACATAACAATGGTTAAATGGAGATAGTCTATGAAAGAACTTGCTAATTTTTTTGGACAAGTTGGTGGGACCCAGATTTTTGATCAGATAAAGATTATGATTGCGAGTCCTGAAAAGATTCGTTCTTGGTCGTTTGGTGAAGTAAAGAAACCTGAGACAATAAACTATCGTACATTCAAACCGGAACGCGATGGTTTGTTCTGTGCACGTATTTTTGGTCCGGTTAAGGATTACGAATGCTTATGCGGAAAATACAAGCGTATGAAATACCGTGGTATCATATGCGAAAAATGTGGTGTGGAAGTTACAACTTCTAAAGTACGTCGTGAGAGAATGGGACATATTGATTTGGCGGCACCAGTTGCGCATATCTGGTTCCTAAAATCGCTGCCATCACGTATTTCAACTCTGCTTGATATGGCGCTTAAAGATGTAGAGAGGGTTCTGTACTTTGAAGCATTTGTGGTGACTGAGCCGGGAATGACAGCTTTTACAAAAGGTCAGATATTATCGGAAGACCAATACTTGAGAGCGCAAGATGAATATGGTGAAGATAATTTCTCTGCGCAGATTGGTGCGGAAGCAATAAAAGAAATGCTTTCTGCTATTGATTTGAAAGGTGAGAAGGTATCACTGCGTGAAGAGCTTTCTACTGTTAAGTCTGAAGTTAAACGTAAGAAAATCGTTAAAAGACTTAAACTTATTGAAGCGTTTGTTGATTCGGGCAACAAGCCTGAGTGGATGATTATGGACGTGATTCCAATCATTCCACCTGAAATCCGTCCTTTGGTTATGCTAGATGGTGGACGTTTTGCGACCTCTGATTTGAACGAGCTATACCGCCGTGTTATCAACCGTAACAACCGTTTGAAACGTCTGATTGAGCTGAAAGCTCCTGATATTATCATACGTAACGAGAAGCGTATGTTACAGGAAGCGGTTGATGCATTGTTCGATAATGGTCGTCGTGGCCGTGTGGTTAAGAATGCTAATAAGCGTCCGTTTAAATCACTGGCAGATATGTTAAAAGGTAAGCAGGGACGTTTCCGTCAGAACCTGCTTGGTAAACGTGTGGATTATTCTGGCCGTTCGGTAATTGTGGTAGGTCCTGAGCTGAAATTGCATCAGTGCGGATTGCCTAAAAAAATGGCGTTAGAATTATTCAAGCCGTTTATTTACTCGAAACTAGAACTTTATGGTATTTCTACTACTCTAAAAACTGCTAAGAAAATGGTGGAAAGTGAAAGACCTGAAGTGTGGGATATCTTAGAAGAAGTTATCCGTGAGCACCCGGTTTTATTAAACCGCGCTCCAACATTGCACCGTCTTGGTATTCAGGCGTTCGAGCCGCTATTGATTGAAGGTAAAGCTGTTCAGTTACACCCACTTGTATGTGCGGCATTTAACGCTGACTTCGATGGTGACCAGATGGCAATCCACGTTCCGCTTTCGATTGAAGCGCAACTTGAGTCGCGTGTTCTTATGATGTCTACAAATAACATCTTAAGCCCATCAAATGGTAAGCCGATTATCGTTCCATCTCAGGATATAATTCTTGGATTATATTACCTGACATTTGAACGTGCTGGTCAACCGGGAGAAGGCATGGCATTTGCTGATCTGGCTGAGATACAACATGCGCTAAATGAGAAGATCGTTACTCTACAATCTAAGATTAAATTCAGGGTAACTGACTTTAGCAAAAAAGCAGTATCAAGAATTGTTGATACAACGCCAGGAAGAGTACTGCTTTATAAGCAACTTCCACAGCATGAAAACATGACTTTCGAGATGGCTAATAAGCTGATGACTAAGAAAGAAGTGACTAACCTGATTGATACGGTTTATCGTCACTGTGGTTCAAAAGCTACGGTAATATTTGCTGACCATATCATGGCACTTGGTTTCTCACACGCTTGCAGATCTGGTATTTCTTTTGGTAAGGATGACATGTTCATCCCTGGTTCGAAAGATAAGCACATCAGTGAAACGCTTGCGCAAGTGAGAAAATTTGAAGAGCAATATGCTGATGGTTTGATTACGCAAGGCGAGAAGTACAATAAAGTGGTCGATGGTTGGTCACAATGTACAGACCGTATTGCAAATGACATGATGAAGAGTATCTCTGGTGAAGCTGCTGATTCTCCAAGAGATGCAGATGGCAGACCAAAACTGAACTCAATTTACATGATGGCACATTCAGGTGCGCGTGGTTCTGCAGCTCAGATAAAGCAGCTGGCTGGTATGCGCGGTTTGATGGCGAAACCTAACGGTGATATTATCGAAACTCCGATTATATCTAACTTTAAGGAAGGTCTGTCGGTCCTTGAGTACTTTAATTCTACTCACGGTGCACGTAAAGGTTTGGCTGATACGGCACTGAAGACTGCTAACTCTGGTTACCTGACACGTCGTCTGGTTGACGTATCGCAGGATTGTATCGTGACTTCTGATGATTGCGGCACAACTAATGGCATTATCGCTAAAGCGGTTATTGAAGCTGGTGAAGTTGTGGTTGCTCTGTCAGAGAGGATTCTGGGACGTACATCTTCGATTGACGTACATCACCCTGTAAATAGCGAGTTATTGGTGAAAGCAGCTCAAATAATTGATGAAGACCTGGTGGAAGCAATCGATGCTGCAGGTATTGAGTCAATAAAAGTGCGTTCTGCTTTAACGTGTGAAAACGCTAATGGTATCTGTGCTAATTGCTACGGGCGTGACCTTTCTACTGGTGACCTGGTGAGCGTTGGTGAGGCGGTTGGTGTTGTTGCAGCTCAATCAATTGGTGAGCCTGGAACGCAGCTTACAATGAGAACATTCCACATCGGTGGTGCTGCTCAGAAAGGTGTTGAGCTATCGAGCGTTGAGTCGAGCAAAGATGGTACTGTTAAGATTGTTAACCGTAATATCGTTGAAGACAGCAAAGGCAGAAAGGTGGTGATGAGCCGTACCTGCGAGGTAATTGTTGTAAATGAAAAGGGTATTGAAGTTGCCCGTTACAAGATTCCTTACGGTGCGAAACTTTCTGTTGATGATGGCGATAAAGTTAAAAAAGGTCAATCTATGGCTGATTGGGATCCGTATACGATTCCTATCATTACTGAGCGTTCAGGTACTGCGGTTTACCGTGATATGATTGAAGGCGTTTCGGTTGAAGAGCAGGTGGATGAAGCAACTGGTATTGCAAGTAAGAGAATTATCGACTGGAAACAAAAATCTGGTTCGGCTGACTTACGTCCACGTATTACCCTACGTGATGAGAAAGATCAGGTTATCACTCTTGCAAATGGTTTGGAAGCAAGGTACTTCCTGCCGATTGATGCAATTATGAGCATCAATGACGGTCAGAAGGTGCATGCGGGTGACGTGCTTGCGCGTATTCCAAAAGAGTCTTCTAAGACTCGTGATATTACTGGTGGTCTACCACGTGTGGCTGAGCTATTTGAGGCACGTAAACCTAAAGACCACGCGATTATCTGTGATATCGATGGTGTGATTGAATTTGGTAAAGACTACAAGTCTAAGCGCCGTATTGTGATTAATCCTAAGGATGAAAGCGAGCAGCCTGTAGAATACCTGATTCCAAAAGGTAAACACATTACTGTGAACGAAGGTGACTTTGTACGTAAAGGTGACCTGATTATGGACGGTAATCCTGTACCACATGATATTCTGCGTGTTATGGGTGTGGAAGCTTTGGCTGAATATATGGTTAATGAAATCCAGGCGGTTTACCGTCTGCAAGGTGTGAAGATTGATAATAAACACCCTGAAGTGATTATTCGCCAGATGTTGCAGAAAATGGAAATTGTGGATTCCGGTGAGACTACTTTCTTAGTTGGAGAGAATGTTGATAAGGAAGAACTGCAAGAAATAAATGATAAGGCGCATAAGGAAGGTTATAAACCTGCAAGAGCGATACCTGTACTTCAGGGTATCACGAAAGCAAGCCTGCAGACGCATTCATTTATTTCTGCGGCGTCGTTCCAGGAAACTACAAGGGTTCTAACTGAAGCTTCAGTTGCAGGTAAGATTGATAAATTACGTGGACTAAAAGAAAACGTAATTGTTGGTCGCCTGATACCTGCTGGTACTGGTTTCTATATGGGCAAAGTTAGTAAGATAGCTAAGAAACGTGATGCTGCTATCGAAGCTGCTAACCGTGCCAAGGCAATAGCTGCCGGAGTTAATGACGGTGGTTATGCTGAAGGTAACGAAAATAGCGAAGAAGTAACTGGTGGTTCGGCTGCTGCAGCTGGCTAGTTAAAGCAATTATGATTAATAAAAACACCCCGGATAATTTCCGGGGTGTTTTTTTATTTGTTAGGCGCTTAGGCTAATGCATACTTACGTAGTAATTTAGAAAACATTTGAAATGCCTGGTTGTAAATTAAGATTATACTGGCTAATCTATATTAATAACCTAATAACTAACTATAGAGCGTATGTCCTTGCGTAATAAAATAGTATTAGCATGTATTGTGCTTGCACTGGCGCTAGGTGGTAAGGTTTGGGCAACGCCTGAGGAAGCCAAGGCAGTTCCTGAATTAAATTATAAATTAGTTGGTGATTATGTTTCGGGCGGATATGCCTTACGCAATGACGATACCCAAAAAGCTGCCTCAATATTTGCAAAAGGGCTAAAAAAAGACCCTGATAGCGCCATAATGCTAAAAGGCAATTATTTAGCATTATTGAAACTAGGGAAAATTAACAGGTCAGTAGATTCAGCGAGAAAATATCTTGAGCAGGGGAAGATTGATCCTGTTATGGCCATATTACTTTCTGCTCATGAAATAAATAATAAAGAGTACGCAAGGGCTAAGGCTGTTTTAGACAGGCTTGATAAGGCGTATGAGCTAGGGATCGCTTCAAGTGTTGGAATGGTTATAGTGCCGTTTTTGAAGGCATGGGCACTGGCAGGTCAGGGTAAATTTGATCAGGCTTACGAATATCAGGAAAGTGCGATGGGTAATAATAGGGCGCCATCACTTTTTATGTATTACCAGAATGCTATGATGAAGGATATTGCCGGCCATACGGATGAAGCAGATGATAGCTATTCGCACCTGGTAAAAAATGGCATAATTATCCCTTATCATTTTGCGAAATCTGCAGGTAACTTTTATGAACGCATGGGTAGGCCTGAGCAAGCTTTAGCTATATATGAAAAATACCGAGCCCAACCACCACAGCTGGCGCATTTTATTGCTAAAATTGAGGCAATTAAGGATGGCGAGGCTACAACTAAAAGAGTTATTCCTGATGCCAGGGTAGCTTATTCAGAAGTTCTAAAAGAATCGGTTAGGATTTTATTTAATAGCGGCTTTTATGAAGATGGGCTGATATATTTGCGCCTGGTGTTGTTTATCAACCCTGAGGACGAAGAGTCTAATATGCTACTTGCTTCTTACTATGAACGTAAGGGTGAGTTTAAAAAGGCGATTGATTTATATAAGCGTATAAAAAGGGATTCTGACTTCTTCATAACCAGCAGGATAGGGATAGCGGATGATTTATATAGCGATGGTAAAAAGAGGAAAGCAGTAAGGGAATTACTTAAAATTATAGGAGAAGAGCAATCTTCAAATATTGTGCTGCTTACGCTTGCTGATTTACTGCGCAAGGATATGAAGTTTGAACGGGCAGCCGCGGTATATAGCAGGATTATCAATGCAGCAGGGAAGCCTGAGGTTAAGCACTGGCCAATATTCTTTGCGCGTGGCATATGCTACGAAAGGGCAGGGCAGTGGAATAAGGCAGAAGTTGATTTGCTGAAAGCCTTAGAGCTACGCCCTGACCAGCCGGAGATACTTAATTATTTGGGCTATAGCTGGATAGATAGGGATAAGAACCTGGACGATGCTAAAAATATGGTAGCAAAGGCGGTGAAGGCAAGGCCAACAGATGCACAGATAATAGATAGTATGGGCTGGGCATTATTTAAAACTAAGGATTATACTACAGCATCAAGATTCTTAGAAAGGGCGGCGGAGTTAATGCCGTATGATCCGGTTATTAATGACCATTTAGGTGATGCATACTGGAAGCAGGGCAGGTATCGGGAAGCAAGGTTCCAGTGGGAGCGTGTCCTTAGATATAAAAAGGATAGTGAAGAAATTTCAGAGAAAAAGGTAAAAGAAAAATTAAAGGATGGCTTGCCGGTTACTTTTTCATTTACTGCTAATCCTGCTGTTAAAGGATAAGAATGCTCGCACCTGCTAAACTTAATTTATTTCTACATGTTACTGGAAAACGAGAAGATGGTTATCATCTGCTCGAAAGCCTGATGATACCGCTTAGCATTGGCGATGAGGTGAGGGTAGGGCAATCTGATAAATTAGAATTGCAAATAACTGGTCCTTTTGCTGCAACTATTGCAAACTCTTATGATAACATAGTGCTTAAAGCTGCCCAGCTGCTTGCAGAAAAAGCAGGCAGGAAACCTGATGTAAAAATAGCCTTAGAGAAAAATATTCCTGTTGGGGCGGGCCTGGGTGGTGGTTCGGCAGATGCGGCTGCTGTGCTTAAATTATTAAATGATTTATGGCAGCTTGGGTTTTCTACGGAAAAACTAATGGAAATAGGGCTAGAGCTTGGTGCTGATGTGCCATTTTGTGTGATGGGTAAGCCGGCACTCGTTACTGGTATTGGTGAGGTTATAAAGCCGGTTGATAAGCTACCTGATTTAAATATTCTACTGGTTAATCCGAATAAACATTTATCAACGCCTGAAGTGTTTAAGTATGAGCCGATTATCTTCTCAGATGAATTAGGGTTAACTATACCTAAAGATATTACTGAATTTATTGATTTATTGCAAAAGCAGCATAATGCACTGGAAGCTAACGCTGTTTCGATAATCCCAGATATTGCGGAAGTACTTTCTATAATAGGCCAGCAGGATGGGTGCTTATTAGCGCGTATGTCAGGTAGTGGCGCCACTTGCTTTGGGATATTTAATAATAAGGCTAGCCTGGAGATGGCGCTGGGCGCCATAAAGAAGGGTAATCCAGGGTGGTGGGTTGCGGATAATTGAGATATTGTAAAACCTTTAATTTATATTAAACGGCTCGAAGAGCCGTCATCCTGGAAGCCGATTTTCTCTGCAAGTTTACGAGCAGCTAGAAAAGCGAGCTATCCAGGATCCAGGTATTCTTATTAAAAGGCCTGGATCCTGGATATTAAGAAAATCTAAGGACTAAAAGTGTCATAAGATTTTCTACAATTCCAGGATGACGCTAGATTCAATATAAAGTAAACAGTGTCTCTAAAGGGGAGCGAGCAGATATCCTAAACTGTATAAGTCTAAACCTAATGTTACAAAAATTTTTAGAAGTTAAGATGAGGCGTTACAATTGTCGTCAGCAATGACGGAATTTGTGGCTTCTTGTAGAAACTAATAAATTACTTTGTCACATCAAATCCGGACTACTTCACCTAAACCCTGACATCCTGCGGTCCATAATCATCATTCGGGGGAGGCAGCGCATCATTGCCACTTACTACATTGATATGTTCCCACGATTCTTTAATTAGATTTAAGTTTTCTATTATCCTTTCGCAAAGCTCTTGCTTGTTATCATCTGTTTGCACAGTAATAAGCAAGTTCTCTAAGCTCGCATAATATTCATTCAGGGCTAAGGCTACTTGTTCATTAGCACTAAAATCCAGGCATGCGCGTAGCCCACGCATTATAGAAAGTGTCTTATCAACTAGTTTATATCGCGTGTCATGATCATTTGCTTTGTCCGCTTGCTTTGCTTGCTGCATATAAGCAATTGCTGCTGAATAAAGCAGCACTATCTGCTGGGTGTGGCTTTTAGTTTCTTGAGCGCGGTTATAAGCATAAAATGGGTTGGCACTGGCCATTATACCCTCCTGTCGTTATTACTTCTAATTATGTATGAGCAAGATTGGCTCATTAACTCATAAAGTGATTCTGGGGAAGTTCCTTCTCCCGTGGGGAGAAGGTTAGGATGAGGGGGCGTAAAAGGTTCCCAAGAGGAACAGCCTAAATATTTTGCAGCTACCATCGCCCCCTCACCCCTCCCTCTCCCCACGGGAGAGGGGGCGCTAGCTGCTATGTCTTTTTTAAACTTTAACATGTTACACTCTTGCTAATTTGCATTACTTAAAATGAAAGCAATTTTAATAGGTTCTGTAGCCTGCTTTGTTCCTGTGCCAGCACAGCAATACCGGAATTTACCTTAAGTGCTGCTTGCGCATATAAAGAGGATTCCAGTGCATAATCTGTATTAAGCAATAAAGAGCTGGCAGCAGAATAATTTTGTATTGATACATTGTTGTTGGTTATTGCTGAGGTAAATGAGGTAATGCCTGCATTTGCTGTAGCGCTTAAGGCAATTACTGTGTTTATGGCATTATCTAATATATCTTCTGCAGCGGCTGCATCTCCTGTCGCTGAAATATCAAGGGTTTTTGATGTCCCTGCATCATCGAGATAAATATCAGTAGTTTTAGCACTGCCTATAGATACACCAATAGTATTGCTGCTGGTATCACCAACCTGGAATGATAATGCCCTATTATCATCTACACCAAATAGCGCATTTAGGTCGTCAGTAAACCTTGCCTGGCCTGTTGATGACGATAAATCAATAGAGGTGTCAGTTATATTGCTCAGGTCAATACGCAACTGGCGTCCATCATCTGTAGAAGCGCTATGGAATACTATTACGGTTCCGGCCCCTGCAGTTAGGGTTTTGGTTGTGGAGTTGTATTCGCCTGCGCCATCGACAATACCACCGGTATTGGCAGTATTATCGCTTATATCAGCACTATATACCTCATCGCCAATAGTGACAGTGATGGTATTTGTTGCGGCATTGAAAGAAAATTCTCCGATTGATCCAATGTTCCCACTGTCACCAAAGCCATCACCGACAAAGTTAATATCGCCTTTAGCATTAGTTCCAATAGCATCAAAACCTTCGATACCATAAAACGTACTACCAACTTCGACAGTGGAGATAGTAAAATCACCACCTGATGGATTGGTTTCAGATAAAATTATGCTTCTACTTTGGTTAAGCCTATTATCTTCTAATTGATCGAGGAAGCCGCTGGCAGTGTTGGTAAGGTCAGTTTCAAAAGCATCCTGTGTACCACCTGCTATAGTGATATCACTGGCGCCGATTTTTAAGGTAAAACCATTATCAGTATATTCGCCATTATCATCTGTTGGCCCATCTGCATTATAGAATGTAATAAACTGGCCGTTCTTTATAGTGTTACCTTTACCGTTGAAGCCACTTCCGCTACCACCAAATAATGTAACTGCTTGCGATGTGTAAGTTTGGCCATTTAAATCAACAGTAAATACTACTGAATTTTGTGTGCCAGAAGTATCAAGTGTTGCGGTAAAATTGCTAAATTGGCCTTCTAATCCGGCATCAAGCGTATCTGAAGTTGGAGCGCGATTAGTGCCTAGCGTGTTACCAGCATTACCGAAGTTTTTATCAGCTCCAATAATGGAATCAGAACCAAAGGTAGCTGCGGTTACGTCACCACCACTATCATTAGTTAGATTAAAGTTAGTTGCGTTCATGTCTGTTCCAAGATCAGCGCTAGTTACAGTAACTGTTCCATCACCATTATCTGTATATATAAAGCTTCTGATAGTATTGTTAGTGCTGATTTCTGCTGCTGTTACAAAAGCGGTTGCTAATTCGGTGGCATCAGCTGCGCCATCACCAAAGGTAAGAGCCTGGCCACCGATAGTTATTGTTGCATCGCCTGTTACGCCTGCTGTGGCAAATGTTAGTGTGGCAGAGCCGGCAGTTTTACCTGTGCTAGTTGATGTTTTAATAGCAAATGTGCTGGCAGTTGCAAGTTCCCCTGCGGCAACTGTGCCTGAGAAGGAATAATCTGAAGTGGAAAGCAGGGTATAGTTTTCAGTTGCCTGGCCAGTTGTTGTGCTAAGTGTAGTTGTGCCTGAAATTGTGCCGTCCAGCAAAGTCTTATTATTGAATTTCGTAGTAGTGGCTATTCGGTTAATTTCAGTAGTAAGTGATTGGAATGAGCTGTTTAATACGGCAAGTTCATTATCTGTAAGTGAGTCATCTTGTGCCTGCACGGCGAGATCTTTTTGTTCCTGCAGTAATTCAAGTATTTGATCAAGGCCGCCTTGTGCTGTTTGAAGTAGGCTTTTTCCCTGTCCAGCATTTATATTGGCAATGCCAAGGGTGGAAGCGCTGCTTTTTAATAATGTACCAACTGAAAAATCAGCAACGCTGGCATTATATCGAATACCACTTGCCAAATTAAGTACTGATGCATTCAGCTCTTGGCTCGAATTAATTAAGTTGGCAATAATTGCGTTTGAAATTACGCTTTGAATAGACGACATCTTAAAATACCTGATACACGTGCTTTAGCAGGATTACTTAACCTTGCAAGTGTCCTTTTTTGGCCTACATGTCCAAATATTTATGATATACTTTATAATTATTATGTTACACATTAATAATTAACACATGGTTAACAGGAAAAGGGAAAATGAAGTAATTTGCTGGATTTTGGTAACTAATGGTAGAATTGTATTGTAGATTTTTGTCTCATAGTTGTGATAATGGTTTTACGTCATCCTGGAAGCCGATTTTCTCTAGGAGCGATAGCGATTAGATAGAAATCGAGCTATCCAGGATCCAGGTATTCTTATTTAAAAGACCTGGATCCTGGATATTAAGAAAATCGCCTAAGAATGGCCAGATTTCCTAGAATTCCAGGATGACGACCGTTGCGCGATGCAGGGTAAAGAAAGGTTTCTCCACCAACAAAAAAAGCTGGCAAATTTTTGCCAGCTTTTTCTTAAAAACGCGAAACCAGTATTAGTTTACAGCGTCTTTCAATTTTTTTGCAGGAGAGAATTTAACAACATTTTTCGCTGCAATTTTAATTTCCTGACCAGTTCTTGGGTTTCTGCCAGTAGTAGCTTTACGTTTTTTAGTAACAAAGCTACCTAGACCAGCTAGCTGTACGTTATCGTTAGCAGACAAAGCGCCAGTTACGATTTCAATGTAGGCATTCAAGAAGTCTTGAGCTTCTTTCTTAGTTTTGCCAGTTGAGCTTGCGATCTCAGAAACTAGTTGTTCTTTGTTCATGGAAATTATCCTTTTTTATAAGTTAAACTTGAGGTTTAAAAATACCTTATTTCCTGATTATCGTCTAAAAACCGAAAAAGCAAGAGTTTCCTTAACATTTTTTAAAATATTTGGTTTTATTTTGGTTAAAGAGACATCTTTTAAAATTTTTACGTAACTAATAATAGTTACTGTTATCAAAAAATATGAAAAATTTAATTATTAATTGTAAGTGCAGTAAATGCTTACAAAGTAAGGTGCATTTGCTTTATGTAAGTTAGAATATCTTCTTTTGATGCTTTATATCCGCTTGCTTCCCACCACTCTTCACCAAGCTTGATTGCTTTACCAAGTGTGCGTCCTTCTTCTATTCCAAGTTTTTTCAAATCATCACCATTTACAGGGAAAACAGGGATTTCCCAATCATTGGCATTGGTAATTGCAGCTCTATAATATTCTGTTTCATCATCATCTGATAAAGAAATATCTTCTGCCCAATTAAGTAAGATAATATCAATAAATATATCGCGACCTACTACACGGATAATTTTATTTTGCTCTGATAGAGGCATGTCTGATGATATATCAAAAGGAGTAACAATTACCGATTCCAGATAGCGCATATGTTTATTAGATAATTTCCATCTTTCCAAGACATCACCTAAGTCATCATTATCTATGATACCGTTATTGATTAATGCGGCCAGACGAAGCAAGGGATTGGCTTCAATAGATAATTCGTTTTCTATCGCAATTAATTTTTCCAATACGGTTATACTAATGTTGGTAGGCAACAAATGTTTGAGTATAGAAATTTCATCCATTTTAATTAGCGATTTTAATGGATTTGGTGCAGCTATAAGTTTCAGCATTTCGGCTTGGATGCGTTCACCTGAAAGTGTATCTATTTGTGGTGCAAACTTTATGCAGGCAGCGATGGCTTCGCCATCTAGTTCGCCGATACCATAATAAGCGTAGAACCTGAAAAAACGTAAGATACGTAAAATATCTTCCCTGCAACGTTCATTAGCATCGCCAACAAATCTTACAACACCACGTTCTAAATTGGATTGGCCGTCAAAATAATCATAAATTTTGCCATCTATATCTGCAGACATAGCATTGATGGTAAAATCACGCCTTGCAGCATCCTGCTCCCAATCATCGGTGAATTCCACTTCGGCATGGCGGCCATCACATGCAACATCACGGCGTAGTGTTGTTATCTCAAAATTCTTGCCATTTATTACAGCAGTTACAGTGCCATGCTTTAAACCAGTTGGCACTACTTTGATAGAACTTGCCTGCAATAATGACATAGTTTTTTCAGGCAAATGCGATGTGGCAATGTCTATATCAGTTAGTGGTTTGTTTAATAATGAGTCACGGACACAGCCACCGACAAATCTTGCTTTATTACCAAGAGCTTTAAATATTTGTTTTGCTTCTGGATTACTGATTAGATTTGTTAGCACTTCGTATTACCTGGATTGTTGTTTTATCCCAAGACACTGGCAAACAGCAACTGTAAGGTCAGCGCGGTTTAATGTATAGAAATGGAATTCATCAAATCCTTCCCTGGCTAGCAGGCGGCATTGCTCTGCTGCAACTTCCACGGCTAATTTATCGCGAGCTTCTGGGTTACTATCTGTACCTTCAAACTTATCAATTATCCACTGGGGAATGCTTGCACCGCAGCGTTTGCTAAAAGATAGTAATTGCTCAAAACCATTCATGGTTACTACGCCCGCAACCATCGGTGCTTTTATACCATGTTTATGCGTTTTATCGCGGAAGCGTATTATAGCATCTGTATCAAAGCAATATTGAGTTATAGAACGTTTGGCGCCGCTATCGATTTTGCGCTTTAAGTGGTCCAGGTCAAAACTTGCTGATGGCGCTTCAGGATGAACTTCTGGGTATGACGCAACGCTAATATCAAAATCACCTAATTTGCAAAGCCCTGCAACTAAATCATCACCGTAAGAATATCCGCCCGGATGGGGTTCATATTTTCCGTTACCGCCAGGTACATCGCCGCGCAATGCTACAATACGGTTTACGCCAATGTCCAAATAACTTTTAGCAACTGCATTTATTTCATCTTTTGTAGCATTCACGCAAGTAAGATGAGCTGCCGGGTCTAATGACGTGTTAGTTTTGATGTGTTTTACGATGTCGTAAGTTAGCTCGCGAGTTGAGCCGCCTGCGCCATATGTTACCGAAACAAAACGGGGCGATAGTTTTTCCAGCTGGGAAATAGTTTCCTTAAGTTTAGCAATGCCAGCATCTGTCCGCGGCGGGAAAAATTCAAAGGAAATTTTAGGTGCTGTAGTAATAGTTGAATCAGTCAATGTTTTAGCGTCTTTATTTTAAGGTGGTAAGGGAGTTTATTGGTAATTAATATACATATGTGACAATCGATAGCAAGAAATTTTGCTAACGTAATTCTGCAATGCAGCATGAGTTTTTTTTTATGCTGTTGCACAACCAAATCGTCTTTGTGTAGTTTAGCTGTCCCAATTAAGAATTGGTAAAAATGTTAATTTAGAAATATAGGATGGATAAATGTCTGCTGAAAAAATAGATTTAAACTGGATTCATGACTATGTACAAGTACACTTTTTACAGGCGGGTAAAAAATATCTGAATGAGAAGGTTGAAGCTGGGGCTGTACCTTTTAATTTAGCTGCATTGAAGTCGAAAGCG
Source organism: Rickettsiaceae bacterium (assembly GCA_021323415.1). Taxonomy (GTDB): domain Bacteria; phylum Pseudomonadota; class Alphaproteobacteria; order Rickettsiales; family UBA6187; genus JAJONM01. The sequence continues at coordinate 21,345 of JAJONM010000013.1, forward strand.
GCAACATTCGAGAATTTTATCCATATTTACCTAAATAATAAAAATGAGCCAACTACTGGCAGGGCTTTTCAGGATAAAATAAGAAAGATAGCTACACCACACCCGATTGGTAATAATACGGCAGGGCAGGGTGTGGTTTTTGATATTATGGCAAAAGTATTTGTCGCAAAGATAAGACATGAATCTTATGGCAAAGAAGATGAAAATGAAGCCAGAAAAGTTGAGCAATTTAAAAAAGAAGTTATCTTAGGACTAACTGAACTTGGAATGGCTCACACCAAAATTGCAAAAATATATAAAGCGGAAACTTTTGATGCAATGTTTGATGCGTTAATTGCCCAATTTTTGAGCCAGGGCATAAGAACAGAAGTAATTAATAAACCTGCGCAGAAACAAAGCAACGATTTGGGTATAAAGTACCTGGCAAAAAAAGGTGAAAAATCGCTAACATGGCACAATGGTGTTGATATGGATGGCGATAAGGAATCAAGTATGGTTGATTCTTTTGGAGAGGGGATTAGAGGAAAAAATATTTTTGATATTTTTAAGCATTCTAAAGCTTTAAATAAACCACCTTATAAATATCAGCCAAGAATATCATGCGCGCCTAAAAAAGGTGTTTTAAGTCTGATTGAACAATTAGAGCAGATTAAGGGCGTTAATAGTGTTGAGAGTTTTTCTGATATTATTGGAGAAAAATTTAATAGTAATTATAAATTATTTGAAAAATCATTTAAGAATATGACTTACTCTCCTGTTAGAGAAGGTTCTGAGTTACCAGTGAATTTCCCAATGAATGCTATACTTGCCATAACTGCTCCTGCATTTTTACCAAGTCAGGGCATGGTGCTTTCTGATTTTCCGGCAGAACATGGTGAGAAGTTGCTTGCAAGGTTATTGTTCGTTAAAAAAGCAGTTGGCAAATATCTGGCTAATGCAGAGAAAGTCCAGCAACCAATTGATCAAACATTCATGCCTTTGTGTGAAGAGAAGGAATCGATTGAAAATTTCCAAACTACACTAAAAGCTTTTTATACAAGTGTTCTTGATCAGTTAGGCGGTGATGATGAAAAAAATAGAGCAATACTAGACCTGTTGACTGCTGAATTTGAAGGCAAGAAATTCTTTAGCGTAGGTAGTTTCTTTGGTCCTAGCGATTTAACTAAAAACATGGGTCAGACATCTATTATTGAGCTAACGAGGAATTATATCCTTTCGGAATTAGAATTTAGGGATTTCAAAGAAAAAGTAAAAGAAAAAATTGGCGGCGAGTTATATGACAGTACATTTGCCGATGTAAATTACATGCAGGAATATGGTAAAGGAACATCCCCGCGCAGAGGTGGTAACTATGTTTTATTTAGCATACCTCGTACAATACAAGGATTGCAAATGGCTTCAATGAGCAGTGTTATCCAAAAGGCATATGAAAAAGGTCAGGAGCTTTGTGATTTATCGACAAAAGAATTATCATCATTATTGGAAGATATAAAAGCTATAGAACCTTTAATTAACCCAGCCGCAGCAGCGCATAAGTCATTCTTCAGGGAAGTTCCTAATGGAGAAGCAAAGGGGTTAATAGTTGCAGAGCTTGATGAACTTGCTAAAAATTTAAATTATGAGCCGGCTAGAAAATATTTACAAAATAATCAAGGGTGCAGGGGTGGAGCAACGGCTAAGGACACAGCTACCGAAGAAAACACGCGTGCTATCGAATCCGTAGCCAAGAATTGCTATGGGGGGCTTTTAACGGCGTGTGGTTTTCCGCTTAACCCGCAAAATGAAATCCCTGACTTTGATTTGAAAAAATTTATCAAATTACCTTTTGGTATGCAGATTTTTATGGCTGAGTTGCTGCAGATGCTGAGCATTGATTATGATAGGGCAAATCTTCTTGGGTTTAGCGATGGCACTATATCAAAAGTGCAAGAATATGTAGCAAATGTTGCAGAATTTTTTGCTGAAAAACTTGAAATACAATTTCAAAAAGATTTTGATAAGACAAAAGAAGGCAGGGTTGCGTTTGTTAATGCAGCAATCGATAAGGTGCTTAATTCTGGAATTTTAAAAGATGACTTTCTTGAGAAACGCCTGGAGTTGTTTAAATGCCAGATAGCAAGTGTTAGCGTTATTACTGGTAATTTGACATCTTCTATACAAGCTATGTTAGGAAGCCACTCATATGCAAGACTTGTAGAGGATTTAAAAGAAACTGGTGATAAGGGCAGGGCTGAGGTTATAACTCGGAATAAAAAAGTTATAGAGGAACATTTTGCGCCTATTTCATCGATATTAAATGATATATCGAATTTCCAGTTGCCGGTAATTTCTGCAGTAGCGCCTGTTCATCAGGCTGCGAAAGATGGAAAGAAAGTGGAATTATGGCAAGGTGTTGTTCAGCAGAGGGCTGCATTTGATGATGCTACGATATTGACGGCAAATTCTTATGGTCGTAATACGCATGTAAGAGATGCTTCACTTGCCGGGTATGCAGCAGTAAAACACTTATAAAGCACAAGGAGGAGGCTTACGCAGCCTCTTCCTGTTTATCAGCTTTCTCTAAAGCTTCGCGTGCTTTTGGAGTTAGCTGGATGTGCAGCTCACGCAGTTGTTTTATATCAGCTGGCGCTGGCGCATTCATTAGCAAATCTTCGGCTTTCTGGTTCATTGGGAAAGCGATAACCTCACGGATATTTGGCTCATCGGCAAGTAACATTACAATACGGTCAACTCCCGGCGCAATACCGCCATGTGGAGGGCAGCCGAATTTGAATGCGCGGATCATACCGCCAAAGCGAGTATCTACCACTTCATTGCTATAGCCGCAAACTTCAAATGCCTTATACATCAGCTCAGGCTTATGGTTACGGATTGCACCGCTTGATAATTCCACGCCGTTGCACACGATGTCATATTGCCATGCATTAATTGCCAGCAACTCCTCAGTAGTTTTAGCCTTTTCGATGGCTTCAATACCGCCCTGCGGCATAGAAAATGGATTGTGGCTAAATTCAATTTTCTTATTATCCTCGTCCCACTCATAGAACGGGAAATCAACTATCCAGCAGAACTTGAATTCGTTTTCGTCAATAAGCTTAAGCTCCTGACCAATATTAGTACGCACCAAGCCAGCAATTCTTGCGGCTTCATTTTTAGTGCCACTTGAGAAGAATACTGCATCACCATTTCCGATATTGGCAGCTTTCTTAAGCGCTTCTAATCTTTCAGGGTTTAAGAATTTAGCGATTGGGCCTTTGGCATTGCCGTCTTTTTCAAATACGATGTAACCTAGTCCCGGTGCGCCCATTTCCTGCGCGAAGGCGATTTTTTTATCGAAGAAACTGCGTGGTTGCTCAGCAACCCCAGGTGCTGGTATTGCTCTTACAACTTTGCCTTCTTCTACTGCTTTGGCAAATATTGAGAAATCCGAACCTTTAAATATCTCGCCAACATCAGCGATGATTAGTGGGTTGCGTAAGTCTGGCTTGTCGTTACCATATTTTAGCATTGAATCGGCATAAGAAATACGTGGGAATGGCGCTGGGGTAACTTTTTTATCAGAAAATTCTGTGAAAATGCCATACATTACCGGCTCAATCACGCCAAATACATCTTCTTGGGTTGCGAACGACATTTCCATATCAAGCTGGTAGAATTCACCAGGAGAGCGATCAGCGCGTGCATCTTCATCGCGGAAGCATGGTGCAATCTGGAAATAACGATCAAAACCTGATGCCATAAGCAGCTGTTTGAATTGCTGCGGAGCTTGCGGCAATGCATAGAATTTACCCGGATGCACACGGCTTGGCACCAGATAATCACGCGCACCTTCTGGTGAGCTAGCCGTCAGAATCGGAGTCTGAAATTCATTGAATCCTTGCTCTATCATACGGCTGCGGAGTGAGTTTATAACTTTTGAGCGCAGCATAATATTGCTGTGGATTTTCTCACGGCGTAAATCCAAAAAGCGGTATTTCAGGCGCGTATCTTCGGGAAATTCCTTATCTGAATTAACCTGAATTGGTAGCATATCGGCTTCTGATTCAATATAGAAAGTCTCAACCGTAACCTCAATTTCGCCAGTGTGGATGTTTTTGTTTACAGTCTCTGCGCTTCTTGCAACTACTTTACCTGTAATGGTAACGACGCTTTCATAGCGGGCATGAGTTGCTTGATCCAAGAACTTATCATCGCTGGTGATTACAATCTGGGTTAGACCGTAATGGTCACGTAAATCAACGAATAACAGGTTGCCATGGTCGCGTTTCCTGTGTACCCAGCCGGATAGTTTCACTGTCTGTCCGATATGGCTTTTATCGAGTTGGCCGCAAGTATGGGTTCTGTATTCGTGCATTTTAGGCTCTTTTAATGGTTTAATTCATTGATTATATGGGGTTTTGTATATAGGATAAACCTTCAAATTCCAATAGAATATTTATAGTATGACACTTATCACTAATGCTGAAGAATTAAAAAACCTCTGTGCAGGTTTAAAAAATGAAGAATATATCACAGTCGATACTGAATTTCTACGTGATAAGACTTACTATCCGAAATTATGCCTGATACAGGTTGCATCAGAAAAGGTTGAATTTGCGGTAGACCCGATGGCAGAAGGCATGGATTTATCGCCGTTGTTTGAGGTGTTTGCCAATCAAAAAGTTATGAAAGTATTTCACTCGGCGAGGCAGGATATAGAGATTATCCTGAAGCTTTCGGGTAACGTGCCAAAGCCGATGTTTGATACGCAAGTGGCGGCGATGGTTTGTGGCTTTGGCGCATCGGCTAGTTATGCTACTCTGGTTTCTGAGCTGGTTGGCAAAAATGTTGATAAAAGCTCACGGTTTACAGATTGGTCGCGCCGCCCCTTAAGTAAGGCACAGCTTGATTATGCACTATCGGATGTTACATACTTGCGCACTGTTTATAAAAAACTTAAAGCTGATTTGTTTGAAAGCGGGCGCGAGCATTGGCTGATGGAAGAAATGGAAAGCCTTACCAGCCCTGAAAATTATGTTGTTAACCCTGATGAAATCTGGGAGAAACTAAAACCTAAAGGGACCTCAAGAAGGTTCCTCGGAATGGTGAGGGAAATTGCTAAGTGGCGTGAACTGGCAGCACAGAAGCTGGATAGGCCGCGTGGGCATATACTAAAAGATCAGGGATTGCTTGAAGTTGCAGCTGTAATACCAAAGTCAGCGGAAGAATTTCATGCAATACGAAGCACGAGTGGGTTCAAAAAGTCATTAGTGCCAGAGTTGTTGGAAGTTATAGCGAGTGCGCAAACTATACCTGATTCCCAATTGCCGGAAGTAAAGAGGCTAAGGAAGCCGGTAAAACCGAATGAAAACCTGGTAGAAATGCTAAAATTACTACTAAAGGTTAAATGTAATGAATTAAATGTCGCTGAAAAGTTGGTTGCAACATCAGAAGACTTAACCAAAATGGCAATTGGTGATATAATGGAGAGTGTAGTATCTCATGGATGGAGATATGATATTTTCGGGAAACATGCCATTGCACTCAAGAATGGTAATATTTCTTTAGCTATGAAGGATGGAAGAATCGATATTGTAAGCAATAAAAGCTAGCAGTTTGCGCAAAGCTTTGCTTTTAATGGGTAATTATTATGGTTTTATGTCTTATTGTGGACGATGACAAAGCGTCATCCAAAATAGCAGCTGATGTAGCTGGACAAATGGGTTTGGAAGTTGCCATTGAAAATAGTGGCGCGTCTGCCATAACAATGTTGTAAAGGCGCTGAAAGATGAAGGTATTAATGCTTATATAGTAAAGCCGTTTAGTACGGCAGCGCTGCAGGCAAAGATTAAGGAATCGGGTAAGGTATAGTTCTTTACTGTCTTATAGAATTATTATTCTGCTTCTCTTGCTGCTTTTTAATTATCCATTCAGCAGCAGGTTTAGAGAAAGCAACTGCTCTTTCTCTTTGTTTCTGTTTTAAAAAATTTTCTGGGTCTTTTTGTTGTGATAAAATCATCTGGAATTGCTCGGCCTGGGGTGTATTAACATATTTTTCATTGTTAAATGGGTCTGATGGCAAACGGCGACGCAACACCTCCAAGTTCTTTTGTGGGTTTGCGGTCTTAAAATAATTTTCATAGTCAAATGGTGCTGGTAACATAACCCCTTTTAGAACCTGAAGTTTTCCTATGATATCTTTTGCAGTTTGATCAAACTCTATCGGTAGGCCGCCTTTTGGTAGGTGCTTTGCTATTTCTACAATGGCATCTGCAGGCATACCGGACTGGATAAGTGTGTCAACAGCACCGAAAAATTTCCAACGTTGTTTAATCTGGATTTCTTTGGCCTCAGAAAATATTTCTTCACTATCAAGTTCGTTAATTTCTTCGAATAAAAGCTTATGTTGATTATAATAAGTTTTTACGCGTTGTGGTAAAAGATGTTTAGTGAATTTAAAAGCTTCGGGAGTAATGATATACTCCATATCTACTAGCAGGTTAATTAAGCTTTCTTTAGGTTGCCCCTTTATATACTTTTCGAAATGCTCTCCGAGTTGTTCATATTCGCTTGAATATTTAAATTTACTTGAATAAATCTTAATGAACCACTGGCAGGTTTCTTTAATTGGTTCTATTAGGTCTTTATTACCATACATACTAGCAATAGCTTCAATAGCATGCTCGTATCCACAATCAGCGGCTTTTTTTGCTAATTCTTTTGCTTTTTTGCAGTCTTTTTCTATACCTGCATCTTTATCTCCCCAGCAGTATATAAGGCTAAGTTCGGCCTGTGCTTCTAGATCGCCTTGTTCAGCGGCTAATGTGTACCATTTTACTGCTTCTTTATCGTCTTTCTCTACTCCGAAGTCGTTAGTAGAAGTTTGATAAATATCGCCAAGCATATCTTGTGCTAAGACATGACCCTGTTCTCCAGCAATTAGAAGGTATCTCAAGGATTTGCTAGGGTCTTCAGACAAATGAAGGTTAAATAATCCTATCAGATAATTCACCCCGGGTGTTTTATTTGTGGTGTTTTCTATATTATTAAGCAGAGCATTAATCTGAATATCATCTAAAAATTTTTTAATTTGATACCCTAGATTAAGAAGGAAATAATTAGAGGGAAACTCTTCATATGGTAGTTCCTCGTTAATCTTATGAAATGCTTTTTCCAGTCTAACCAAGGTATCATTGGTATGTAAACCACCAGCAATTGCTTTGACGGCTTCTTTCAAATCAGAAGCTGCATCTTTTGCTGTTTCATAGAAGAATTCTGGACTTTTTGGATCAATATTAGCTTCTAGCTTGCGTTTCATGTCTCTATTCTCTGGCAAAATTTGGTTTGCCGGATTTATAGCATAAAACCACATCGATGTCAATCTATTGTTACAAACGTAAGATGGATGGATAAGTTATTCCAATAACTTCATAATATCCGTATATTTACGCTCTTTCGCATAATCCAGCGCTGTCTTCCCACGGCTGTTTTTAAGGGTTTTATCAGCCCCATTTTCTAGTAATGCCTTTACATTGGCGGCATTGCCTTTGGCCACTGCCCAGTTAAGTGGAGTCATTTCAAATTTATCGGTAACATTTGGGTTTGCTTCGTGCTTGAGCAATAAGAGAGTGTTGTCGGCTGAGCTATTGATTGCCGCCCAATGTAGTGGTGTGCCGCCACGGTTGTCCTTTATTTCCAGGTCAGAGCCTTTTTCGATAAGGAAGGCGGCGATGTCAGTATAGCCGTGGTAAAGTGCGCTATGGAGTGGCGTTTGACCGGCGCTATCGCGGGTATCTAGGTCTGCTCCTTGGGTGACTAGGGATTTTACGGTGTTAATGTCATTAGCGCGGACTGCTTGGAATAGTTTTTCGCTCAGTGGGGAGGTGTGGGAGAGGGTGAGCCATGCTGATAATATGATTATTGGTAAAGTGATAAGGAATATTAGGTATGATTTTTTCATTCTTTTTATCATAAAAAATCACATCCTATCAATTTATAAGTTAGCCTCACCACTAGCGTCACCCTGAATTTATTTCAGGGTCCAGCTTTCAATAGTAATTATATTTGCCAGTTTATTGCAGAATTAACAACGAAATAAAACTACGCAATATTTTGAACTTTGGACCCTGAAATAAATTCAGGGTGACGCTAGTGGTGAGGCCACAGGATAAATATCGAGGGATATTTTGTCAGCGTTACTTATTTAGTTGGTTTACTTAACTTACACCGTTAAAATAGTAGAACCAGTAGTCTTACGCGCTTCTAAATCTGCATGCGCCTGCGCTGCTTTTTCAAGTGGGTATTTTTGTCCTATACTAACTTTCAACACGCCTCTTTCTATCATCTGGAAAATTTCAATGGCACTTAGTAATAGCTCCTGCCTTGTGGATTTATACAGCATTAGTGTTGGCCTTGTAAGATACAGCCCTTTTTGTGCTAAGTTCAGGATATTGAAAGGTGGTACTTCGCCGGATGATTGCCCATAGCTTACCATTAATCCCATATTCATCAGGCAAGATAATGACTTGGCAAAAGTCGCTTTACCTACGGAATCATACACAACTACTACACCCTGGTTATTAGTGATTTTCATTACTTCTTCGGCGAAGTTCTGCTGGGTGTAAACGATAACATGGTCGCAGCCATTGTTTCTGGCAATAATTGCTTTTTCAGGTGTGCCAACAGTGCCTATTACTTTTGCACCCAGATATTTTGCCCATTGGCAAATAATCTGGCCAACACCGCCTGCTGCTGCGTGTACTAATATTGTATTGCCTTTCCTAACTTTATAAGTATGGAATATAAGATAATGGGCAGTAAGTGCTTTAGTAAAAACCGCTGCTGCGGTTGCATCGGAGATTTTTTCAGGAACGCCTACTAAGTGCCGCTCGTTTATCAGGCGCATTTCACAATAAGCGCCGGTTTGGGCAGTGGCATAAACAACACGTGTGCCAACTGGAATGCTTACACCCGGACCTACTGCTTCTACCACACCGCAAGCTTCCATGCCTGGAATCATTGGCATTCTTGGAGTTTTATAAAGACCAGAGCGGTAGTAAACATCGAGGAAGTTAACGCCAATTGCTGTGTGGCGCAGTAACACCTGGCCTGGGCCTGGGGCTTTTGGAGTTGCAACATTCTCCAGTTTCATTACTTCTGGACCGCCTGTTTCACGTACTATTATTGCTTTTGGCATTGATATTCTCCGGTCAATACATATTTTCTATTGGAAACTCTAGAAATTGTACTATTTTGCTGAATTATAATTAATTTATAAAAATAATCTAGCCCTATGACAGGATATATTTTCAGTGCATACATAATTGCAGGGATAGTACTGGCGGCACTGGCTGTTTCAAGCGCTATACGGCTGGGTAAATACAAGAAAATTTTAAAAGATAAAAAAGATTGAAAGCAAAACATCAAAGATTAACATTCATAATAGCAGGCCTTGTGTGCCTTGGGATTTCTGCTTCCCTAATCCTTAATAACTTTAAGGATAATCTTGTGTTTTTCTATAGCCCTACTGAATTATTGGCAAACAATATTGAAGGAAAAATAATACGTGTCGGTGGTTTGGTAGAAAAAGGTAGCGTTAGTACCCAGGAAGGCAATGTCACTGTTTTCTCGATTACGGATTTACAGAATTCTGTGCGCGTTAGTTATAAAGGTATATTGCCGCCGATGTTCAGGCAGGAGCAGGGCATGGTAGCTAAAGGCAAGCTCGAAAACGGTGTGCTGGTGGCAGACAGCCTGCTTACCAAACATGATGAAAAATATATGCCGCCTGAAGTTGCTGATGCGCTAAAGAAATCAGGGCAGTGGAGGGAAGGGGAATGATTCCATTGTTTGGATATTGGATGCTGGTGGTGGCGTTGATGTTTTCGTTAGCGCAGTTCCTGCCGGACGGGGTTTGCAACCACGTCCGCATATTCATGTCAAAATTTAAGATTGGAAATGAATGTGAGGAAGGGGTTGCAAACCCCGTCCGGCAGAATGTGGCTGTGGTTTTCATTCTAACAGCATTTTCCTTCATCACTCTTCTACACTCACACGCTACGTCAGATTTTTCAGTGCTCAACGTCTATAACAACTCAAGCACTGTTAAGCCGTTTTTGTATAAAATCACTGGCACATGGGGTAATCATGAAGGATCAATGCTGCTGATAGCGGTGGTGCTGACTGCCTATAATTTTGCATTTATGCGGTTTAGCTCTCTGGCAGAAGAACTAAAAAATGATATTATCAAAGTGCAAAGTGCCATAACCTCAGGGTTTCTGGCTTTCATATTATTTACATCCAATCCGTTTGAGACAATTGCGCCAGTGCCTGAAAATGGCCTGGGGTTAAATCCGCTATTGCAGGATATTGGCCTTGCGATACATCCGCCGGTTTTATATGTGGGGTATATCGGGTTATCACTCGGGCTATCGTATGCAATTATTGCATTATGGCGTGGGCAAGCGGATAAAGCTTGGGCAGCATCCTTAAAGAAATGGACGTTATTTAGCTGGTCATTCCTGACATTTGGTGTGGGATTGGGCAGCTGGTGGGCGTACCGTGAGCTGGGCTGGGGCGGTTTTTGGATGTGGGATCCGGTGGAAAATGCTTCGTTTATGCCATGGCTTGCCGCAACTGCGTTTTTACATGCACTCATTGTAATGGAAAAGCGTGAGTCAATGAAGATATGGTGTGTATTGCTTGGGATTTTGACGTTCTCGCTAACATTGGTCGGGATATTTCTGGTCAGGTCTGGCGTGCTTACATCAGTGCATTCATTTGCATCTGACCCAACCCGTGGTGTGTTTATCCTTGGGTTTTTAGGGCTGGTTATAAATGGGTCATTTATTTTGTTTGGCCTCAAAGCCCATAAGCTAAAGCCTGCAAGTGATTTTAAGCCACTTTCAAAAGAAGGAAGTATCTTAATTGGTAATATGCTAATTGCGGTGGCTTGCGCAACGGTGCTCCTTGGAACCTTATACCCAATTATTCTCGAAGTGTTTAGCTCGCATAGCGTATCGGTGGGTGCGCCATATTTTAATGCTACGTTTAACCCGATAATCCTGCCGGTGTTAATATTGGCAGGGATTGCCCCAATGCTAAAATGGCAGCAGGATAGTTTTCGCCAAATATGGCAGAAAACATGGAAATTAGTTGCGGTAACTTGTGCAATTGCTTTGGCGGTTTGGTTTATACCCGAGAAGAAATCTGTTTTAGCGGTGATTGCAATTTCATTTAGTGGGTTCTTAATTGCTTCAATGCTGAATCGACTAGTTGAGAAATTAAAAGCATCCGGCAAAGTTTCATATACATTTATCGCAATGGCGCTGGCGCATATCGGTGTTGCAGTATTAGTAATCGGCGTTACGGTGGTAAGCATCTGGGGGCTAGAGGAAGAGCGCATACTGCAGATTGAGGAACCTATGAAAGTGGCCGGGTATGAGTTAAAAATAAAAGAGATGTTTATCAGTGCGGAGAATAACTATTTGATGAGGCGTGGAGTTTATTCTGTAACCAACTCGCACGGAGATGAACTTGCGGTGTTAAAGCCGGAGATTCGTTATTATCCGGTGGAACAGACTAATACTACCGAATCTGCGATTTATTATAGCCTGCTATCAAACGTATATGTGGTTATGGGTGACACTGATGGTAAAGGTGGGTTTGTCACCAGGATATATTACAAACCGATGATAAACCTCGTTTGGCTTGGCTGTTTGCTGATGGCACTGGGTGGTATATTTGGTTTATTAAAACAAAAGGGTATTGAAAGATAATAGTGGCAACGGGGAAATTCCCTCTCCCGTGGGAGAGGGTTAGGGTGAGGGGGCGAAGGTGGAACTAAGAAAGTAGGAACTAGAAACTTAGGAAAGAAAATTTCTTAAATTCTTAGTTCTAAAGTTCTTCATTCTACTGTCGCCCCCTCACCCCGTCCCTCTCCCCACGGGAGAGGGGGCGTTAGAATAACGACCATACTTAAATGGTTAAAGTGCTGAAGAATATATATAAAACAAAAGAGGAAATAATGCGCGCTTTGTTTATTACGCCACTGTTAATATTTCTGGTGGTGCTAATTGTGCTGATGGTCAAGTTATTGCACACTGAAAAAGTGCCAGAATCACCGCTTGTGGGCAAGCCAATGCCAGCGTTTAACCTGCCTGCTATTCATAAAGGTGAACCAAATTTAACCAGTGAAGATTTAAAAGGACATTACTCTCTGGTCAATGTGTTTGCTTCGTGGTGCTTAACTTGCAAAATTGAGCATCCATATCTGATGAAGATTAAAGAATCTGGCAAGGTCAAGATTTATGGTATCAATTGGAAAGACGATAGGAAAAAAGCCCAGAAGTTTATAGAAGAACATGGTAACCCATATACTAAAATCGGGGCTGATGACTCTGGGCGTGTTATAGTGGATTTAGGGGTCACTGGTGCGCCAGAGAGCTTCCTTATATCGCCTGATGGCATAGTGTTATATCGCTTTGCAGGTGTGGTGACGGAAGATGTGTGGGAAGATGATATTCTACCGCTGGTGGAGTGATAGATTTTTATGGTAATGGGAGCGGCTAGGGGAGTTCCTTCTCCCGTGGGGAGAAGGTTAGGATGAGGGGGCGAGATGGCCAGCATTAATGAAAGGCCTAGATGTTTTGTAACTACCTTCGCCCCCTCACCCTGTCCCTCTCCCCACGGGAGAGGGGACGCTAGGATCTCCTACCTTTATAATATGTTTTGGTGCTTTATGAAAAAATACCTATTTATATTACTAACCGTAATTCCGTATTTTGCCTTCGCCTTAACTGCTGAAGAAAGGCTAAAAGATGATGCGCAGGAACTTAGGGCACATGAGGTTTTCAGGCAGATACGCTGTGTTGTATGTGCAGGTGAATCGATCAATGATTCAAAGGCCGATATTGCTAAGTCTCTGCGTATGCTGGTGCGGGAAAAAATAGAAGCGGGTGATTCAGACGAACAAGTATTAGCCTATGTTACAGCGCGTTATGGTGATGCAATATTAATGAAGCCGCCATTTGATAGTAATACTTACATCTTATGGGTAGCGCCGGGATTATTACTTGTTACAGGTTTTGTTCTGGTAATTGTATTTTTTAGGAGAGCATCTTTTCGTAGTAAGAAGTAGTCTATGACCCTGAGCAGGGTGCGCCCCCTACCTTGTGTTCCATACTTACAATTTATCCTAAGCCCCAACCGCTGGCGTCATGCTAAATTTATTTCAGCATCCACGGTTGCAAGATATAGGATAGTTCATTTTATTGGTAGTCTATCAATAAAAGAGCAAATGATTGTTTACATTGAAAGTTGGATGCTGAAATAAATTTAGCATGACGCCAGCCGTAAAGCCTCAGGATACGCTAGCGCGGCGAGAGATACCATGCTCCTCTCCTTCTCTTTCTCTCTTTTGCTATTTCTCTCCAGCACCACCAACTTTATTTTTCTCTCCCCCACTTGACTTTGGACTATATCCATAAAACCCGCCGTCTTCGGCGTGCTAATATTTTTTAGGTGGGGGAGTT
>JAJONM010000137.1 GCA_021323415.1 Rickettsiaceae bacterium
AAAAATAAAGGTGCAGTTTATGTCGAGATATAAAGATGAAGCAATTAGGCTTGGACTTACGCGTGATGAAGTAGAAAGTGCGAAGGAGGTGATTTTGCCCGGACTTCCTCTTAAGGATAAATGGACTGATTATGAGTTTGGGGAGTGGGCTATAAGATATCTGCGAGAATGCCCTTCCGATGTAAGTATTCATCAAGCATGGGAAAATATTAAGGATGTACGATGTGCTGATATGGAGGATATTGTTAGAGTATACAGGGAACGCGGAGTAACAGAACTTGGCTTCACTCCTACGCATGTTTATATGGGTAGGTTTGGTAAAGAACAATTTGATGCGATTAAAAGCGGTAAAACATATAAAGACGCAATGCCTGAGGCTTATAAAAAGGTATGCGAATTAGAAACAGAAAAGGCCTTTACGCGAGGCGCTTCTGCCGGAGTATTGGATAATATTCTCCTGGCTGAAATAGGTTTAAATGTTGGTAGATTTTTATCTAGGTCTGATGGTGGAAGTCTTGCTTGCACAAACAAAGCAGGCAGAGATTTTGCAGAAGTTGAAAGACTGAGAGAAAAAGAAAAAACCCAAGGGAGGATCTGAAGGCAAAGGTAGATAATATACCTAATTCTTTTGAAAAAGACCTCTTAAGTTTAAGAGGTCTTTTTTATTATCTTAAAGGCTAGTCACAAGCCACTAGCCACCAGCCACTTATTACGCTATAACACTTGCATCTAACTAAAATGCAAGAAAAACATGACCGTAATCACCCGTTTCGCCCCATCTCCAACTGGCTATTTACATATCGGAGGGGCGCGAACTGCATTATTTAACTGGCTATATGCCCGTCACAATAATGGTAAATTCCTGCTGCGCATAGAAGATACCGACCGTGCCCGTTCTACCCCCGAGGCTGTAGAGGCAATATTAAATGGTATGAAATGGCTAGGGTTGGATTGGGATGATAAAGAAGTCTATCAGCTTTCCCGTATCGAACGTCATAAAGAAGTGGCTTATCAGCTGCTGGAAAAAGGCCATGCCTATAAATGTTACTGCTCAAAAGAAGAGCTCGATACCATGCGCGAAAAGGCGATGGCGGAAAAATCGCCTATGCGTTATGACGGCACCTGGCGCGACCGCGATCCTTCTGAAGCGCCAGCTGGCGTAGCGCCTGTAATCCGCCTAAAAGCTCCGCTTACTGGTGAAACAGTAATTGAAGATAATGTGCAGGGCAGGGTGGTTGTTCAAAATAAAGAGCAGGATGACATGATATTGCTCCGTTCTGATGGCACGCCGACATATATGTTAGCGGTGGTTGTGGATGACCACGATATGGGCGTAACTCATATAATCCGTGGCGATGACCACTTTACTAACGCCTTCCGCCAGAAACTGATTTACGAGGGAATGGGCTGGGAAATTCCTTCATTTACCCACATACCGCTTATTCATGGTTCTGACGGTGCAAAACTATCCAAACGCCATGGCGCGCTCGGCGTCGAGGCTTACCGCGATATGGGCTATCTGCCTGAGGCTATCCGTAATTACTTGCTCCGCCTTGGCTGGAGCCATGGCGATGATGAAATCATTTCGACCGAGCAGGCAATCCAGTGGTTTAACCTGGAGAGCCTGGGCAAATCGCCATCGCGCTTTGATTTTAACAAACTCGATAACCTAAATGGCCATTATATAAGAATTGCCGATGACGCAAGGTTAGTAGAACTTGTTACTCCTATATTACAGCAAAAAATCGGAAAGCCACTTGATAAAACAGCTTTTAAAGCAACGCGCGAAGAATCTGGTAGAACTTGCTGATAGTAGTCTGTTTTATGCGTCTGGTGTTCCAACGTCATTTACAGAAAAAGCACAAAAAGCCCTAAATGACGAAGGTAAAAAAATAATAACTGACGTGCTTCAGGAATTTGACAAAACTACCAATTGGGAGCACGACAATCTAGAGCTGGTTCTGCGTGGTGTTTCAGAAAAAAGTGGTATTGGTCTTGGTAATATCATGGCACCACTTCGCGCTGCAATAACCGGTTCCCATGTGTCGCCAAGTATGTTTGAGGCGATGGAAATATTGGGTAAGGAAGAGACCCAGAAGAGATTGAAGGCTTGTGTTTAGTTCTGGGCGTAGCTTGATATTCAAGGTGTCACCCCGCATGCGCGATTAGCGGGGTCTTGTTTCATTAAATTATTACCCGGCAACAAGTGCGGGGCGACAGCCGGCGGATGCGATTGCTATAGCTAACCAATTCTTGAACAGTTATTGCCCTTTCTTGACTACTCCTCATAAATACCGTATTTTCTCATAATCCAAAATTATTGAGGAAAATCATGACTACACCAGCTATTGTTACCGTTGCTATCACTGGAAATGTGACTACAAAAAATGAAAACCCTGCTGTGCCAATTACTATTGCTGAGCAGGTGGAAAGCACGCAAGAAGCCTTTGAAGCTGGTGCAACAGTCGCTCACGTGCATGTGCGTAACGATGAAGGCCGTCCATGCTCTGACCCAGATCGCTTTGCTAAACTGCAAGAAGGCCTGCGAAAGCACTGCCCGGGAATGATTATCCAATTCTCAACTGGCGCCCGTGGTGGAAAAGGTAATGAGCGTTCAGCTAGCCTAATTCACAAACCTGAGATGGCATCGCTTTCAACAGGCTCAGTAAACCTTGTAAAAGTAATTTATGATAACGAGCCGGCACTAGTAGATATCATCGCAACTGACATAAAAAACAATGGTGTAAAGCCAGAAGTTGAAGTGTTCGATATGGCGCATTTATATAATGCTGCGGAGTTAATTAAACGTGGGCTTGTTCCTGAAAATCCACATGTGCAGTTCGTTATGGGGATCCCAGGCGCTATGCCTGCAAAAGAATCAGTATTTAAATTCATGCTATCAGAGCTAAAGGAAGTTATCCCTGCAGCTACTTGGACTGCAGCAGGCACTGGCCGTTTCAGCTTTGTATGCAACAAGTGGTCACTTGCAAATGGTGGGCATGTTCGTACAGGGTTAGAAGATAACGTAATGGTAGATAAAGGTGTGCTTGCAAAAAATAATGCAGAGCTTGTATCAAAAACTATTAGCTTTATGCCTGAGTTTAACCGTCATCCTGCGAGCGTTGCTGAGGCACGTGCAATTTTAAATTTGCCAGCTTTTAATGCTGCAAAGGCGGCTTAGTGGGTGATCTTTTTGATAAGCTGCAAAAGAATGCTGAAAAAGCAAAGCAAGAAAATAAAACCCTTGAAGTTGAGCGCAATCAGCTTATAAGGGAAAAAGAAGTGCTTGAGGAAAAGCTAAAAGATCTCAAGACTGACCAAACTGAACATTAGAGGGAAATATCATGAAAATTACTTTATTAATACTGGCTCTTATAGCTATTTCTGCATGCACTGTACGTCCTGATTTACCTAAAGTAAAAATTCCTGGTGTCACTATCGAAGGCTCTGGTGGCAATGGTGGTTTCTGCCCTCCAGGACAAGCTAAAAAAGGCAATTGCTAATATATTAAAAAATCCTGCTACTTTATTAGTAGTGGGATTTTTTTTGCTTATAATAAAGTAAGGTATATAAAATGACATACAACATCAATCTACTGAATTTAGCCGCGATTTTGAAGTCGATCCAAAATTGGCAGAAGGTGTAGAAGGCAAAGCGCTACTTAACAAAACTATCGATTTCCTAAACGAAGAAGTTTCTGAAACAAAAACTGCCATTGCTGAAAATGACTTAGCCGAAATTATCGATGGTTTCGGCGATGTTGCATTCGTAGCTCTAAACGGAATCTACAAAACTTTCCGCTTCCAGGGCGAATCACACGAACAGGCACGTGCGAAAACCGAGGAAGTTATGAAACGCATATGCAATGCCAACCTGGGTAAAAAACAAGCAGACGGGACAATAAAATACGTCAACGGCAAAGTCCAAAAACCTGAAGGTTGGACTGCACCGGCATATGAAGATATGATTGCCGCATGATTGTAATGTACGGAATAAAAAACTGCGATACCATCAAAAAAGCCCGCAAATGGCTGGAAGATAACGATGTGCAGTATAACT
>JAJONM010000014.1 GCA_021323415.1 Rickettsiaceae bacterium
TTTGCTGCAATTAGTCTGGTTAGCCATTGCTCAGCTTGTTCTCCATTTTTTATCGATGCGAGAGATGGAGGTTGATAAAACTTTTTTATATTATTTAAAATCGCTTCTTTATTATACATAAAGATGTCGCTCCACATAGCAGGGTTTGAACCTGCAAGGCGGATAAATGACTTAAAGCAATCATCAATATTGTTGGTTATTTCAAGTATATCTGTTTTTTCCAGCTTACGTATGCTATTTGCGAAACAGAATGATATAAAATGCGGCAGGTGCGATGCGGTTGCATATATTTCATCATGCTCTTTGGCATCCATTAGCTCTACGTTACTTCCCAGTTTTGTCCATAATTTCTTTATTTTCTCTAAAGACTTAGCATCACATTCATCATTTGGAGTAAGTATGGTTTGCCTGCCTTTAAACAGGTCGGCAGTTCCAGCATCTAAACCTGATTTTTCTGATCCTGCAATCGGATGAGCTGGAATAAAGTGGGGTTTATGTTCTGCAAGAAGTTCGTCTTCTATACTCTTTATAACGCTGCTTTTTACAGAGCCCACGTCCGTGATAATTGCATTTTCGGCTAAGTGTGGTGCGATTTTTTTTGTGATGGTCGAGTAACTGCCAATTGGTGTGCATAAAATTACTAAGTCTGCGCCTCGTACTGCATCTTCAAGGCTTACTGCTGCTGTGTCAATAATGCCTTGGTTAAGGGCTTTTTTTAAAGTTTCAGGGTTTTTGTTATAGGCTGATATGTGGGTGCATATCTTATTTTTGCGTGCAGAGCGTGCAATGGAACTGCCTATTAGGCCAAGACCTATTATGGAAATACGGTTAAATAGCGGCATATTTATTCTACCTGAATTTTTTTGCTGGGTGAAACTCTATATGCTATCAATAATAAATGCAAGGGTGTTATAATATGTTGTACTTTCTATATGACTGAAATATAAATAAAGTTTGAAGTAACTAAATAAAGGACAAAGTATGTCTCGTTCTCAAAAAGGATTCTCATTAGTAGAGTTATCTATCGTACTAGTAATTGTTGGCCTCATTATTGCAGCTACCTTAAAAGGGTCTGAAATGGTCAAATCTGCAGAACTAAAGGCAATTACAGCTGAAGTTGATAAATATAAGGCTGCGTTTGGCCAATTCCAATTGCTCTATAATGGCCCTCCGGGAGATATTGCAAATGCCACAGGTTATTGGTCAACATCAGGCAATGGAAATGGTGATGGTTATGTTACCATCGAAACTAGTAATGAGCCATTTCGTGCAATTCAGCAATTAATATTAGCTAAGCTTATGGACGGTTCTGTTACTGGAACGTGGGGGAGTGGTTTTGTGCTTACCGTTCCTGGTACTACTGGGAATGTTTTGCCATCATCTTCCAACCGTGAAGGGGCTGCAGTTTACATAAAATGCTGTAGTAACACTGATTATTCCCGGACAATAAACTTCAAAAACCATGTAAATTTATTTTCAATATATGGAACTAATATAACTAAGCGTGCCGGTGTTTTAACTCCGGTTGAGGCGCGTAATATTGATGAAAAAATAGACGATGGAATTCCGGATTACGGTATGGTTGGTGGGGCTGGTAGTTATACTGGCTCTGCTTATGCTGCAACTGGATGTTATACTGGAACTGGTAATACCTCAACCTATGAAAGTAGTAATGCAACCTATAAAAGTACCAATTCATGTCAGATGCTGTTTGGATATGATAAGGATTAGATTTGACGCATATTGTCATCCCCGCTCGCAGATTCGTCGCAAAAATCTTGAAGGAAGATTTTGACTCATCTAGGCGTCGGGGATGACGGTAAATGAGAGACAAATATTCCAATTGCAATGCTACAAAAGTAAGAAATCGGTTGCAAATACATCAATTTAGGCATACTAGTAGCCAAAACTAGTAACTAAAAACTAAACATTATGTTCACAGGTATTATTACAGACATTGGTAAGATAAAGTCACTTGTTAAGAGTGGTGATTTACGCGTTGATATATCGACAAATTTTAACATGGATGAAGTTGCAATTGGAGCCTCGATTGCATGTTCTGGTGCTTGCATGACTGTGGTAAAAAAAGGTGTTGGTGAGTTTTCAATAGATGTTTCTGATGAAAGTGTGGCTTGTACCAACATTGGTAGCTGGCAGGTGGGTACGGAAATTAATCTTGAGCGTTCACTAAAATTAGGTGATGAGCTTGGTGGTCACCTGGTTTCTGGCCATGTTGATGGCTTGGCAGAAGTTGTAAGTATAACGCCAGTTGGTGGTTCGCGTGAGATAGTATTTAAAGCCCCAGAGGATTTAAAGCTATTTATTGCGCCTAAAGGATCGGTAGCTTTAGATGGTGTCTCACTTACGGTTAATAAAGTAAATGATAATAAATTTAGCATTAACATTATTCCGCATACCTGGGAGAAAACAACTTTTAGAAATTTAAAAGCCGGTTCGAAAGTAAACTTGGAAATTGATACTTTAGCGCGATATGTAGCGCGGCTGCAAGAGAAATAAAATGACTAACAAAAACTTCATATCTCCTATCGAAGACATAATTGCCGATGCAGCAAAAGGTAAAATGTTTATCCTCGTCGATGATGAAGATAGGGAAAACGAAGGTGATTTGATTATCGCTGCAGAAATGGCTGATGCTAAGGCTATTAATTTTATGGCAAAATATGGCCGTGGCCTTGTCTGTTTACCGCTTGAGAAAGAGCGAGTGCGCGAGCTGGATTTACCGCCAATGGCTAAGCATAATGGCACAAGGTTTGATACTCCTTTTACAGTTTCGATTGAAGCAAGGCACGGTGTGACAACTGGGATTTCTGCGGCAGATAGGGCAACTACTATTGCGGTTGCGATTAATCCGCAAATGACTTCAAAAGATATTATTACGCCAGGTCATGTTTTCCCGCTGGAAGCAAGGGAAGGTGGGGTGCTAGTGCGTGCAGGTCACACTGAGGCAGCGGTAGATATTGCAAGACTTGCAGGCTTGAAGCCGGCTGGTGTTATCTGTGAGATCATGAATGACGATGGCACAATGGCACGGTTGCCTGAGCTGATTGAGTTTGCCAAACAGCATGATTTGAAGCTGGGTACTATTGCTGATCTTATTGCTTATCGTAGGAAGCACGATAAGTTGGTAGAGCGCCGCCAGGAAATTACTATCAACAGCCGCTTCGGCGGTGAATTTAAAATGTATACTTATGTCAATAAGGTAGAATATGCAGAGCATATTGTGCTGGTAAAAGGCGATATAAAAAAGCAAAAATCAGTCTATGTCCGTATGCATGCGCTGAATGTTTTAAATGACGTTCTGGGCGATACCCATGATGGTAAAGATGGTGAATTGCAAAAAGCTATGGAAATTATTGGCGAACATGGCTCTGGTGTTGTCGTTATATTGCGTGAGCCGAAAAAAAATAGTTTATCACAAATTGTAGCCAGCCGTATTAATGAAGCTGAAGAAAGTAAAACTTTGCGTGATTACGGTATTGGCGCGCAAATTCTGCTAGATTTAGGCGTACATAATATGACTCTTCTTACTAATACCCAGCGTTCAATTGTAGGCCTACAAGGGTATGGATTGGTAATTGATGGCGTTGTTTCTATAAAGTAATAGAAGTTTTACCGGATGGAGTTTGTAATAACTTAGATTGAAAACTCCATCCAGTATTTTATTTATCTTATAATTCCCATGACTTACTTGTGTTTTTCAGTCTTTCTTTATTAAGCTCATCAATAAATCTTTTTGTATTGCCTTTTTTGGAACTGCTTAGCTCTGTCCAATCATTAGACTTTTCTATTTCCTTAGACTTGGTAGCTGATTTTTGAATTGTTGGGTCATTATCTATTGCACCAATTATTTTTTCAGCATTTAAAGTATTTATATGAATTTTTAAATCTTCTCTCGATACTGGTAACTCTGAAAGTCCATATTCTTTAAGGTGTTTATTTGTTAATTCGCTATTTTTGCAAAAAGGCACAAGTGCTTTATTACCAAAAAGACAATAAACATTATCAGGATAAGAATTATGACAGAAAAGCGCACCTTCTTTTTCCATTTTTAACGTATTTAATACAAATTCTAGTCCGGAACAATTTCCAAAATCACTTTTATCTCTAAAATTATTAGCTTCACGAGTGTTGTTAATAAGTTGCTTTAAAGCCAGATCAATATAAAATTCATCAAAAACATCTATGTTTCGTGTCAGTTTTGGAAACTTTTTTTCAAATCTTTTTTGCATTTCTTCAATTATAATAAGTCTT
This sequence comes from Rickettsiaceae bacterium, assembly GCA_021323415.1. Taxonomy (GTDB): domain Bacteria; phylum Pseudomonadota; class Alphaproteobacteria; order Rickettsiales; family UBA6187; genus JAJONM01. Next base: position 4,273 of record JAJONM010000014.1, read on the forward strand.
TGCTCACTTATTAATGGTATGTTTATACCTTGTTGTAAAAATGTTGCTTCAAGATCGCCATTTCCAGTAATAATTTTATTTAATGCCTTACATGATTCTATAAAATCATACATAGAAGTATTGTCAAAACCATGCAATTTTCCTAGATTTTGAAAATATCTTTCACTAGAAAGAGAATAAGTGTGTGAAACATGGGATAAAATGGGTAAAATATCTGAAAATGATTTTGCAACGTCAATTAAGCTCTCTAAATATGCATCTACCACAAAAATTAGAGTATCTCTTTGTGCTGCAGTAACATCTAAACCAAATTTATTTGAAAGTTGCAGATACTTTTCGACCGCCCTTATATTGTCGTTAATATCTGCGCGGTCCGAATCACTAATACATTTTCCTGCGGGAACAATGCTGTTATAAAACAGATCTACTATGCCTCTAAATTTGTCGGCTCCTTTAATGGTAATTAGGGATGTATGTTTCATTTGATCACTATCAAATTGGGGGATAGATGAATCGCTAATCCTATAATTGTCAGAAGTTATGCCAAATTTTTGTAATTCATTCTCTGCATGTCTAAGGCATGCTAAAACTTTTTGTTTATTTGTTCTAGGAACTAAACTTAAAACAATTTTGTTTGCTGAACTATCGTAAGGATTTAAAGAGACACTGATATCATCGAATAAAGATGGGTCTTGCATTTCATATTTATATTCTTTCATGTTTTTATTCCTAAGCTATTAATTGTCACTTCTTTATATTGTTTTGCTCGGTATGCCAACATTTTTATACAAGGTCATTTGTATAAAGGCTGTGTTTGTATATTATTGTTTCTATTTTGTCGGTTAAATAGCAACTATTAATCACTTAATATTTGACTTCTGCATTTGTCTCTATTAATGCTATTGTATCGATAAGTTATATTGATATGGAGTGCACAAGGTATGGCTGTTTCGGTTTCAATTCGTAATCTAAGCAAAAAATTTAACGAATTTCACGCAGTAAAAGGCATATCCTTTACTGTTAGTCAGGGTGAAGTGCTGGGTTTTTTAGGGCCTAATGGTGCTGGAAAAACTACTACAATGCGTATGATAACAGGCTATCTGCCCCCTTCTGCTGGAAATGTAGAGGTTTGTGGTATTGATGCGCTGGAAAACCCGATAGAAGCGCAAAAACGCCTTGGTTATCTGCCTGAAGGTGGGCCATTGTATAACGATATGACCCCGAATTCTTTCTTGCGTTTTATAGGTGAAGTGCGCGGTTTAAGCGAAGTAAAACTAAACGAACGCATAGATTATGTAGTTGAAAAACTGTATATTAATGATGTTTTTTACCAGCCGATAGAAACTTTATCTAAGGGATATAAGCGCAGGGTTGCACTAGCGCAGGCTATTTTGCATGACCCTGATGTTTTAATTCTTGATGAGCCAACAGATGGGCTTGATCCAAACCAAAAATTTGAAGTCCGCGCTTTAATATCTGCTATGGCAAAAGATAAAGCGATTATCATTTCTACGCACATATTAGAAGAAGTTGACGCCATTTGTACGCGCGCGGTTGTTATATCTGATGGCGAAATAGTAGGAAGTGGAACGCCAGCTGAGCTAGCGGCTAAAGCCTATGGTCATAACTCGGTAGTGATACACTTAAAAGATGCGCCTGCTGATAAGGTGCTAAATGATATCCTGCAAGTAAAGGGTGTCGATAAAGTTAATGTGGAAGGGCAGAATACGGTAGTTGCTGTGCCGAAGAATGGTCAGTTAATCCTGCCTGAAGTTGCGGAAGCTGTCCGTAAAAAGAATGTTGCTATTGAAGAGATGTATGCAAAAACAGGAGCGCTTGATGACGCATTCAGGTCGTTGACTAAGGGTGCTAAAGCCAATTAAGGGGAGATAAATGAGCAATATATCAGCAATATTAAAACGTGAGTTATCGGGTTATTTTGAAACGCCAGTAGCATATGTGTTTATCGTGGTATTTTTGCTGCTTTCTGGCATGTTCACATTTTACATTGGTGGCTTTTATGAAGCTGGGCAAGCGGATTTAGTTGCCTTTTTTAGGTGGCATCCTTGGTTGTATTTATTTCTTATTCCCGCAGTTTCTATGCGTCTATGGGCAGAAGAGAAAAAAAGTGGTACAATTGAGCTTTTAATGACACTGCCGATAAAAACATGTGAAGCGGTTATGGCTAAATTCTTGGCTGCGTGGTGTTTTATTACAATATCCTTGCTACTTACTTTTCCTATATGGATTACTGTAAATTATCTAGGTGAGCCAGATAATGGAATAATATTTATAAGCTATATCGGTAGCTTCCTTATGGCCGGTGCTTTTTTGGCTATAGGCTCGTGTATGTCGGCACTAACACGTAATCAGGTGGTTTCGTTTGTGATTAGCGTTACTGTTTGCTTTATTTTTACAGTTAGTGGCTTTCCAATGGTGCTTGATTTCTTTATTGGCCTTGGTTTCCCTCAGGCGATAGTTGATACGGTAAGCTCATTTAGCTTTCTTACTAATTATGAGGAAATACTCAAAGGTGTGCTGAGTATGAAAAACTTTGTATATTTTATTTCCCTGGCGGTGTTTTGGTTGTTTGTGAATTACCTGGTTATAGATGCCAAACGGGTTTAATGGAGAAAAGGCAATGGAAAATCGCGAAAGAAAAATAAAGCTGGCTCTGTATATATTTTTTGCAGCTGTAATATTTTTTGCCATAAATACAATTAGTAGCTATACGCTGACAAGGTATGATGTTGATTTAACTGAGGATAAAGCTTTTACGCTTTCTGAAGGTTCAGCTAATATCGTAAAAAGTGTTAATGAGCCGATAACCTTACGCTTTTTCTTTTCCAATAAACTAACTAGCGGTATACCAATTGCAAAGGCCTATGCGAACCGCATCCGTGGAGTGCTTGAACAATATGTAAGCAAATCAGATGGCAAAATAACTTTAGAGGTAATTGATCCTGAGCCATTTTCAGATGATGAAGATAAAGCTGTTTCTTACGGAATAAAAGGCATGGATATTGACCAGATGGGAACTAAGGTTTACTTTGGCCTTGCTGCAACCAACTCAGTTGACCAAACCCGTGTAATTCCTTTTTTTGCACTTGAACGTGAAAAATTCCTTGAGTATGAAATTGCCCGCATAGTTTACGACTTGGGTACTCAGAAAAAGAAAAAAATTGGTGCTATAAGCAGCATTCAAATGGGTTCCGGGCCGTTGATGGGAATTCCAGGTTTAGGAGGAAGTTCGTGGTTAATCACTGAACAATTGACGCAAGTTTTTAATGTTGAGGATTTGACTGATAAAGTTACTTCAATTCCAAAAGATATTGATGTGTTGATGGTAGTGCAGCCAAGGAATTTTAGCGAAGATACTTTATACGCTATAGATCAGTTTGTTATGGGTGGTGGAAATGTTGTGGTTTTTGCTGATCCTTATAGTGAAACTGCTGGCAATAATGCTGAAGAGAGAAAATTTTCTGATAATTTTGATGCTATGCTAAAGTCCTGGGGAGTGAGCATCGATAAAGATAGGTTTGTTGCTGATCGTATGGCGGCCAGAAAGTATGATAAAGACAAAGATCCAAATGGGATGCCTAAGTTTGATGTTGTTGATTACCTGGCATGGATTAATTTACACGATGATAGTATAAACCGCGATGATGTAACTACCGCCACTATAAAAAATATAAATATGAATGTGGCTGGTGCAATAGAAGCAACAGGCGATTCTAGCATCGAGATTAAGCCGCTTATAAAATCGAGCAAAAAATCAATGAAAATGCCGGTTTCAATCGTAGTTCCAACACCTGATCCTAACAAACTGCTTTCGCAATTTGTGTCTGATGAGAAGGAATATAATCTGGCTGTTCGTATTACCGGTAAATTTTCATCGGCGTTTCCTTCGCGAGTTGGCATCCCGGGGCATATAGCTGCTGCAAATAAGCCGGGTAATATTATCTTGGTTGCAGATACGGATATGCTGCGTGATGAAACATGGGCTAGCACACAAGAATTTCAGGGGTATAAATTAGTTACAACTACTTCTGATAATGCGGGGTTTGTAACCAATTCACTTGATTATTTAAGTGGAAGCAGTGACCTGATTGGATTGCGTGGCCGTGGGGCAGCGAAACGTCCATTTAGCAGGGTGGTAAAATTGCAGCATGATGCTGAAGAAAAATATCTAACAAAAGAGCAGGAGCTGAAAAACAGATTGGCTGATACTGAACGAAGGTTAGGTCAGTTGCAGCAAATGGCACAGGCGCAAGCTGGAAGTGAGCTTCTATACAAGAGCGAGCAGCAGCTAGAAATAAAGAATTTTACTGACGATATGGGCAAAATTAAGAAAGAGCTAAGGAAGGTTCAGGGCGAATTGCGTAAAGGCATTGAGAGTCTTGGCACGGTTATAAAATTTATTAATATCTGGATGATGCCGCTACTTGTGATGGCCTTTGCTGTGTTTATCCTATTAATAAAAAGTTCTGATGTAAGGCGTAAATACAAAGGGTAATTGCAATGCTAAAAGGTAAAGATAATAAGTTGATAATTTTTGCTGCTGTTACAGCGATTATTGTGATTGCTGCAGTTCTGGTATCCCATAAAAAAGTACCAACTGCACAGAAGGAGCCTGAATTTGGCCGGTTCTTAAAAGAATTGCAAGGAAATGTAGATAAAGTTGGTGCTGTTGTGTTTAAGCAGCAGGGGCACCAGTTGAAAGTTAAAATGGTAAATGGTACCTGGGTTCTGCCGGGTAAATTTGATTATCCTGTCGAAGTTGAAAAAATCAGGGATATTGTTGTTAACGCTGAAAAGCTTGAGATTGTTGAAAAGAAGACCAGTGAGAAAGATAGATTGGTTGATCTTGGGCTAGGTGATCCAGAAAGCCCAACTGCAAAAAATCCACGTGTTGTATTTTTAGATGCAACGGAAGACAAAATTTTCGCTGATTTTATCCGTGGCAATGAGCAAACTAGCGGCAAAGTTAATACTACTACAGGGCTATATGTACGTAATTCAAATGAAGACCAGGCATTGTTAGTGCGTGGTGATTTTACTATAAAACTTGATGCTAACACTCTGTTAAATAAGAAGGTTTATTCGCTTGATGATAAGCGGGTTTCTAAGGCTTCATTTAAACGCTTGCAGGGAAAAAGTTTTGAACTTGTGCGTGCTCCTGGCCAATCTGATTTTAAAATTACACCTGCAAAAACTGCCAAAGACGGTAACGCTTTGAATGATCTTGGCAATTTACTGACTAAAAGCCTTACTTTTGCTGATGTTATGCCGAGGGCGATTAAGTCTTTTGACAAGAAAGCGACCGATGATGTGAAATATGAGACTTTTGACGGGCTAGTAGTAGTTCTTAGGACTTTAACTGACCAGGATGGAAAATGGGTTACAATTGATGCATCGGCTACTAATGATGCAAAAAAAGTAGAGGCTGAGGCTATTAACTCTGCAGCTAAAAATTGGGTTTATAGGCTTTCTCCTGAAGCGGAATCTATGGTTTTAAAGGATTGGGATAATCTGTAAAATATGTGCAAGTGTAAGTTGTTAGTGCAAGTAAAGTGTTGTTAACTTGCTACTTATAACTTGCACTTGTCATAATCTTAAGTATTATTTTATATTCAAAACTTAAGGTAAACCCATGCTAGATACTGTTCCAGATACCAAAGATATTCCAGACCATATTAGGCCGCATATTGATTTAGAAGTCCCCGGTGGCGAGAAAAAAGTGCTTATGCATAGCTGCTGCGCGCCTTGTGCGGGTGAGCTGATGGAACTCATGTTGTTAAACGGTGTTGATTTGACAATATTTTTTTACAACCCGAATATTCACCCTAAGAAAGAATACGACATCCGCAAGGAAGAGAATATTCGTTATGCAGAAAAGCTAGGTATTCCATTTATAGACGCTGATTACGATGTGCAGAATTGGTTCCATCAAGCTAAAGGTATGGAGCAAGAACCGGAAAGAGGTGTGCGCTGTACTATGTGTTTTGATATGCGGTTTGTAAAAACTGCTGAATATGCAAAGAACAACGGATTCAAAGTTATTACCTCTTCACTTGGGATTTCTCGCTGGAAGAATATGGAGCAGATTAATGGCTGTGGCCATCAGGCAGCTGGTTTATTTGATGGAGTTACATACTGGGATTATAACTGGCGTAAACAAGGCGGCGGCGCGCGTATGTATGAAATTGCCAAGCGGGAGAATTTTTATAAGCAGGAATATTGCGGATGTATATATTCTTTACGTGATACCAATCAATGGCGCGAAAAAAATAATCGTGAAAAAATACAAATTGGTGAAGAGTTTTACGCAGAAAAAATAAATGAGGTTGCTGAATAAACAATGAAAACACTTCTAAAAATATTCTTACGTCCAGGATCCCGTATTGCTGCTGCTATTATTGTTTTTTGTATTGCGGTCTTAGCAATGCTGTTTTTTATGGGGTACATGGACCCGGCAATAAAATACCTTGATTCTCCTGAGATGACTTTTGCTTTTGGGGATATGAAAATTAGTGCGTATAAATTAGTAGTTAGGGCAATTTCTGTATTAATGCTCTTGTGGATTGCTAATTATTTTTCTCGTGTTGGGCAAGACTATTTGGGGCGTATACATAGCATAAGATCTAGTAATAAGGCGTTGGTTATCAAGACGTTCCAGATTGCATTATATGTTGTGATTTTCTTTGTTGTCCTTAATATCCTTAATATTAACCTGGCGACGCTGGCTGTATTAGGCGGTGCTATCGGTATCGGTATCGGGTTTGGTTTACAGAAGATTGCGTCTAACTTTATCAGCGGTTTGATATTGCTGTTTGAAAAATCGGTGAATGAAGGTGATCTGGTGGAGCTAGGAGGGGGGATTACTGGTAATGTTAAAAATACTGGTTTTCGTTATACTTTAATCCAGACTGGTGATGGTAAGGAAGTAATGGTTCCTAATGAGAATTTTATAACAGAGCGAGTTACTAACGCTACGTTTACCGATGCAAGAGGGCGACTGGAGATTAAGGTTGGGGTGTCGTATAATTCAGATGTAGAGAAGGCCAGAGAGCTTATTCTTGAGGCCGCCTATGAAAACTCACGCTGTCTTAGGGATCCGTTACCATCGTGTTTCCTGACTGATTTTGGTGAGAATGCGATTAATTTTATGTTGTATTTTTGGGTCGATAACGTATTGGATGGTAGGGCAGAGCCTAAGAGCGAAGTAATGTTTGCCATATTGCGTAAATTTAAGCAAAATGGTATCGAAATACCATTTCCACAGATGGATTTAAATTTTAAAAATTATCCTCCTGCAAAAAAGTAGCATTATGTTAACCTTTTATTAACTATTGTATGTCATTATTCTATTAATGGTTGCATTAGAACTCTGAACGCAAGGGCATCTAAAGATAAAACCATAAGAAGCAAGATCAGGTAGATTGAGAAGCTTATAAAAAAATGGGAAATCCTGTCACAAGTAGTGGCGGGTTTTTTGTTTTTAAAGAGGGCTAATTTAAAAGTAGACTTCTAGTTACCACTCTCTATATTTCTTTATTATTAATAAATAAGGTGTTTTCATGGCTAATTATCTACATAAAGGCGATTTACCAGCGGATGTGAAGTTTAAAGACTCTGTAGCGGTTGATAGCGAGACAATGGGACTTAATAATTTGCGCGATAAATTATGTGTTGTTCAGTTATCTGGAGGGGATGGTAAGGCGCATGTGGTGCAATTGGACAGGTCAAATTATGATGCACCTAATTTAAAAAAACTGTTCCAGGACGAAAAAGTTACAAAGATTTTTCACTTTGCCCGTTTTGATGTAGCGGTGATTAGGCATTACCTGGGTGTTCCTACCAATTCAATTTATTGCACGAAAATAGCCTCAAAGCTTGTGCGTACTTATACTGATGCGCATGGATTAAAGGATTTGTGCCAGGAGTTGCTGGATAAAAAGATTTCTAAACAACAGCAATCATCCGATTGGGGCGCTGAAACGCTGACCAAAGAACAGATATCATATGCTGCATCAGATGTTTTGCATCTGCATGAAATAAAAGAAAAACTGGATATGATGTTAGAAAGGGAGGGGCGCATTCAGCTTGCCCAGAAGTGTTTTGGTTTTATTCAAACGCGCTCTGATTTAGATTTGGCTGGTTGGGCAGAAGTTGATATTTTTGCGCATAAGTAGCCGTTTTTACACGGTTCAACAAGAAAAGAATTGTTTCCTCGTTGCTGTCGTTCCACTCATCGAAAACTAAATTTTAGATTCGCTCTTATCTTTTTCATAGGCAGCCTGGTCGAAAACTATTTTTACATTGCCTTTAAAAACCAGCCGGTTGCCATTTTCCAGTATTTGGAAATTATCAGCCCTGAACGTAGCAAACTTGCTTTTGCCCTTAATTTCATTGTTACCAGTAGCTGATTTGTTATTTAAGCTAGCTGTGACTGATTCGGTTTCGATTTCATAATTCTGACTGGTTTTGGCATAAACAGCTCCTGATAAATGTAAAGCGTCTTGCTTTTTATTATAACTACCCGTTTTTGATGTCAGGGATGCGCTTGTGCCATCCTTTAAATTAATATCAGCGTTTATGTCGTTTAAGATTAGAGTGTCATCTGGTTTTTTTACTGCTGTAGTGCCAGTTATTGTGTAAGTTTGTCCATCTTTATCGACACCCTGAAAGCTTGGGTTTGTCATTTTAGGTTCTTCACCATTAGTTCCTGGTTCTACACTGCTAAAGGAAAGACGGAAGTTGTCATGAACATTGTTAAACAATGGCATTGCTATTAGCGCAATGATAAGGATTGTTGCTATAAACAGTAATAGATATTTAGTTGCGAATACGACCCGTGTATATCCTATAACAGGCTCGAGCAGCATATTTATAAACTTTATTATTGCGGGTTTCAGATTCATTTTTTATTAGCACTACAGTAATTTTTGTATCATTTACACTAGTATGTACCATAATAACACATATTTTTAAATAGATTTACTTAAAGCCAATTTTGCGGTAATATTAAGTTATGAATGCTCTAAAGAAAAGTCAAAATAATATTACATCAAAACTATAGGGAGATGAAGTTATGCAGATATTTGTATCGGGCAAACATTTAGACGTCGGATCTGCTTTACATAATTATGTAGAGTCAGAGCTTACAAATACAGTTAGTAAGTATTTTGAGCATGCTGTTAGTGCTAATGTTGTATTCACTAAAGTAAGACACTTATTCAAAGCTGATATAATAGTAAATGAGGGCACAGGCCACCAGCTGATAATTAAAGGTGGCGCTGAAGATGATGATGCATATGCCGCTTTTGACCTGGCTCTTACACGTATTGCAAAGCAGCTTAGGAAGTACAAAGGCCGTATTAAAGACCATCATAAATCAAGACCGGATAAGGATATGCAGTCATTTGGTGCGACTAAATATGTTATCTCTAACGAGGAAAGCTACCAATCTGCTGAAGATGCGCCTGTTATTATAGCAGAAAAGCCAACTGAAGTAGAAACATTAACAGTTAGCGATGCTGTAATGCGCATGGATTTAGGCCAATTGCCAGCTTTAATGTTTATTAATAAGAAAACTATGGCAGTAAATGTGATATACCGACGTGAAGATGGTAATATTTCCTGGATTTCTTCAGGGGATGCTACAGCGATTGCTGCTTAATATTCCGGTTTTTATAGCTAAAATGGGCGGTGATTTGATTATCACCGCCTACTTTGTTTGTGAAGACAAAAAAAGGGGAGCTAGTTAGCCCCCCTTTCATATTTAGTACCCAACCTAAATGACTTTATGCAGCTATCTTAGCATCTTCCATAGCTGTCAATTGCTGCTCTAAACTCGATATCTCATCCTTAATCTTTAGCTTTTCTTTCTTTAATTCCGCTGTCGGTAAGTGATGTATATAAGCTTCGTGTAATTTTAACTCTAATTCTTTATGTTTAGTATTTAAGGATATTATATGAGCTTGTGTAGACATAGATAAATCTCCTCTGTTTATTAATAAATTAGATTTTGGGGTGTTTATAAGGTTATTATAAAGTCTCCCTGTTAATTCTTATTATAGCACTTTTTTATCAAGATTGGATAAGATATATTTGTGTGTAACATGCAATATTGTTGTTGATATTGGGGAAGTATTTGATTTTAAGCGGTAATATGGTATGTAAGTCACATTATGGTGAAAAACAGACTTATTATTGGTATAAGTGGGGCCTCAGGCGCGGTTTACGGGCTTCGACTGCTCCAGGCTTTAAAATCTACTGACATAGAAACGCACCTAGTTATCAGTAAGGCGGGTCATATTACCATCTCTCAAGAGCTTGGGTTGAAAATTTCTGATGTAAATCAACTTGCAGATTGGTGTTATAATGTTGATGATATTGGGGCGGCTATCTCCAGCGGTTCATTTAAAACCATGGGAATGGTAATTGCCCCATGCTCTGTTAAAACCATGTCTGAAATTGCAACTGGTGTGACTTCAAACTTGCTAAGCAGGGCTGCGGATGTAATCCTCAAAGAACGCCGAAAACTAGTTTTATGCGTACGAGAAACCCCGTTCCACCTTGGGCATTTGCGTACTATGACCTCGCTGGCTGAAATGGGGGCTGTTATAGTGCCGCCGTTACCGGCATTTTATCCTAATCCACAAAGCGTAGATGACATTGTAAATCATAGTGTTGGCCGTATTTTAGACCTTTTTGACCTGGAAAATGACCTGGTTAAGCGCTGGCAGGGGCTTAAACCTTAACTTTTTGTAAGAAAATGGTTGCTTTTTTGGTGCATTTGTTGTATAAAAGTGTCCATAATAACTAATTATTATGGTTTGATTATGTCGGGTGCTCACGTTTTTAATGGTAATAGCTTTTCTCAGCCGTATGGAGAAAATGGCGGAGTTGTATCTAATAGCCGTAATCAGGCGCGTTCATTTGCTATCGGGAATTCAGAAAACAGGCCACATGTTGCACATGGTGCTGTCCATGCAGCGCAGGCAGTTGTGCCTGAAACTACTGTGAGGGTTGGTTCTACTTCTGGTCATGGAGTAGGTACTGGTGATGCACAATACGCCAATCCTTCATATAATGAAAAACTATACCAAAATAAAGTCCAACCGACCGAAGTAACTCCTGTGGCGCGTGGTGGTGCTATTTCTGGTGCCCATGGTATGGGGGCGGGGCAGACTCAGGCGGGGCAAAGTGACGCTGGTCAGCTGCGCAATAATGGCCAGAGTGTGGCCAGATACAACTAGCTCTTCCGTTCTATTTATCTATTCAATAATATATATTTTGCTTCTTTGGAGTGACAGAAGTGTTGCGTATTGAATTCATTGCGGGTTTAAATGCGCCATCCTACACGAAAATTATTGTTTTTTTATGGTAGTTTGCTATAGAAATCTAAAGTACAGATAATTTTTTCGGGTAGAAAATGTCATCAGTTAATTATTTTCAAGGTAATAATTTTGCTCAGGCGCATGGTGAGAATGGTGGTGTTGTAGGAAATAGCCGCAATGTACCTGGTTCATTTGCTATAGGCAATTCTGAAAGCCGCCCGAGTGTTGTTCATGGTGCTGTGCATCAGGCGCAAGCAACTACTCCTGAAGCAACTTTCAGGGCTGGGGCGTTAAGTGGCGCTCATGGTCTTGGTGCAGGGGATGGTGGTCAATACGCCAATCCTAGCAATAATGATAAGCTTCATCAAAATAAGGTTACTCCTACTGAAGCAAGATCTATTTCTCCAAGTGGTGCCCTTTCTGGCAATCATGGAATTGGTGTCGGTGAAAGCAGTGCGGGACAGCTCCGCCAAAATGGTTATACTGCTGCTTATAATAGATAATCAGATACCAATAGTCTAACTTCCCTTCAGAAATTTGGATAAAATCCAACAATTTGCATCTATTTATTCAATTTAAAAAGTTAAGCTCCATACTTCGATCCTACTATGTGCGGGACGAGGTATGGAGCTAAATGTAACTTATATAGTAATTATCTAACTACAGTATATATCTCCTTTAGTTGTTTATACTCCACTGAATTATGCCAATAGAGGTAGAGGAGGCCATAATGAATTATGATGGGCACAAGCTGTGCCTATTTATTTTCTTCTGTTACTTTTAGGAAAGTGGTGATCCCGGCGGGATTCGAACCTGCGACAATTCGATTAAAAGTCGAATGCTCTACCAGCTGAGCTACGGGATCACATTTGAAATGTGTGGGGCAACATAAGGGTAGTATTGTCTCTCGTCAATAATAAATATATAAAATGTTCAAATTTTAATTGGGAAGCAAAATTATTTTGTTATTTTGGCATTTTTATGTAGAGTGACGCCTTCTTAATTGAACACTTATAAGGTGCTGATGTCTGTAAAAGTAGCTGTTTTTATTCCTGCCCGTATGGCATCTACCCGTTTGCCGAATAAACCACTGGCTGATATTGCCGGAAAACCAATGATTATCCATGTTTGGGAGCGTAGTTGCCTTGCAGCTGTGGATGATGTTTACGTTGCATGTGCTGAACAGGAGATAGCTGATAAGGTTGAAAAATGTGGTGGAAAGGCAATTCTGACTAACCCAAGCCATCCATCTGGCACAGATCGCATTTATGAAGCTTTGCAAAAAACTGGCAAAAATTATGATTTTATTGTAAATGTTCAGGGCGATTTGCCGACCCTTGATCATAAAATTATCGATAAGGCGCTGAAATTAATGGAAAATCCAGCAGTTGATATTGCTACCCTTGTTGCTGTGATTAAAAAACCGGAAGAACGAACCAATCCGAACGTGGTAAAAGCAGTGCTGGCTGAAAGTGGTCAGGCGCTTTATTTTTCACGTGCTACTGCACCTTATGGTGATGGAGACCTATTCCATCATATAGGGCTTTATGTTTATCGCCGCCAGTCGTTAGAAAAATTTGTAAAATTACCTCCAAGCCCACTCGAGAAACGTGAGAAGCTAGAGCAACTTCGCGCTTTGGAAAATGGTATGAGGATAGATGCCGCTGTGGTAGATACAGTTCCGCTTGGTGTTGATACACCAGAGGATTTGGAGGTGGTAAGGAATTTAGTGGAATCGGGAATTTAAAAGGATAAATATGACAAAATATGATGTAGCCGGTGTTGGCAATGCAATAGTAGATATACTTGCAAATGTGGATGATAAATTTTTACGTCAGCATGATTTAAATAAAGGTTCAATGACTTTGGTTGATGAGAAGCAATCAGCCGCATTATATGAGGGTATGTCTGGTGCGATTGAGAAGTCTGGTGGGTCAGCGGCTAATACTATGGCAGGGATTGCTTCATTTGGTGGTAAAGCGGCTTTTATTGGAAAGGTGAAAGATGATAACTCCGGCCACCATTTCCAGGATGATTTGCGCAAAGTTGGTGTGCATTATAATACTGCTCTTGCAGTTGGCGGGTTATCTACAGCAAAATGCATGATTGCAATTACTTCTGATGCAGAACGCACAATGGCTACATATTTGGGTGCTACGCGTGAGATAACGCCAAATGATATCGATGAGGAGGTAATAGCCAATTCAAAAGTTACTTACCTTGAAGGTTATCTTTGGGATGAGCCGCATGCAAAAGAGGCAATGAAACTGGCACTGGAGTTTGCAAAAAAACATAATAGAAGAGTTGCGCTATCACTTTCAGATGGTTTTTGTGTTGCAAGGCATAGGGAAGGGTTCCTTGCTTTAATAAAAGCTGGTGTTGATATTGTTTTTTCCAATGAAGCTGAAATTACCAGCTTGCTAAAGGAAAACGATTTTGATTTGGCTGTAGAAAAGGCAAGGGGATTAGCAGAGATTGTTATCATCACTCGTGGAGCACAAGGCTCTCTTATTTTAAATGGTGACAAAACAGAGAGAATTTTACTGCCTAGTGGCTTGAAAGTAGTGGATACAACAGGTGCTGGTGATTTATATGCCAGTGGATTTTTATATGGTTATACTAATGGAAAGAATTTGGCTGAGTGCGGTGGGCTTGCAACTATTGCAGCTAGTGAAATAATAAGCCATATTGGTGCAAGACCAGAGGTGAAGTTGGCTGAATTAATTTAATTAAGTGTGAGCTTGCGAACTCATTATGGTTCCTTCTCCCGTGGGGAGAAGGTTAGGATGAGGGGGCGAGGGTAGTTAATATAAATATAGAACTTGATTTTTGTAAGATTATCGCCCCCTCACCCCATCCCTCTCCCCACGGGAGAGAGGGGGATATGAGGAGTTCGCTTTGTTCACAATTTTTATAAAATAATAGGTAATTATGAAAGCATTATCCCTTTATTCCCACCCAAAAGTAATAGCAGTATTTTTCTTAGGCATAGCAAGTGGCTTGCCTCTCGCATTAGTTTTATCAACTCTTTCAGTGTGGTTATCTGAAGTTGGGGTGTCGCGTACAGCAATTGGGTTGTTTGCTGCAGCTAGTACTCCATATGCACTAAAATTTTTGTGGTCACCACTCATTGACCAATTACCATTGCCATTTGTAACGCGGTTGCTTGGAAGAAGGCGTGGGTGGATGGTGTTTACGCAAGCGTGTCTTGCGATATTTATTGTTATGCTGGGTCTTAGTAATCCGGCTGAAAATGCATTTATGACTGCCGTATTTGCTTTTATGGTATCGGTTGCATCAGCTAGCCAGGATATAGTTATAGATGCATACCGTGTTGAAATACTGGAAGAAAACCAACAGGGTGCAGGAGCAGCGATGTCTGTTTTTGGCTACCGCGTAGGGATGCTTTTATCGGGTGCGGGTGCGTTATTCTTAGCACAATACGCTGGTTGGTTTGTAACTTATGTGGTTATGGCGGCTTTAATAAGCATAGGCGTAATAACTATTATGGTCACCGGAGAGCCAAAAACAGGAATTGATATTGAATCTGACATACATGATTTAGCAATTGAGAAAACTTCACCTTTCATAAAAATAGAAAAATGGTTCATTCGTGCGGTAATCAATCCTTTTTCTGATTTTATGAGGCGGCCTGGGTGGTTAATAGTCTTGTTTTTTATAGTTCTCTATAAACTTGGTGATGCCTTTGCTGGTGTTATGACTAATCCATTTCTTATTGAGACTGGGTTTAGTAAAGCTGAAATTGCAACGGTAGTAAAATCATTTGGTTTTGTAGCGTTGTTGTTAGGTACATTCCTAGGTGGTGCTGTAGTTAACAAAATGGGTATGATGAAAGCACTTTGGGTATGTGGTATATTGCAGATGGTAAGTACACTTGCATTTGCTGTGCAGGCACATTTTGGCTATAATGTTGAATTGCTTGCAGTTACTATTGCAACAGAGAATCTTACTGGTGGTATGGGAACAGCAGCGTTTGTTGCGTATATCTCTTCCTTGTGTAATGTGCGTTATACAGCAACCCAATATGCGCTATTTAGTTCATTAGCTTCAGTAGGCAGAACATGGCTTTCGGCATCTTCCGGGTGGTTTGTTGACCAGGTGGGGTGGATAAATTTCTTTGTACTCAGTACTGCTATTGCGATTCCTGGGCTTCTTATGTTGATTCTTTTGAGAAAAGTGAAGGAGTAGTGGCTAGTGGTAAGAAAGATGTCCTCTTAAGATTTCTTGCACTAACAACTTGCACTTGCACTAAGCTAGTTAATTTCTCCTTGCATTAGATTAAATTCGTATTACTAATTGATATTCCAATTCATTTCTTTTCTAGGAGAATCGAATGCTTATAGGTGTGCCGAAGGAAATAAAAAACCATGAATATAGAGTTAGTATATCTCCACGTGGAGTGAGGGAACTTAACCATCATGGGCATCAGGTTATTGTTCAAAAAACTGCAGGGCATGAGATAGGATTTGAAGATGTACATTATCAAGAAGCTGGTGCTTTGATGGTAGATGCTGCGGAAGAGGTGTTTAACCGTGCTGATATGATCGTGAAAGTTAAAGAGCCACAAACACAAGAATGCAAAATGCTGAAAGAAGGGCAAATTTTATTTACGTATCTGCACCTGGCCGCGGATGCAAAAATTGCAGATGCATTAATCAGTTCAGGCTGCGTGGCAATTGCATATGAAACTGTAACTGGTAATGATGGTTCTTTACCTCTGCTTGCGCCAATGAGTGAAGTGGCTGGAAGGCTTTCAATTCAGGTAGGAGCGCACTATCTGGAACGCACTAATGGCGGAAGAGGCACACTGCTTGGTGGTGTGGCCGGGGTTGAGCCAGGAAGGGTTGTGATATTAGGTGGGGGAGTTGTTGGAACGAGCGCTGCTATTATCGCATCTGGTATTGGAGCGGATGTTACGATACTTGACAGGTCTATTGAAAGGGTGAGGAGTTTACAGTGGAAATTAGGCGGCAGGAATGTACGTTGTATATATTCTACTGTTGATGCTGTTGAACAATATGCAACACGTGCAGATTTAGTTATTGGTGCCGTGTTAATACCGGGTGCGACTGCACCACGCATAGTTACTGCTGATCTGATAGGAAAAATGGAGCGTGGTTCAGTATTTGTTGATGTGGCAATTGATCAGGGGGGGTGTTCTGAAACCAGTCGCCCTACTACTCATGCTGAACCAACGTATATAGTTGATAATGTTATCCATTATTGTGTAACCAATATGCCAAGTGCTGTGGCAAGAACTGCGACTAAAGCTCTTGAGAATGCTACATTGCCATACATAATTAATCTGGCGAATAATGGCTATCGTGCTGCATTAAAAGAGGATGTAAATTTCCGTAATGGCCTTAACCTATGTCGCGGCAGGGTTACTAACGAGGCTGTTGCTAATGATTTGAATCATGCTTATGTGCCGGCGATAACGTTCTTGGGTGGTTAGAATCAAAATGCAATGATATATAACATTTCTTTTGTATAGACTTTGTATACTTAAAAAGGAGTTCGTTATGAAAAGAAAGAGAGATGATGGTGTAGAAGAGTCGCAATCCGGAGAAGGCACCCAATCGCCTGAGTCTTGGTGTGACGATCAATTCTGGAACCGTGATTCACTTGCCTATAATCAACCATTCGAATTCAAACATAAGGATGCGAAACCAAAATCGCAGCCGCTTGTTGTAAGTGGTTCTCAAGAAATGAATCAAGCAGACAAAGCAGGCGGTTCCGCTCTTAGTCAGCAATCTTCATTTGAAATAAAATATTGTGGTGGTCATTTTTACACTAAAGGTAATCAGTGGCAATATTCTCAGCCGGAGGATACAGGCAAACCTCTTTCTTTATCAACTGGTATAAGACCTTCATGGGTGTCAGTTTCATCTTCTTTAAGTAATCCACAAGAAGAAGCAAAGAGCCAAAGCTTAGGTGTTTCAGGAGACGTTGCTGAGGTTGTAGAAAAAGACAGTAGAATCGAGGAGTTAGAGGAGCAGCTTAAACCAAAGGACAGTGAAGAAATTGATATAAGAAAAACATCCATAGTTCCTTCACCTAAAAAAGCTTATGCGGAGGATGTTGATCGTTTGCGTTTTGGAACTAGTAAGTCTGATAGAAATGCAGGGCAAGGCAAATGTTAGGCAGTAATAAAATGGTTAAAATTGTAATGACTTATTAACTACTGTTCGTTATATAATAATTTCCTGACTTAAGGAGTTATTATGCGAACAAAGCAATTTATAGAACAATTTGATGTGGTTATAAGTAAAAGTAAGTTTGCTTCTGATGAAAACTCTATATCAATGAGCTCAATGGTGTGCTTAAAGCATAGATGGGTTCCAAAAGATTTAGAAAAAGACGCATTGGATTATTCAGGGTGCATTGATAAAACAAATGGTACTGCGCGCCAAGCTTCTAAAAATGCTTATTATGGTAGACAATAGCTTTCATGTTTATCTATTAAGCAACTTTACCATTCAATCTAGCTAACGCCTTTTCTCTGCCAATCAGTGGTAATAAATGCTTTAATTCCGGCCCATTATCGCGTGCAGTTAAAGCTTTCCGGATGGGCATGAAAAGGTCTTTACCTTTGCGGCCAGTTGCTTCTTTTACCTGCCCAGTCCATGCGCCCCAGGTGTTATCATCCCATGGTTCTGGCGGAAGCATTGCGCTTGCCTGTTTAGTAAATTCCAAGTCGTCAATTACTGGCGTAAGTGGCTTCTTGCATAGTTCCCACCATTCCTGAATTTCCTTCAGGCGGCTAAGGTTCGGCCGTACTGATGACCAAAACTCAACATCAATTCCTTGCATTTCTTCGCGGTTTTTAACTTTTTCGTATGGCATAACATGCAGGACTTTTTTGTTCATACGATCTAGTTCATCAAATTCGTAAATGGCTGCAACCTTGCTAAACTTTGATATATCAAAGTTACTGATTAATTCTTCCAGGCTCGTGCGTGGTTCAATTGGGTCTGATGTGCCAAGGCGGGCCATAAGGCTACAGATAGATATTGCCTCAATGCCATCCTCGCGTAATGAGCCAATATCAAAACCGCCGGTACGCTTGGAAATTTTACCCTCTTTTGTTTTCATTAATGAGTGATGGGCAAAAGATGGGATTTTACTGCCCATTGCTTCAAAAATTTGGATTTGCATTGCAGTATTACTTACATGGTCTTCGCCGCGTACGATATGTGTGATATTAAAATCCATATCATCAATAGCAGATGGTAATAGATAAGTTGGTGCGCCATTAGCGCGTATAAGAACCGGGTCACTTAGGTTTTTAGTTTCAAAGTGTATATGGCCTTTTATTTTATCATCCCATTCGATGATAGCATTATCTTCCAATTTAAAACGCCAGTGAGGCTGTATCCCTTGTGCTTCAAGGGCTTTCTTTTCAGTATCGGTAAGTTTTAGTGCTGCACGGTCATAAATTGGTGGCTGACCACGATTAAGCAACATTTTACGTTTCACTTCCAGTTCTTCAGCGGTTTCGTAGCAAGGATAAAGCCTGCCAGCACTAATTAGCTGCAGTTTAATTTCTTCATAGCGTGCAATTCTATCAGACTGACGGGAGAAAATATCCCAGTTAAAGCCAAGCCATTTTAAGTCACTTTCAATTGCTTCGGCATATTCCTGTTTTGAACGCTCAACATCGGTATCATCAATCCTTAGCATAAATTTTCCACCTGATTGCTTGGCTATCATATAGCAAATCAGGGAGGTACGGACGCTGCCTATGTGTAGAAGGCCAGTAGGTGAGGGTGCAAAGCGTGTTATTACTGTCATATTGTGTGTGTTTTTTTAGTTGTGACAGGATAATAGCGCAAAAGCACAAAAGCGCAAAAGAATTAAAACTTCTTATACCAATAAATTAAATGACAGCTTTTTGTGGTGCAGGTGCTGCTATTGAGGCAGTAAGTTGCGGTGGCGGCAGCAAGGGTATTGACTGTAGATGCGGCGCTCATGCAGGCCGTGCCGGAATCTGCTGCATTCATACTATAAAGCAGGCCGGTGGCTGGCCTGCCGTCGTCTATCTTTTTATCAATTGAGTAACTGTCTTTGCCATCTAGTATGCCTGTGGAGTAGGGGCTATTAGTAGCTCCGGATATTGCTCCAAGCCTTATTTGTATTCCATTTGCGCCAAATAATTGTGCAGATGAAGGGCCGCCGAAAATGTATACACCGCCTTTTGCGCCATCAGAAGTTGGTGTATTAGTGCCAGATACATAGCCATCAGTATTATTCACTGGGTTTGGAACTCCGGTATATGTACCAGGAATTAATCCGGCAAGGGCTAAATGCTCCCAGGTAAATAAATCTTCTCGGTTGGCGCTGGAGCTCCAATCTATCTTTCCATCACCATTTCCATAATGTGCACCAGCCCAGTAATTCTGAGCTATTATCGGCATATCTCCCGGTAAATGCTGGTACTCGGCGTAAAACTGATCAATTGATTCTGCATAATTGGTAAATTCGCTAACTACTTTGCGTAATTTTCCAGCCTTAATCATATCAACGCCGCCTAACGTGCCTACCATCAAAAGACCTAGGATTGTGATGCTTATCGCTAACTCTACTAATGTAAAACCTTTTTGAGACATTTTTTTACTATTGTTAGTTATAAACTAATAATAGCTAAAAAAAATTAAAGAAGGGTTAATTCAATGTAGTTTTTGCCTTTTCAGCTTTTTTACGCTTTTTAAAAGAGTTTTCGGTAAGGTACTCCATTAGGCTTTTTATAGATTTGTATTTGGCTTTATACATAATTGTGCGGCCATTTTTCTCTGATTTTAATACACCAGCGTCTGATAATTGAGCTAAGTGGAATGATAGTGTTGCAGCCGGTACTTGCAATATTTCGGCGACAGTTCCCGCTGAAAGACCTTCTTTACCTTCTTGAATAAGCAGGCGGAAAATTGCCAGCCTGGTTTCTTGCGAAAGGGCTGTTAGTATTTTTAAGGCTTTTTTCTGTTTCATCTTTTAGTACAAATTATGAAACGCTCAAAATAGCTATATGATAGGAAATGGCAAGAGTTTTGTTAACTTTAAATAACGCCAACTCTTTGTAATTCATGCTTTAAGTTATTAAAGAGTATAGGTTTTATTAAACAGCCCTGAATCCCGGCTTCTTTCAGGTTTTTCTTTTTGCTGACCATGTCATCGCATGTACACATGATAACGGGAATTTTATCACCATTTGGCATTCTTTTTAAAATTTCCATAAAATCCATGCCATCTAGATCAGGCATGTGCCAATCAAGCAATATACTATCTGGCATTGTGCTTTTGCAGATTTTTACTGCATCTTCAACATTTCCTGCTGATAGTGGTTTTAATCCCAACTGCGCAACATATTCTTCAAAAATTTCGCGTGTGACAGTTTGGTCCTCGAGAATAAGACAAGTTCTCATAATGATACCTCCCTACGTTGTCTGTAGTGATATTATGGGGATATAAAAATAAAATTGTTATATTGTTTCGTAATATTAATTTAATTATAGTAAATATTATTAGTTATTACAAACTTACAATTATGTTTTAATGTAAAAAGTAATTTGATTGGATTGAAATATGAAGGTTTTAGGTGTTAAATCAGGGGTTAGTGCAACTGGTAAAAGTGAAAAGAAAAAGTCAGTAGGCGGAGGGTTTTCTTCTTATCTGGGTGGGGCAGATGCAGTAGATTCTGCTGTCGCAAGTGAGACTTCGGCTATTGGTAGCGTAAACTCGTTATTTATGCTGCAAGAAGTTGAAGATGAAGGCTATACAAGTAAAAAAGCAGTTAAGTATGGTTCGGGTATTTTAGAATATCTTGAGGAAATAAGGGTTTCATTATTAACAAACAGCATTTCACCTGAGCTTGTGAGAAAATTAGACGATATGATAAAAAGCTGGCGTGATAATATAACTGACCCGAATTTAAGCTCGATTATTGACGATATTGAGCTGCGTGCGGCAGTAGAGCTGGCTAAGCTTGAGAGGCTTTAAGAGCTTATACCATAAGTTTTATAACAAACATCCAAGAAAACTCTTGATTATAGAGTCGAAATCGGCTAATAATGGTACCCCGCCTTTAAGGGACGAAACAACAATGCAAGGGAGATGCAGTGGAGTTTTCAGTAGAAAAGGTTCCTGGCAGTAAAGCTGTCGGGAGCCGTGATGTGCATCCGGATGGGGGTAACCAGTCTGGTCAGCATAAAGATTATGAATCGTTTTTTAAAAGCTTTGCGGATAAAATTCTGAAGAGCCCAGGAGCCGTATTGCTCGATGGTAAGGTTCTTTTAGAATTCGTACCAAAAGGTTATATGAAAAATGAACGCCTTATTTCGCCTGAAACATCATTTAGTTTGCATGAGTTCGCTGAGCGTTCCGGTTACAATGATAAATCAGAAAAGCGCCAGAAAAATAAAAACCGCGCAATGGAAAGTTATAATTACCAAAAAAACATGAAGCCTTTGGATGTGTCGTATCTTGAAGGTTTTATGCCGGTGATTTAGTTCAAGTCTCTAGTTATAAATTTTCTTGCAACTACGAACTGACAACTGGCAACTTAACACTTGGCATCATATCCTAAAAGTTGTATAGTCATTCCCTTAACTTTTTTTTAAATTTACAAAAGGGGATTTAAGTAATGGGAGTATCAGGTCAAGCTAAACCATCTGAAAAAGTTGTGCTTCCAGAAGGTTATAAACCTTCTGAAAAAGAAGAGTATATGAGTCCCCTGCAATTAGAATATTTTCGCCAAAAATTGGTTGCGTGGAAAGATGAATTGCTTAGTGAGTCACGTGAAACTTTAGATCACTTGCGCGAAGAAAACTGGCAAGAACCAGACGTAAATGATCGCGCTTCAGTTGAAACTGAAACTTCGCTAGAATTGCGTACGCGTGACCGTTACCGTAAGCTTATCGATAAGATTGATTCTGCATTGCGCCGTATTGAAAATGGTAAATATGGTTATTGCGATGAAACTGGTGATGAGATTGGAATTAAACGTTTAGAAGCACGCCCGATTGCAACTCTTACAATTGAAGCACAAGAACGCCATGAGAGTTATGAGAGAACTCACATTGATGAGAAGGATGATGTTTAAGTGGCTAGTGATTTGTGACTAGTGGCTAATGAAAACCCCCTGCTAATGCAGGGGGTTTTTTATTTTAAAAACAAGCTAGTCACTAGCCACAAGCTACAAGTCACTACTACTCCCTTTACACTCAAAAAATTTGCTGCTAAGTTAAAATTACTTAATTAATTAGAGAAGTAATTATCATGACCCAATCAGCAGCTTTGAAAGAAAATGAAAATGTAGAAGCAGTGTCTTCCGATTCCTATTTTATCTAACGTAAAACTAGAAGCTTTTGACGGTGCAGTAAGCTTAACTGCAACTGATATGGATATTGCAATTACAGAAAAACTCCCGGCAGATATTACTGAGGAAGGGGCTCTTACTGTTCCTGCGCATACATTATATGAAATTGTGCGTAAACTTCCTGATGGTTCTCAAGTGGTATTGCAAGGCAATGCTGAAACTGGTGGTAAGCTTGAGATAAAAGCTGGTGCATGTAATTTCTCGCTTTCATGCCTACCAATTACTGAATTCCCGGTGATGGATAAGGGTGATATGGATTCAGAATTCTCATTGAAACCGGCAGAATTGATAGCACTTATAGATAAAACAAAATTTGCGATCTCTACTGAAGAGACGCGTTATTACCTAAATGGTATTTATTTCCATGCTAAAGAAGATAAGCTTTGTTCAGTTGCAACTGATGGCCACCGACTTGCAAAAATCGAAATAGATTTGCCAGAGGGGGCTAATGGTATGCCAGGAGTTATTATACCACGCAAAACTGTTGGTGAACTTAGAAAGCTGATTGATGAGGCTGAGGAGGATGTGCAAATTTCTCTTTCTGAAAATAAAATATCATTTGTATGCGGTGAGGCAGTTCTACTATCTAAGCTTATAGATGGTACTTTCCCTGATTATGAAAAAGTTATCCCGTCAGGTAATAACCGTGTTATGGAAATTGATGCTGCTGCATTTACTAAAGCAGTTGACCGTGTTTCGACAATTTCATTTGAAAAAACTAAGGCTATCAAATTGGCAGTTACTAGTGGTAAGTTGACATTATCTGCGGTTAATGAAGAAAATGGCTCTGCAACAGAAGAAGTGGATGTTACTTATTCTTCTGGTCCGGTAGAAGTTGGTTTCAACTCACGTTATGTGATGGATATGATGGCTGGCATTGAGGGTGAAACGGCAGAGTTTGTTTTCGCCGATGGTGCAGCCCCGGTTCTGGTAAAGGATAATGCTGATGCCAGCGCGCTTTATGTAATTATGCCGATGAGGATATAGTTTCTACACGGCATTCTTCGTAATATTTACCAGATTGCTTCCACGTACTCACTGCGTTCGACTCCTCGCAATGACGACTTTTTGCAATATATCGTCATTGCGATGAGTGGGCATGTCAGTAAATTCTAATAATGACTCATTTAGTTGAAAAT
>JAJONM010000080.1 GCA_021323415.1 Rickettsiaceae bacterium
GGGGTGAGCAAGCCAAATCTCTTGACTGGATAAAGCCATTTACCAAAGTAAAGAATACGTCATTCGAAAATGATGTATCGGTAAAGTGGTTTGAAGATGCCTATTTAAATGTGTCGGCAAACTGTATTGATCGTCATCTGGAAACTCGTGGTGACCAGGTTGCTATAATCTGGGAGGGTGATAACCCCGAAGATTCAAAAAAAATAACATATAAAGAATTGCATGAAAATGTATGCCGCCTTGGCAATGTGCTTAAAAACCTTGGTGTAGAAAAGGGAGATCGCGTCATTATATATATGCCGATGATACCAGAGGCTGCTTATGCCATGCTTGCATGTGCAAGAATTGGTGCGGTGCATTCTGTGGTGTTTGGTGGCTTTTCTCCTTCGTCACTAAAGGGGAGGATGGAAGATTGTGCCTCGAAAGTGATAATTACTGCAGATGAGGGATTGCGTGGTGGCAAGTAATTACTGCAGATGAGGGATTGCGTGGTGGCAAGAAAATACCACTCAAGAGCAATGTTGACACTGCATTGGATGAATCAGGATTGCCACATAAAGTATTGGTAGTGAAACGCACTGGTGGATCTATTAATTGGAATGAGGGCAGGGATGTCTGGTATGAAGATGAGATGAAAATTGCATCTAACCATTGCCAATCAGAAGTGATGAATGCTGAAGATCCGCTATTTATACTATATACTTCTGGCTCGACTGGAAAGCCAAAGGGAGTACTGCATACTACGGCTGGTTATCTGCTTTATGCCGCACTAACACATAAATATGTATTTGATTATCATGATGGTGATATTTACTGGTGCACTGCAGACGTTGGCTGGGTGACGGGTCATAGTTACATTCTTTATGGGCCACTTGCCAATGGTGCAACTACCTTAATGTTTGAAGGAGTGCCAAATTACCCCCAGTGGGATAGGTGTTGGCAGGTAATTGATAAGCACAAAGTTAATATTTTCTATACGGCACCTACGGCTATACGCGCCATTATGCGTGAAGGCGATGAGTATGTAAAACGCACTTCGCGTAAATCGCTCAGGATTTTAGGTAGTGTAGGAGAGCCGATAAATCCTGAAGCATGGATGTGGTATTATAACGTGGTTGGCGAAAAGAGGTGTCCAGTTATAGATACATGGTGGCAAACGGAAACTGGTGGCCATATGATAACCCCATTGCCTGGCGCTGTAGAGCTAAAACCAGGGTCAGCAACTTTACCATTTTTTGGTGTAAAGCCTGCCATAGTTGATAATGATGGAAAAATTTTAGAAGGTGAGGCTGAAGGAAATCTTTGCATAACAGATTCATGGCCGGGACAAATGCGAAGTGTTTATGGTGATCATAAACGTTTTGTAAGTACATATTTCTCACAGTTTAAAGGTAAGTATTTTACTGGTGATGGCGCAAGGCGCGATGCTGATGGTTATTACTGGATTACTGGGCGTGTGGATGATGTGCTTAATGTTTCTGGGCATAGACTCGGTACAGCGGAAATCGAAAGCGCACTGGTTGCTTATAAAGATGTGGCAGAAGCTGCGGTTGTCGGCTATCCGCATGATATAAAAGGGCAGGGTGTATATGCTTTTGTCATATTAAATGCCGGAGTTAACGCTGATGATAAGCTGAAAGCGGAGCTACTAGAATTGGTAAAAAAAGAGATTGGGGCTATTGCTAAACCTGATTTGTTACAAATAGTACCCGGACTACCAAAAACCCGTTCTGGTAAGATTATGAGGCGCATACTACGTAAGATAGCTGAGAACGATTATAGCAACCTTGGCGATATAAATACATTAAATAACCCTGAAATAGTTGACGAGTTAATTAAAAATAGGCTTAATAGGTAGCGCAGCGCAAAAGTGAGAGTTAATTATAGGATTAGTTCCACACCCCGCACATAGCGGAGCGAGATGCGGGGTCTTCATTAAAGAGCCGTGAAATTTAGCACAGCTTTTGGATGGAGACTCTATATAAAAATCTGAAGGAAGATTTTTTACGGGGTGTGGAGCTAAATTCGCTATTTGAAGTTATTATGAGCAAAAAGAAGATTTTCATAGTAGAAGATAATGACCTAAACCTTAAGTTATTTAGGGATTTGCTGCTGGCTAATAATTTTGAAGTGTATTTCACTCAAGATGGGTTTGAAGCCTATGATATGGTGAAAAAGATAATACCTGATCTTATATTAATGGATATTCAGCTACATGGTATTTCCGGTTTTGATATTATAAAGGAAATAAAGGCTGATGATAAAATAAATGAAATACCGATTGTTGCGGTTACGGCTTTTGCGATGAAAGACGATAAAGCAAAAATTATGGAATCTGGTTGTGCAGAGTATATTTCTAAGCCAATATCAATAGATGGATTTTTAAAAACTGTGAAGGAATTTGCTAAAGTTTAGGTAAAATATGGGTTCGCGCATTCTTGTAGTTGATGATCTGCTTCCAAACAGGAGGTTGCTAGAAGCAAAACTTAAAGGTGAATATTACGATGTGACTACGGCAGATAGCGGTGCAAAAGCTATTGAACTTGCTACCGCCAACCCGCCAGATGTTATACTTCTTGATGTTATGATGCCCGAAATGGATGGGTTTGAAACCTGTAAATTATTAAAGAAGCACCCAAAAACATCGGATGTGCCTGTCGTTATGGTAACAGCTTTGACTGACGTGGAAGATCGCGTTCAGGGGTTGAATGCCGGTGCTGATGATTTTCTGACTAAGCCGATAAATGACCTTGCGTTATTTGCTCGTATCAGATCACTTGTGCGCCTGAAAAGCATGACGGATGAATTAAAGCTCCGTGATAAAACCGGTCAGCAGATGGCTGGCATCGAAGAAAATGAAAAGATACGCGACATCTCTGATGCCAAAATAATGATAATTGATGATGATGCTGCTCAAGCGCAGCAAATCACCTTGAAACTCAACGAGTTGGGGATGAAAGTTAAGGTTGTTCCTGAGCCGGGCGAGGCGGTGCGTTTATCTGAAACGGAAGATTTCGACCTGATTATGGTAAGTACACAACTTGCTACCGATGATGGTATACATTTATGTACACACCTGCGCAGTCAGGAAAAAACTCGCAATACACCGCTCCTCATTATTATTGAAGAGGATAATACAGATGTGCTGATTAAAGCACTTGATATGGGTATCAATGATTACCTGATAACGCCAATTGATAGTAATGAGGTAATTGCACGTGTGAGGATTCAGGTGCGTCGTAAACGTTATCAGGATGCGCTTCAAGCCAACCAACAGGAAAGCCTGGAGATGGCGGTAAAGGATGGTTTGACAAGACTTTATAACCGTCGTTATTTTGATATGCATATTGAGCGGATGCTAAAAAGCTCGCTCGATACCATAAAGCCACTGGCGATGATGATTATCGATATGGATCATTTTAAAAATGTGAATGATACATATGGTCACCAAAGCGGTGATGAGATACTAAAACAATTGGCTGCCAGAATTACGCGTAGTGTTCGCCCGACAGATTTAGTTGCTCGTTATGGTGGCGAAGAGTTCGTGGTGGTGATGCCAAATACTGATTTAAAACATGCCGCAATTGTAGCTGAACGTGTGCGTAAAGTAATTGAGACCGAAGAGTTTGATATTCCTGTTCCCCCTGGAAAAGTAAAGAAAACTATCAGTGTTGGTCTTTCAGTTGCTGTAAACGGGGATGAGGCTAGAAGCCTTATTGAGCGTGCCGACAAAGGGCTTTACCATGTGAAAAATACTGGCCGTAATAAGGTTGCGGTTTATAGTGATAAGCCGGCTGGTAGTTAGAATTAAGAATCTAAATAAAAAACTATCCTTGTTATATAATTTGTAAAATTTGGTTACAAATTGTTATTTAACCTATCGAAACGGCTGAGAAACAAACAAGTAACCGAATCGATTCTTTATTCGGGTTATATTATTTTTTTTACTATCTTAACTTTTAATTTTATGAGGTAGAAAATGAGCTATTCAAAAGATTTTTCAGATTTTTCTAAACTAGGTAGAGCTGATGCTTAGGCTTTGGGTTTTGTAAGAATTGCTGAGCAGAAAAAATATTCAGGTGTAATTGACGCCTTATTTAAAGAAGGGATTGTGGATGAAGACATGAGCGCAATGTATAAGTCTAAGATATCTAGAATGTATGAGGGAACTAGTTTGTATTATATATTAGAAAATCCAGATGCGGTTATGGCTTTAGTAAAAAAAGGAGGAGTAGAATTCAGTAATCTAGAAAACTTAAATCTGAGCTCTTTACAACATATATTAAAAAATCCAAATGCAGCGGTGGCCCTACTAACAAGAGTAGGAGGAGGAGTAAAGTTTGATGATTTTGGGAATGTCAAAGATTCTGATGTTTTACGCAATATATTAGAAAATTCAGATGTCGTTATAAGCTTAATGGATAAGGGAAAAAAATTTGAACAGTTTCATAATTTTTTAAAGGCAGATAGTATGCCGCATGCACAAAAGATACTTAATGATAGAGAAGAACCAAGCACTAAATGTGTTATTTCCTAAGCTAGTCGGTTTACTGGAAGTGGTTAGTTGCCGTTAGTCACTTCCTTCTCCTCAATTACATGCCCTTTTGCCTTTTCCAGCAAATAATTAAGCTCAGCGCCATAAATGAAAATCATGGCGTTAATATAGAAAAACAGTAGTGCTGCGATAATTCCTCCAAGGCTGCCGTAGATAATGTTTACCTGCTGAAAATCCTTTAGATAAAGAGAGAATAACCATCCGGCGATAAACCAGGCTATAACAACTACAATTGCACCGGGTGCAACTGCCACCCATTTTTGTTTGGTATTAGGTAACAAAATATAAGAAGTAGCAACCACAAAAAATAGTATAATAGTACTAATGGCGTAACGTACATAATCCCATGTTTCGCTTGCCGTGTAGCCGTAGTTCGATATAAGTTTATGCAGATCTTTGATATGTAGGAAGTGTTCTAGGTTTTCTATAATACTTGGTGCAATGATAAATAGTAATGTTACCAATATTGCTATGCCAGTTAACACAAAAAATTCAGCAATACTCATTAGTCTGCGCCAGATGTATGCCGGTGGGGTGCTTACACGGTAAGCGCGGTTTAAAATTGTACGTAAGCCATCTACTGTAGATGATGCTGTCCATATAGCTCCGATAATGGAAACTGTTAGTAATCCTTGTGGTGGGCCTGAGGCTATTTCTTCGATACGTGGTTGTAATCCGGGTAGTACACTAGATGGGATTAAATTATTGACCAGGATTACATTTATTAACTTAATACCGATTTCGGTCTGGCCAAAAAAACCTACTAGTGCGAAAATGAACACTATAAATGGAAAAAATGATAGCATTGCTAAAAAAGCTAAGTATCCAGCATGCTCAATACCATCGTGGTCGATGGTATCCACTAGCGCCTGATAAAAGCATTTTGTTATTTTTTTGATAGATAGCATACACTTAAATTATAACACACTTTATTAAATATCAATTTTTAATTACATAATAAAGTGCAGAATAATTATATTAAGGTATTTACCATAGCAAAATAGTCTAATAGGGCGTATCATTAGATTTACTTTGGTTTTTTAGTGTGGTATTGCCATGCGTAATAAATATTGAAGGTTTTTTATGACAAATCAAGATAACAAAATCGAAATTACAACTGAGCCATTTCCATCATCGAGCAAAATTTTTGTTCAGGGCGATTTATTCCCCGATGTAAAAGTTTCGATGCGCAAGATCCATTTGAGTGAAAATGCAGGCGAAGAGGATTTGGTTGTTTATGATACATCTGGTGCATATACAGATGTAAATCAAAAAGTTGATATAAGACAAGGACTTAAAAAAATCCGTCAGCAGTGGATTGAGTCTCGCGGCGATGTTGAGGCATATGAAGGCAGACAGATAAAACCTGAAGATAACGGTAAAGCTGGCGATGTTGAAGAATTCCAGCACCCAAATCTCCGCCCACTTCGTGCCAAAAAAGGTGCTAACGTAACGCAATTGCATTATGCCCGTAAAGGCATAATCACTCCTGAAATGGAATATATCGCCATCCGTGAAAACATGGGTAGAAAGGCTGCAGTTGCTGCCAATTCGCAAGGTGGTGAGCCGATGGGGGCAAAAATTCCTGATTTTATTACGCCCGAATTTGTGCGTGATGAAGTTGCCCGTGGCCGTGCGATTATTCCTAATAATATCAATCATCCTGAATCTGAGCCGATGATTATCGGCCGCAATTTCCTGGTGAAAATCAATACCAATATTGGTAATTCTGCTGTGACTTCCTCCATTGAAGAAGAGGTCGAAAAAATGGTATGGTCGTGCCGTTGGGGCGGTGACACGTTAATGGATTTATCAACCGGCAACAACATCCACAACACACGTGAGTGGATTATCCGTAACTGTCCTGTGCCAGTTGGTACTGTGCCGATCTATCAGGCGCTGGAAAAAGTAAACGGCGTAGCGGAAGACCTTAATTGGAAAATTTTCCGCGATACGCTAATCGAGCAGGCCGAGCAGGGTGTTGATTATTTTACAATCCATGCGGGTGTACGTCTGCCATATATTCCGATGACGGAAAAACGCATTACGGGAATTGTGTCGCGTGGCGGCTCGATTATGGCCAAGTGGTGCATGGCGCATCATGCTGAGAGTTTCCTCTATACGCATTTTGAAGATATTTGCGAAATTATGAAGGCTTATGATATTGCGTTTTCGCTGGGTGATGGCTTGCGTCCGGGATGTATTGCCGATGCTAATGACGAGGCGCAGTTTGCTGAACTGAAAACTCTTGGCGAGTTGACCAAACTTGCGTGGGAACACGACGTTCAGGTGATGATTGAAGGGCCTGGCCACGTGCCGATGCACAAAATTAAAGAGAATATGGACTTGCAGCTGGAGCATTGCCACGAGGCTCCGTTCTATACGCTTGGGCCGCTCACGCAAGACATTGCTCCCGCATATGACCATATCACTTCTGCCATTGGCGCGGCGATGATTGGCTGGTTCGGCACGGCGATGCTGTGCTACGTAACGCCAAAAGAGCACTTAGGCCTTCCAAATAAAGATGATGTTAGGGAAGGGGTGATAACTTACAAAATCGCGGCACATGCGGCTGACCTTGCCAAAGGTCATCCGGGTGCACAATTGCGTGATGATGCGCTATCGCGTGCGCGGTTTGATTTCCGCTGGGAAGACCAGTTTAACCTTGCGCTCGACCCATGGAAAGCGCGTGACTACCACGACGAAACCCTACCGGCAGCTGGGGCAAAAGTCGCTCACTTCTGCTCAATGTGCGGCCCGAAATTCTGCTCAATGAAAATCACCCAGGACGTGTGACTACGCCAAAGCCGAACGTGAAAAAGCGGCTGGCCTGAAAGAGATGGCGAAGAAGTTTAAGGAAGAGGGTGGGGAGATTTATAAGAAGGTGGTGAGTGGTTAGGGGATTATTATGGGCCAAAAATATTTTTTTGTTATACCTATTATTGTGTCGCTTATTATTCCATACTTTTTATATTATTGTTATAAATTAAAAGGATACGGAGCTTGTCTATGCCTGTTTCTTAACAGTATTTCTTTAGGTGTACTTCTCTTGTGTATGCTAAGTGGGGGTGGGGATGGCCTTTTTGGGTTCCTTATGTATGGGGCTTTTTGGGAGATCTTAGTTGGAGGTATAACTATAGTATGCTTAATTGTCGCTCTGGCAAGAAAGCAGCAACTGCGTAATTTATTCTTTTTACTATCTGTATTTTTAGTTCATGCATTGATGTTTTTTTACTCTATGAAAGAAGTTTACTTGGCGGATTGGACCTAAAATAATGCGCTGATATTAAATAATGTAAGCTTGCAAGATTATTAATATTTATATCATCCTATATTTAAATATAGGTGGGGACCACAAGTTGCCCACTAGCACGAAGGGGTATTTACCCTTCGTAACGTTCGTGTACTAGTGTAAGTTGTATAATGACACGAACCTGTGGAAGGGATGAATATCCCTTCCAGCTATTCCACATAGATAATTTATCTCCCTCATACTAATACTAAATTGATATAACTAATGGAGGGAGAAAATGAGATATTTACGTAAAGGCATTATAGCATTAGGTGCGCTGGCGGCGCTCTCTGCCTGTGGTAATACAACACAGGACCGTGCCTTAAGCGGTGGTGCGATTGGCGCAGGCGTTGGAGCCGTAGGTAGTGCAGTGACGGGTGGTAACCCTCTCACAGGTGCTGTGATTGGTGGAGCCGTAGGTGCTGCTGCAGGCGGACTGACCAAAGAAAAGGATGTCAATCTCGGCAAGCCAGTGTG
>JAJONM010000081.1 GCA_021323415.1 Rickettsiaceae bacterium
TGCTGATTTAATTCCGCAAGTTACCTGGGGAACTAGCCCGCAGGATGTTCTGCCAATTGATGGCGTTGTGCCTGATCCGCAAGATGAAAAGGACGAAGCAAAACGCTCTGCAATAACCCGTGCGATAGAGTATATGGGCTTAAAAGCTGGTCAGCGCTTGCAGGATATCGTTATCGATAAGGTGTTTATCGGATCATGTACTAATGGACGTATTGAAGATTTTCGTGCGGCGGCTGAAATTGCTAAGGGGCGTAAAATTGCATCCAACATAAAATTGGCGATGGTTGTGCCGGGTTCTGGTTTGGTGAAAAAGCAAGCGGAAGAAGAAGGTCTGGATAAGATTTTCACAGCTGCTGGCTTTGAATGGCGCGAAGCTGGGTGCTCAATGTGCCTTGCGATGAATGCTGATAAGCTTGATGAAGGTGAGCGTTGTGCTTCTACCTCTAACCGTAACTTTGAAGGCAGGCAGGGCAGGGGTGGACGTACTCACTTGGTAAGCCCGGCTATGGCGGTTGCGGCTGCTATTAAAGGTAAACTGGCTGATGTCAGGGAGTTTATTGGTGAGGAAGGTGCTAGGAAAGCTGGTGCTGGTAATTAGAATAAAGGTAAAGAAATGACGGATACGCAATTACAATACGCAGGTTTCTGGCGCAGGTTTCTGGCGTGCCTTATTGATGGTATTTTGATTGTACTTCCTTCTTATTTTATTACTAAACTAGTCTTTTCGTTATTAAAATTCATATTACCAGGCGCTTCTGCTTGGACTTTTGAAGATTACGCTAATAATCAATTGCCGTATTATGTAACTTTAATATCTGGCATCCCGTCTTTAATTTT
Source organism: Rickettsiaceae bacterium (assembly GCA_021323415.1). Classification (GTDB taxonomy): domain Bacteria; phylum Pseudomonadota; class Alphaproteobacteria; order Rickettsiales; family UBA6187; genus JAJONM01. The sequence goes on from JAJONM010000081.1 coordinate 838, forward strand.
TTTGTGTTTTGCTTTTGCTTGGTTTTTTGCTTGTTATAAGTGGCAGGCCACACCAGGGAAACGTATAATGAAAGTCTACGTTCTAAATAAAGACGGTAGCAAGGTTTCGTATCGCACAGGATTTTTGCGAACTTTTTTACCTGCAGTACTTTATTGGACTGTAGCAATTATAAAGATTGTACTATACCCTATTGATATACCTCAGGCAGATGTGTTGGTTGATAAAACAAGCTTAATGCTAGATTGTGTTGCAATAATATTGTTGCTTGTTTGGTATTTAGCAATTGTCTTTACAAAAGAAAAAACTGCTGTGCATGATATGATACTTGGCACGAGAGTTGTGCGTGGTAAAGTAGGTAACTAATTTTTGAGTTTAGATGAGTCTTGAGAAATCTTTGCCACGTAGGGCATCAGAAACTTCTATTTCATATGGTATAGCCAATTTTGTTGCTGCATTTCCTGCCTCAATTTTTGAGTGTATGATGCTAAATGTAATACACCAGGAAAAACCACTTTCTTCTAATGAATTAATAAAACGTACTTTTAATATGCTGCCTTCTTATACTAAGTGGCAGGTAATAAGCGCAGTTTCCGGTGGGGTAGCATGTTTAGCTTATGGTGCAGTTAAGCCATGGAAAAATGACCCATGGAAAGACATTGTTGCTGAATCTGCTTCTGCAGCTGCTTTAGAAACCATAACTACCATTAAGCCTGAAATAGAAAGTAAAATGAAAGGTATAAATGCTAAAGATACCAGCATGTGGCCACTTACTAAAAAGATGAGTGGGATTATATATTTACGCAATTGGTGGTTTTGGAATGGGGTAGTGGCTGCAGAGTCGCTTTCTAAAAGTTATCATCTTTCGCCGTTTTATAGTGGTTTGGCATCTTTTGCGGCTGGTGGGGTTTGTTCATTACTTACTATGCCTTTAGTAAATGGCCTGGTGTATGTGGCTGGAGAGCCAGAAAGGTATAAGAACGTAACTGAAGCAATAAAAGCTAAATTTTTTGAAAATGGCGGATATGGCGAGTTGCGACAAAAGGAAGTATCATTTGGTGGTTATAAATGTGAAATTCCGTTGATTAAGAACTCTGGTTTTGCTCCTTTATTCAAAGGAGTGGGATATCGTTTTGGTGTGCTTGCTATATATACGGTTGCAAATAATCAATTGACTGAATATTTAAACCCAAAATGTTCTGATAAAATTGATAGGTATAAGGCTGAAATTATTGCTTTTGAGCCTAAAAATAGCGATTGGACAGAGCGCTTAGGTAATAATTATAGCAAAGAAATTGAGTTATAAGCGCTTTATACTGGAAAATAAGGGTTTTATCTTATATAAGCTTTGGTACTAAATTAAGGGTAATATTATGCAAAAATTCACTAAATTAACAGCGGTTGCTGCGCCTCTACCGATTATGAATGTCGATACAGATATGATAATCCCGAAAGAGTTTTTGAAGACAATAAAACGTACTGGGCTTGGTGCTACCGGGCTATTTAACGAAATGCGTTTTACAAAAGAAGGTAAAGAGATACCTGATTTTATTTTGAACAAAGAGCCATATCGCAGCAATGCGAAAATCATTGTTTCGTGGGATAATTTTGGTTGCGGTTCTTCGCGTGAACATGCGCCATGGTCGCTCTTGGATTTTGGTATCCGCTCTATTATTGCGCCAAGCTTTGCGGATATTTTCTATAATAACTGCTTTAAGAACGGCATTCTGCCAATAAAATTACCACGTGAGCAGGTTGATGAAATTATGGCGGTGGCAAGTAGTTCTAATCCTGAAGTTACTGTTGATTTAGATGCACAAGTTGTTATTGCAGGAAATAAGAAATATTCATTCGATTTGGATGCTTTCCGTAAAAAATGCATATCGCAAGGTTTGGATGATATCGGATTGACGTTGGAAAAAGCAGGGCAGATTGATGCGTTTGAAGCTAAGAACAAGAGCGAAACACCTTGGCTGTATGCTGTTAACTAGCTAACTAAACATGCAAAAAGATTTTGATAGCTGGAATAATCTAAAAAAGGCATCTAACCTAAGAGAGTCTGGAGTTCCTTTTAAGGAAAGGGAGGTCTGGTGGTGTAGGCTGGGCGTGAATGTTGGTGATGAAGAGGATGGGAAAGGGCAGTTTTTTCTGCGTCCGGTTCTGATCATAAGAAAGTTTAATAGCCGTCTTTTTATTGGTTTACCGTTTAGTACGGCAATAAAGGAACATAATTATTTCTACTATAAATTTGAATTTAAAGGCAGAGAGCAATCTGTAATTTTATCACAAATTAGGCTTTTAGATTCAAAAAGATTGTGGAATAAAATGGGTAGTGTAGGTAAGGAAGAATTTAATAATATAAAAGAAAAAGCGAAAGAATTGATATTTCAGAATTAATCAGCCCCCTTGCGGGGGCTTCGGTGGCTAGTGCCAATTTATGAAATAAGTATATCATATAAACTGCGATAAAGCAAGACAAACTATGACAATATAGGACAAACTAACTAAAAAGGAAAAACATGAGCAAAAAAATATTAGTCCTCCCAGGTGATGGAATTGGTAAAGAAGTAACCGCGCAGGCTGTGCGCATCATTGAATGGCTTAATGCTAATAAAAACACCAGCTTTGTTCTTGATTACGGCTTGATTGGTGGTTCGGCTTATGATGAAACTGGAAGCCCGTTACCACAGGAAACTATAGATAAAGCGAAAGCTTCCAACGCCATACTGCTAGGCGCAGTTGGCGGGCCTAAGTGGGAGCCGCTGGATATTTCTGTCCGTCCTGAAAAAGGACTTCTGGGGATTAGAAAAGCGCTTGGTCTTTTTGCTAATTTACGTCCGGCAATTGTATTTAAAGAACTGGCGGATGCATCAACTTTAAAGCCTGAAGTTGTAGCTGGCCTTGATATTATGATTCTGCGTGAACTGACTGGTGGTCTGTACTTTGGGCAGCCGCGCGGTGTAGAAGATTTAGGCAATGGGCAACGCCGTGGCTTTAATACGCTTGAGTATACGACAATGGAAATTCAGCGCATTGGCCGTGTGGCATTTGAATTAGCTAGAAAACGTAATGGCCGTGTTTGCTCGGTTGATAAAGCTAACGTTCTGGAGTGCACAGAATTCTGGCGCGAAGAAATGAAAAAGCTGCATGATGCTGAATATCCTGATGTCGAGCTGACTCATATGTATGTTGATAATGCCGCGATGCAATTAGTGCGTAACCCTAAACAATTTGATGTGATGGTTACAGAGAACATGTTTGGTGATATTTTATCTGATTGCGCTTCAATGCTGACTGGTTCGCTCGGAATGCTGCCATCGGCATCACTTGGCGAGGCTGGCACGCCTGGCCTTTATGAGCCGGTGCATGGTTCTGCCCCTGATATTGCTGATCAAAATATCGCCAACCCAATCGCTACAATCTTAAGTTTGGCGATGATGCTGCGCTATAGCTTTAATATGGGTACAGAGGCTGATTTAGTTGAAAATGCAATTAAGCAAGTTTTGGCTGATGGTTACAGAACTGGCGACATTATGCAAGAGGGCGCTTCGAGGGTTGGCACTTCCCAGATGGGCGATGCGATTGTGAAGGCTTTGGGGGTTGCAGCGAAAGCTGCAGCTTAGCTAGAAGTAGTTGCAGTAGCGTCATTACTAAAGGTCTATACAGAGCCATCGGTATTTCCGGCGCTGTTGGGCTTGAAAAGTAGTGTAATCCTATCTGGCGCATCATACTGCACGCTGCGCCAGCTCTGGCGCAGCGAATCCTGTAGCCTGCGATATATAATGATGACCCGCTTTGGTGTAAATTGTCAATGCCCTTGTGTAGGAAGGGGTGTTGAAGGCGTTGTTGGGTAAATAGGAATTGTAAATAAGCTATTCAGGATCCGGGTCTTTTTAAATAAGAAAACCTGGATCCTGGATATTAACAAAATCTAAGGACTAAGAGTGTCCTAAGATTTTCTAGAATTCCAGGATGACGTCAGAATTGTGAGTTTACGGCGAAGCAAAATCCCTCAACCTCGCTTCCCGAGCACCCCAGCCAGCACCTCCATCCCATCTTTAAATTTTCGGAAAGTGGCATGGCGCAGGCGAAGTTGGTAATGGGTGGTATCTGCCGTTGCAGGCAGTAGGAACGCCGCCCGCTGGTTAAATATACAGATATTTATTACCACGCGCTTTGCGCCTATTTTTTCAAGTTCTACCAAAGCATTTTTATATTCCAGGTGGCGGGCATGGAGCCATTCTTCGTCGTCCGCATGAAAGCAGCTTTTGCCTCTCATCTCTGGCTGGTATGCTGAAATATCCGGCGCACCGAAACGCAAGGTGTAAAGCCAGCGCAGGCGTATGCCGGCTTCATGTTCAGAGCTTTCAATTATTTGCTTTTTAAGGCATAAATCCAGTGGTTCGATAGTGTGGTTTCTTGCTCTTTTTTCTTGTAGTTCTTTAGTGCCTTTATCAGTTTTCTCGCGGGGAGCGCACGGCCTGCCGCGTTTTCTTGAAAATCCCATGATTCGAACTCCTTTTTATGAAACTATCGTTATCCCCGATGTCTAGATGAGTCAAAAATCCACACTTTAGGATTTTTGTGACGAATCTACGAGCGGGGATCTCGTAGTAATTTGCAACAGATCCCCGCTCACCGGTTTTGTAACGCCTATTCGGCTAACAAAACCTGGCGTCGGGGATGGCGAACTCTATCAATAGTAAATATAGCTAGACAAGACACGCCATTACTCCTCACAAAAAGAATATTTCCTCTTCTTAGTAACGACACTTTTCTTTTTAATCTCTACTCTGATTTTCTCCCTTGCTTCAAATGCTTTTCTAATGATTGCTTTCCTTAGGCGCCGGACTACATAAGCCGGCTCATAACCAGCTAAAGCGCATATTAATAAAAAGTCTTTATTTTTAAGTGAGAACCATTTTATGGTTTTTTTGCGCCTGAATCTTTCATGCACATTTGTTGGAGTTTTAGTGGCATCTAATGCTGCCTGCAAAATAACTGATTGCCACAATGTTTTCTCACCTACGTATTCCCTGTCTTTGATTCGTGCTAGATTAACCATCTTATGAATGTTTAAATCACACATATATCCTCCGATTTAAGGTTACTTATAGGCAGGCTTGGTCAATTATAAGTTGAAAAAGAGGCGTGTGCAAATCTAAAGTATAAAAATTCAATTCGTTTTGTAAATTATTTAAATAACTTGCTGTATTAGAATAATAATTTCAAATGAAAATATTTTTTCATGCAGGGCTTACGTAAGAGAAAATAATAAGATATAATGGAAATTATAGTCTAGGTTCTCTATCCTTTATTTATCCCTTAAAAATTAAACAAATGGCAGTTTGAATACCTGCAAAATTTGCTTAATTGTCTAATTAATTGACAAATATGTTTGAATATGTTACATAATTCGTACATTAAGCATATTTGACAAGAAATAAAAGGAAAAACAAATGCAAGACAAATTTTTTATACATCATGGTTATCAAGGACTTATTGAAGAGCCAGGTCTGGCTAAACTAGCTACTACTGTAGGCAAAACTGGAAAGGAAATGAATAAAGAGCAGGAAGAAGCTGATGCTAAAAATCCAGATAAAGAGTTTAACCTATATAAGAATTCTGTAACTAGCGTAAGTATTGCAAATAGATTTACTGCATTTATTGGCCATGATCCTTATGGTGACGTACAAAAGAAATGCTCTATAGAATTCGCATCTATTAAGTTAAACTGCAAAGATTTAGATTCTGCTAAATCTGCATATAACATACTATGGGAAAATTCTCCGAATAAGGAACTAAAACAAAGCATTTCTGTTGGTTCAGATGGTACGCAACATTTTGTAAAAATTCCTTTTGCGGCTATAAAGGCTTTTTTAGGTGAATGCCTTGGCTTTTATGTTAGTGACTTAGATCATACCGGATTATTTGGA
>JAJONM010000082.1 GCA_021323415.1 Rickettsiaceae bacterium
CTTAAAAATGATTTTAAAATTGGCGCTAGTGGTGGTGGGGATGTAGCTATTATTGGCCTCCCCAAGAAAGGGGCGGATGCTTCCTGGGAAGCAGGGCTTGTTAATATATTAGCTGGATTTAATAAAATTCAACCTTTTACAATCGTATGTAATGTTGCAGGCAAAACAGCATATTTAGCAGTTACGGATATATCAATAAGTGATCGAAGAGCTGCAGCTGCATTAATAAGTAATCGAAGTGCTGCAGTCAGTCCTTCAGTTTCTAGTTCTTCAGGAATTGGATTAAACGCACCAGCAATGAAAGTACATGCGCCTAGAACATTAAGTGAAATGAGAGCTGCAGCCAATTCTTCAGTTTCTAGTTCTTCTAACCATAATATTGGTCAATATCCTCCGGTTCAAACTAATGCTGCTAGCAGCCCATCTGTACCTCAATACTACCAACCCTCTATAGCGCCTACTAGTTATAATCCAGTTGGTGTTGGTTCTAATGAAGGTTGGGGGATGTTAGATGATTCTAATTTTGTATATCTTGCTGATACATATAAGCCACAGGCTGTACAAACTTCTATACAAAGCACCCATGAAGTAACATATCCCTTCAGAACGCCTGTTCTTGCGAGTTCATTATCAAGAAGCGATATTAATATAATTGAGAAAGAAATTATTAATCCAGATATAAATATACAAAATGCAGCTCACAAAAAACTATTCTCAGCTGGTGTAAGAAAATATCTCCATAATAATGCTTTCGATAAAATGAATGTTAATGGGACGTATAGTGAAATAACTTTTGTTCATCCAGATTATCAAGATGCATTAAAACCAGGTTTTGATGAGAATAAAGTTACGTGTAAAATGGATTCTGCTGGAACTAAGCTGATTGAAATATGCAGGCATGAAAAAAATAATGATTTACTTATTATTTCTGCAGTAGGTAATAATTGGCCAGCTATGGCATATTTTTCAGATAGCACTGAGCCAACTGGTTATTATGTAAGCCATGATCCAGAATTTTTAAAAATTACAGTCGAAAAAACAAAGGCTGCCGCACAGCCAGCCCCACAAGCAGTAACTGTTCCATCATTAAACAATTTACCACAATTAACTGCCAGTTCATCTAGTCCTAATATTTCTACACCTTTAACTGGCAAAATTAATGGTAAAACAAAAATTACTTTTCCATTCAGGACCCCTTTTGATGATGAACAAAAGGCCCAGGAGATAAGACGAGATGTGCTAAATAATACAATAGATGATACAGCTCAGTTTTATAAAGGTGTTAGTATATCTGAACACAAGAAGTATATTCTGCAACGGAAATATACAATAAAAAATGCCAATAATTCTTTTAAGCAGTTGGTGTTTGCCCACCAAGAGTATAAAGATAGCAGTAAAGAAGAGTTTTGTAGAGAAGCTGTTGTTTTTGTTATGGATGATAGCGGAGAAAAATTACTGGAAATTCATAGGCATAAAGATAAAAAATTGCCAGTAATTACTATAACGCAACCAAATGATAAACAAGATTTGGTTTTATATAGTAGAGGCAATGAAAACGGAAAGCTGGTCGATTTTATCAATGATCCAAATGCTGTTGATGTAATTTCATATGATACACCAGGGATGAAAAATATTATAGGAGAGCCTAAGGATAGGGATAAAGAAAAGCATTCAGCTGTTGTTAGTTCTAGTGGCTTGCCACAAGATATAGCCAAAAAAATAATTAATGAAAAACAAAATGGCGTTGCGCCATCTTATGTTGATAAATTTGATAAAAATAATAAAGGCAAAGGCAAAGGCAAAGAGAAAGAATCTAATATCAGTCATAAGATATAGCAGCTGGAATTTTTTGCTTAAACTCCATAAAAAGGTTTAAGGAAGTATTTACTTGATAAGCTTTCGTGATTGGTGTAACAATTCTGCTTCTCTAAAGCTTGTGTGGTAAATTATGACTAAAGTTCAAACTGTAATAGTTAATTCAGAAGATAATGATATTCGTTTAGACCGTTGGTTTAAAAGGAATTATCCATCTGTAAGTCATGTTTCGATAGAAAAAGCTTTACGTAAAGGGCAAATCCGCGTTGATGGCAAGCGTGTAAAAGCCAGTCACCGTCTCAAAACGGGAGAAATAGTCCGCGTTCCGCCTATGGTGGAGTATGTGCGTGAACCAAAAGCTAAGCCTGAAATAGATAAGAAATATATCAGCGCAATTTTAGAAAGCGTTATTTATAAAGACGATGACATAATCATTATTAATAAGCCTGCTGATATGGCGGTGCAGGGTGGTGTTGGTGTTAAGGTTAGTATTGATGCCATACTCGACCATTTAAAATTCGATTATGAAGAGCGACCAAAACTTGTCCATCGCCTGGATAAGGATACTAGTGGTATTTTATTACTGGCACGTAAAACTTCTGTTGCTGCAAAATTCGGTGAGTATTTCAAAAATAAGAATATAGAGAAAATTTACTGGGCTATTGTTGTTGGTGTTCCTGAAGTAAATGAAGGAAAAGTCGATTTACCTCTCCTTAAGAAAGACACAGGTGCCGGGAAAGAAAAAGTTGTGGTTGATGAAGAAGGTCAAACCGCGATTACATTCTTCCGTGTTTTAGAAAAAGTAAGCGATAAAATGAGTTTGGTTGAACTGCGCCCAATAACTGGTCGTACTCATCAACTCCGTGTCCACATGGCTGAAATTGGTACTCCGATACTAGGTGATGGCAAGTATGGTGGAGCTGATGCATTTATTGATGGTATGCCGGAAAAAATGCACCTGCATGCAAGGCAAATTACAATTCCTGACTACAAAAAACCTTTCGTAGCAAAGTTAAACGGAGTGATGCAAGAGACATTCGATATGCTTGGCATGAGCAGTTAAGAATTTTGTAGTGTCTCAATGTAAACTTTAGTGGTGTACCCTGAGCGTAGCGGGTGGAGTCGAAAGGTATGCAAATATGACACATCCTTCGGCTTCGGCAGAAGAAGCCTTCCTCAAACGGCGCCACTAAAATTCAAATTAAAACACTCCCAGAATTTCATTTCTTTTTATAAATAAAAAAAATTGTAATTTAATAAAATTTTTATTGATAAATAAGTGCGTTCTATGGCACTATCAGTTCCAATTCGATGTAGGCGCGAGGTTTGCGCCTACTTGTGTCATTTCATGTGAGTAAGGAGTTGCTAGTGTCGCCTCTAAATTTATGTAAATATAGGGTTAAGCTCTTCTTCGTTACTGTCGCACTGTTTGTTTCTGTTTGTCTTTGTGCCCCATCTTTTTCCTATGCCGCAGGTAAAAATGCTACTTTAGTTATTGATGCTGATACTGGCGTAATTTTACACGAAGAAAATGCTGGTGAACTTCGCTATCCGGCATCATTGGTTAAAATGATGACTCTTTACATGGCTTTTAGCGCGTTAGAAAGTGGTAGGCTTAGTATGACACAACGCCTGACTGTATCTGATCATGCGGCTGGTCAATCACCAAGTAATCTGCATTTGCGTGCTGGGCAGACAATTACTGTTAATGATGCCATACTTGCTGTTATTATAAAATCAGCTAATGATGCTGCTGTGGTGTTAGCCGAAGCTATTGGAGGTACTGAGGGGCGTTTTGCTGATATGATGAATTCTACAGCAAAAAAGATTGGTATGAGCCGTACTAATTTTGAAAATGCTAGTGGATTGCCTAATCTAAAGCAAAAATCTACTGCATATGATTTAGCCCGTTTAGCAGTTGCATTGCGACGTGATTATGGAAAATATTATCATTTGTTTGATAAAAGTCAGTTCACTTTTAACAAAAAAACTTATTACACGCACAACCGTGTAACTAAAAACTATCGTGGTGCTGATGGCCTCAAAACTGGCTACATACGTGCATCGGGTTTTAACCTTGTTACTTCTGCAAAAAGAAATGGGAAAAGCTTGGTCGGTGTAGTTTTGGGTGGCCAGACAATTAAAGGTCGTGATAGAAACATGATGAAGTTACTTGATAATGCTTTCTATAAAGTGTCTAGGGGCGCTAAAGGTGCTGTGGCTACGGCAGCAGTTGAGGTTTTGCCTGGTGGTACTAGTGTTGGTGCGCCGATGCCGCAATTAAAGCCTGGTACAAAGATCCAGGTTTCAAACACGCCGACACCCGATTTTAGACCTGAAAATGGTTTAGAAGATCCAGAAAATGATACTTCTGCAGATACTTATAATAGTGAAACTGCAGGTGTTGAGAAGGATGAGCCTGCTGAGGTTGAGCAAGGTGGTGATAATTAATTTTTTCTCCAGCTATTGACAAGCTTTTTATTCTAGTCGTTCTTAAATTCGGGTGCAATTCCTATTATATCTTTGGCAGCGGATATAACAGGCAAATAGTTTATCTAATATTTACGTTAGAAAGAACTACCCAATGAATAAAATTGTACCCGTACCGTATACATAATTAGAATTATTAAAATGGTGCATACAGAGTTATAATAAAAGGAGAAGCTGTTACTTCTTCCTGTCTCTTAATTGTTCTGCAACTAGGAACGCTAACTCTATGCTTTGTGAAGCATTTAGACGTGGATCGCAATGTGTGTGGTAGCGGTCCTTTAAATTTATTTCGGAAATCGCCTGTGCGCCACCAACGCACTCGGTTACGTCCTGGCCGGTCATTTCAATGTGTATGCCGCCGGCGTATGTCCCTTCTGCTTTGTGGATATGGAATACATTTTGCACTTCAGCAAGTATCTGGTTAAACGGCCTTGTTTTATAGCCATTTGGTGATTTTATTGTATTGCCATGCATTGGGTCACATGACCAGATGACACTTCTTCCTTCCTTTTTAACCCTGCGTACTAGCTTTGGCAAAAATTCATCGACTTTATCAGCACCCATACGGGAAATTAAAGTCATGCGGCCTGGTTCGTTATCAGGATTTAGGACATCAAGTATTTTTATCAGGTCATCTTCTTTTGTGGATGGCCCCACTTTCATGCCGATTGGGTTGGCAATTCCGCGCATGTATTCAACATGGGCTTCGCCAAGTGTACGTGTGCGGTCTCCAATCCATAACATATGGGCTGAACAATCGTAAAACTTGCCAGAATCTTCATCGAATTTCGTCATGGCTTCTTCGTAATTTAGAAGTAGCGCCTCATGAGATGTGAAGAATGAAGCCTCATTAATTTCACCACTTTTTTCTAAATCAAAGCCAAATGATTCCATGAATGCCAGGCTTTCATTAATGCGTTCAACCAGGTTTTTAAATAACCTGCCTTGCGCAGATTCTGACGCAAACTCCTGGTTCCATTTGTTTACATTCTTTAGCGATGCATAACCACCTTTTGCTAGCGAACGCAAATAGTTAAGTGTTGCAGTTGATTGGTCATAAGCCTGAATTAGTCTCTGTGGATCAGGTCTGCGTGCCTCTGCATCAAAATCCATACCGTTCACCATATCGCCGCGGTAACTTGGTAATTCAACGCCGTCGATAATTTCAGTACCTGCAGAACGTGGTTTAGCAAATTGCCCTGCAATACGACCAACTTTTACCACCGGTTTTCCTGCGCCATACATAAGTGCGACAGTCATTTGCAATATAACACGGAAGTAGTTTTTTAAATTCTTATCACTAAATTCGGCAAAGCTTTCGGCGCAGTCACCGCCTTGCAACAAAAATGCTTTGCCTTCAGCCACTTTAGCCAGGTTTTTGCGTAACTCAATAATCTCAGTTGGATGAACTAGTGGAGTGCGTTTTTCAAGCTCTGTCTCAACTTTTTTAAGTGCTTTCTGGTCTTCATATTCAGGCTGTTGCTGGATTGGTAGCTGACGCCATGAAGATTTATCCCAGTTGTTTTTTGCTTTGTTAGTCATAATTCCTCGTTATGTCCTTGCGACAAGTGCAGGAGAGTATATAATGTGGGACTGAAGAGCGCAAGAGCGCAAAAGCAAAATAGCGCAAAAGTGAGAAAAAATGACCAAAAAAAACAATATTATAGCTTTCCAAGGCATTGCAGGGGCTAATTCAGATATGGCTTGCAGGCAGGCTTACCCTTATATGGAAACTAAGGCTTATCCTTCATTTGAAGATGCGATGGCGGCGGTAGAAAAGGGTGATGCCACTTTGTGTATGATTCCTATTGAAAATTCAAGAGCGGGTAGGGTGGCTGAGATACATAACCTGCTACAAGAGACGGATTTATCGATAGTAGGTGAGCATTTCCAACGGGTTGAGCATCAATTAATGGCGCCAAAAGGGGCTAGACTTTCTGATATAAAAGAGGTTTATTCGCACCCACAAGCATTGATGCAATGCAAAGAAAACTTAAAAAAGCTTGGAATTACTCCAAAGGAATATTCAAATACTGCGGTAGCAGCTAAGGATGTTGCTAGCTGGGGTGATAAATCAAAGGCAGCTATTGCATCGAAATTATCTTCTGAATTATATGGCCTTGAGATTTTAAAGGCTAATATTGAAGATGACCATGAAAACACCACTGTTTTCATAGCAATGGCCGGTGAGCATAATGACCCAAACCCAAAAGATGGCGATGTTATAACAAGTTTGTTATTTACTGCGCGTAATATACCAGCAGCTTTATATAAAGCTTTGGGCGGCTTTGCCACTAACCATGTAAACTTGCTAAAAATAGAAAGCTATATTCCTGGGGGAACTTCTGAAACTGCTCAATTCTTTATTAGTTTTGAAGGCCA
>JAJONM010000083.1 GCA_021323415.1 Rickettsiaceae bacterium
TCCATTGCCAGGACCAAGTAATATTATATTTTTACGTTGATCAGAAATTAGTTCTTTAAAATCACTGAGATTCTGAAACGGCTTTGCCATAACAGCAGTTAGTTTTACAGCATAAACGATTAAGGCACTTTCAGGTGATGCAACAGTCACCAGGCCTGCACCAACGCGAAGGGCAGAAATAGCTGCAAGGCAGGTAGCACCAGTACTATCAACCGGGCCACCTGAAACTACTACATGCCCACGATTATATTTATGCTGCTCTATTTTAGGAAAAGGAAATTGTTTTAGCCATAAATCGGGTATATTTTGCATAATTATTTAGCCACTACTACTTGTAATAGTTTATTTATCCCATGGTCCTTTAGTGCGATTATTTGCATGGCGTTCAAATCCTGTTGCAATCATCTCCTGCAATGCCTTTATGCGATTTTCTGTGTTAGGGTGAGTAGAGAATAGATTATCCACACTAGTTGCATGTAAAGGGTTTATTATAAACATATGCGCAGTAGCAGGATTTTTCTCCGCTATATTATTGTCTACATTCTTTGCCCTATGCTGAATTTTTCTTAGTGCAGAAGCTAACGCCAATGGAGTTCCGCTTATTTGGGCACCGCTTTTATCTGCTGCATATTCACGTGTGCGTGAAATTGCCATTTGCACCAGCATTGCAGCAATAGGAGCAAGTATCATAACTACAAGTGCACCTATAGCCCCACCCTGCTGGTCACGTCTTCCACCACTGAACATAGCCATATTTGCAAGCATACCAAGTGCACCAGCAATAGTAGCAGTTATAGTCATAATAAGCGTATCATGATTTTTAATATGGGATAGTTCATGAGCAAGAACGCCACGCAATTCTGCATTGTCTAGAATTTCAGTTATACCACGCGTTACAGCTACGGCTGCATGATTTGGGTTACGACCTGTTGCAAAGGCATTTGGTTGCGCCGAATCAATCATATAAACTTTTGGCATTGGCATGTTAGCATGCATTGCTAATTGCCTTACCATATCATAAATAGCTCCAGAATTTATCTCTTGAGCACCATACATGCTAAGAATCATTTTATCCGAAAACCAGTATGATCCCATATTTAATATAAGTGCGAAGAAAAAGGCAAATACCATCCCTTGCTGGCCGCCTAGCATATATCCAGCACCACAAAATAAGGCAGTAAGGCCCGCAAGTAATATTGTCGTTTTTAGGTAATTCATAATCTTATATATACCACTTTTTAGTGGTTATAGTAAGCACTAATTGTGTCTATCGCTAACTTATGTTGCTCAAGTAAATACTTTACTTCGCTAGCTGTTGCAGTGCTATCTAGCTGTAGTACGTCTATATCTAAAGCATAAATACTAAATTGGTAGTGATGCGGCTTATCGCCTTTAGGTGGGCATGGCCCGCCATAACCATATTCACCATAATCATTCATGATTTCTATCGCATGCGCAGGTAATTTAGCGTTTGAATATACGCCGATCCCAGCAGGCAATTCTTGTATATCCTTAGGAATATTAAAAACCACCCAATGCCACCATCCAGATGGACGTGGCGCATCTGGATCAAACACAGTAATGGCAAAACTTTTAGTACTTTCAGGCGCTCCTGACCAAGAGAGATATGGCGATAAATTATGCCCCTTACAATTTCTATTATCGTAGACCTGAGCTCGTCTTATTTTCTTTCCTTCCTGAATATTGTTACTACTTAGTTTTAAATTACTGATAGGTATTATCGTACTGGCTTCCATATGAATTCAAACTAATCCTCCTTATTTTGCATGGTTTTTACATCACCATACGCTTTCATTACATCGGCCATACTTTTAAATTTTTCATCCGGCATATTATCTATCACATCCATCACATCATCTTCTGCCCCGTTTTTCTCCGCTTGCTTTATTAAATCATCCTTAGTTGCAGGGAAATCTACCCCTTTCAAATGATGACTAATATTTATTGGAGATTTTCCACCACCACGTGCCATAATTCTTCTCCTTGGTTTTAGATTTTTCTCAAAATCCTATTTAATGAAATCATGGATAAGAATTCTATGCGAGTATGAACGTAAAAAATAATTAATTAGCGACGTGATCTCATACCTTGCAAAACTTTTACCAGGTGTTTACGATCATCCTGTGGCATATCTCTAGCCATGTCCGTTATAATATCGTACATACCCCTTCTCATATTGCCACCTATAGAAGATAATTCATCAATCTTTTGTTGATAAGCAAGAGCATCAAAGTTTTCTGCAATCAGAATAGTAGAAGACTCTTCTTTAAGCTTTCTTATATTATCCCAGTTAGTTCTATTTGCTTGCTCCATCTTTTCTAGTCTTTCACGATAAACATGGCGTTTATCCTCAGGTAATTTAAGTATTATCCTTTCAAATTGCTGGCTGCTATGGAAACGAGCTGCACCTCTGGTTAAATGACTAGCAAACATACCTAGAAATACTACGTTTAGTATAACTGACATTGTTATAAACAATTTAAACTTATTATTTATTCTGGTTCTCATAGCAAATCCTCCTCGTACATTAATGCCTGTATATTCCCAGAATTATCTGTATCATAATTCTCTCCGTTACTCTCGATATTAAAGCCAATAATAAAGCAAAGTACCAAAATAGATGCTATAGCATAAGATGGGTACGGCAAATTAAACTCATAAAGAATATCCTGGAACCAGTTATAGAAACCTGATTTAGGTTTCTGTGGTACTACCACCGCAGAAGTAATAATACGTTCTGTTAAATTACTCCTAGGTGGTAGTATATTTCGTTGGCGGAGCAGTGCATCTAATTTTTCATTGTCCATATAACCCTCATAAATAAGCGCATAATTTTTCTTTCAATGATGCTTTTGCACGCATAAGAAGTGACTGCACTGCTTTTATATTAGTATTCATAATTTCAGCCGCCTCTTTATGACTTAAGTTTTCATAAAAACATAAGTTAAGCGCCGTCCTTTGACGTACCGGTAATTCTGCTATTGCTTTTCCTATATGCTCTCTTGCCTGTTCTAATATTACTTTTTCTTCTTGATTTTGTCGTTCATCGCTTACATCATGCCCATCTTCTAAATGTGATGGCCTTACTATTTTTAGCCTATCTAGGCATAAATTAACGATTACTTTGTAAAACCAAGTTGTAAATTTAGCATTTCTTCCTTCATTATAAGTAAATGGGTTCTCCCATAATTTTAAAAATGCTATTTGCGTAATCTCCTCCGCTTCATCGCTATCGTTAAAATATCGGTATGCTAACCGATAAAACTTCTCATTATGGCGCTTTACTAACTCGGCAAAGCACGCGCTTTTACCTAATTTTATATAGGCCAGTAGCTCATTATCTTCTAAATTTTTTGGCTCAATAGCCATAGGCATATCTATCTATTTATCTTAGCCAACCTGAGAGCTAGGAGGGCTGGAGAATTTCACACTTGCACCAGGTTGGCCAGTTACCAAGTTAACTACTTGGGTTCATTAGTTTTGGTTTCTGTAACAGATCCCTTACGTGTAGCACGTTTTTCTTTCAACTCCTGCATCTTGCCTTTTCTAGCTTCACGATGAGCTTTAAACTCTTCTTTTGTCAATTTACCATCATTGTTAGCATCAATTTTGCTAAAACGTTTTTCGGCATTAGCAAGGAATTCTTCTTTAGAGATAGCGCCATCAGAGTTAGTATCTGATTGCTCAAACATTGTACCCTTTTTAGTTGTTGTAGTAGCACCTTCGTTGGCATAAGCTGAAGCACCAAGAATTAGAACTGTAGAGGCCGCAAGCATTAATGATTTTTTTAACATATTAGTCTCCTATAAAAGTATTTATGAAATACAAGGTTTTTAACACCTCTTATCTTTTATACGATTTAAAAATGAAAAGTATTCGTTTTTAATTTGTTTTTTTTATGCCTTGTTGTATTGCTTGAAAAACCTTGGATAAAATGTAATGGATAATATTGTAAAAAGAGTAACAATAGTAACAGTTTTGCATAACAGTGCAGCAGTTATAGAACAATGCCTTTTATCTATACCATCAGAGATTGGGGTGTTTATTGTTGATAATGCCAGTCGGGATGGGTGCAGTGGCAAAGTTGCTACAATACGTCCATCTGCAAAAATTATAAAAAGTAAAAAAAATATTGGCTTCGGTAGAGGCAATAATTTAGCACTAGAAAAAATTGCTACTGAATTTGCTTTGGTATTAAACCCTGATACTATAATACAACAAGATACTTTAGAGAAACTTTTAGAAGCTGCAGGCCGATATCCTGACGCTGCTATTATCGCTCCAACATTGCGTTATGCTGATGGTTCTTTCCAGAAAAGCTATAAGACCTCAGTATTTCAACGCGAAAAAATAAAAGCAAAGTATATTGAGCCCAGTGGTGATTTATGTGCTGAGTGCCTATCAGGCGCTGCAATGCTGCTTAGAATGAGTGTCTTTAATAAAATTGGTTTTTTCGATCCTGATATATTTTTATTTTATGAAGATGATGATCTATGCCTTAAGGCCAAGGAATCTGGATATTCATCTGTATTAACGCCAAATGCAACTATTACCCACTTGATGGGAAAATCTAGCCCACCTACTTTCAGGAATGTTTATTTTAAAAATTGGCACATGATGTGGTCACGTCTTTATCTGGAAAAAAAATATAAAGGTAGTGATGCCACGCGCATATTAGCTATAAAAGAATTTTTCTTACAATCGGGTAAGACTGTGGGCCATTTGCTCACTTTAAAACCGGAAAAAACCGTTAAGTCACTGGCACGGTTAATTGCCGTGATAGGTTTTTGTTTGGGCGTGAAGGCGTTTAGGTAGTTAATAATAAACAAAAAATGCTTCCTCGTGCTCCTTGCCAGTCACTGACTTCATAACTGTCAGTCTACTTAGCCAGCTGCAAGTTATGCCATTTTTGCTCCGCTTTCATCAAGCTCCACGAGAAAACTCCAAGTACCAGGAACCCTGAAGTAATAGGAACCAAAGTATTATCATACATCTGCCCGATAGAGGTCCCAAGCGCAAGTGATATGATAGAAGAAACTGCGCCAATAATAGCAGCAGCCATACCCGCCACATCGCCCATCGGCTCCATAGCAACAGCATTTAGGTTCCCAAACATCAGTCCAAATGAGAAAAACAGGACTGAAGCATAAGCGACAAACATTGGCAGCGTTATGTTTGTAACCTTATGTAGCACAAGGAAAATAGCGGATGCAATAATAATTGCCGTCATTGCTTTAATGCAGATATGACGCATACCCAGTTTGGCAACTAGTTTTGAGTTTACTAGTGACGCGCCACCCAGCACCAATGCCAGCACGCCAAAGTAAATTGCGAAAGCTTCCCCTACACCAAACTGATTTTGGAAAATTTGCTGTGATGCGCCAAGATAGCCAATAAAACTGCCGAAGCATAGCCCCATACATAACGTGTAAATAGCAGTAGTGCGGTTGCTGATAACTACTCGGAATCCATGGGCAAAAGCATTGACCTTAAAAGGAATGCGGTGGCTTTTAGGTAAGGTTTCTTCCAGGCGCAGTGCAATCCAAAGGCCAATTACAATTGAATAGATTATGTATAGCAGGAATATCTCCCTCCAGCCAGAAAAGTGCAGCACTGCTTGCCCGAGGGTAGGGGCGATTGCTGGCACAAGGATAAATACCATCATGATTAATGACATCACGCTGGCCATATCACGGCCGCTATATTTATCTCTCACGACAGAAACGGCAGTAACATAGGGGGCCGAAACTCCAAGCCCCTGAATAACACGGCCAACCAGCAGCATATTAAAATCATTGGCAAAATAGCAAAACACGCTGCCTGCCAGATATAGCACAATACCTGCATATAAAACGGGTTTGCGCCCCATTGCGTCTGAAAGTGGCCCGGCAATTAACTGGCCAATCGCCATTCCGCCAAAAATACAGCCGATAATAAGTTGTGTATGGTTTGCATTGGCGATGCCCAAATCCCCGCCGATAATACCAAGCGCAGGCAATAGCGCATCAATAGAAATGGCAACAATAGAGATTAAGAGCGCCATTAATAGCGTAAACTCTTTCGAAGTAATGTGTGATTTTGTCATAGGAATACTATAATAAAAAGTGGCGGGAGTGACGGGACTCGAACCCGCGACCTTCGCCGTGACAGGGCGACGCTCTAACCAACTGAGCTACACCCCCGCAAAATGCAGGGAGGACGAATCTATAAGATAACTTGGCGAACAAATCAAGACATAAAATGAGGTTGTGGGTAAAAATCTATGTTTTTGGGTTGTTTGACATCATGACTAGCGGCTTGACCGCGGTTGTTGTATGGGTAATTTCCTGTAATAATAATTTGAGGAATATAGGTAAATGCTAGGGGAGTTCCTTCTCCCGTGGGGAGAAGGTTAGGATGAGGGGGCGGAAAAGGTTCAATTAACTATGAGCTTAATTGATAGTCCACCCCGCCCCCTCACCCCGCCCCTCTCCCCACGGGAGAGGGGGCGCTAGGATTAATGCCTATACTACAATATTCTAGATAATAAAATTAGCCACTTTCCATCATTTTCGAGGGAATCACTATAAAATTCGCAAAACCCCTTGATTCGGCAAAAGCAATCTGTTAAAAGCACCATCCTGACGTGGAAGAGTGGCCGAGTGGTTTAAGGCAGTGAGTTCGAATCTCACCTCTTCCGCCAGTTTTGCCAATCGAGGCATTAAAAAATTCTCATGGTACAATAGCTAATGTAAGGTATGCATTAATAATTTAATGAAAAAATTATCACGCAAACAAAAAGCTAGATTAGTAAGATTATCAAAAAAACATTTTTTTAAATATTTAAAACGCGTAAGCGTTAAAAATAAAATAGTTCTTAAGACTGTAATGATTCCTGAAAATCTATGTTTTTTGAGGAATAAGAAAAAAACTCTTCAATTTTTTGAAGAGTTTAGAGAAAAATTTATAAGACCTTCTTCGGAAGAGAGATATTTACTAGATTTTTGCAATTTGAAGTATATTTCACAAGCTGCAAGTCTAGTATTACTTTCTGAAATAGATAGAGCTTGGAAAGTAAATAAAAAGAAAATCAAAACTAGGAAAGCGAAAATGCTTCCTATATTTTCCGAATTAAGAGAAATGGGATTTTTTAAACTACTAAATGCATATTTTAAAAACAATCCTTATCCTAATATTACAGACAAAAAATATATACAGTTTAAAGCAAATTCTGGAGATGTTGGAGAGATAATAGACCAAGTTCGTAATGCTGTTTGTGAGGAGTCACCTGAAGAGATTAGCAGTGAAATTCGTGTGAAAATCCATAGTGCTTTGCTCGAATCCATGAATAATGTTGTAGCGCATGCATATAGTGAGAAATTTAATCATGTTATAAAGTATCCATTTTTAGATAGAAGATGGTGGATTTCGGGTTATGTGGATAAATCTGCTAAAGAAGTATTAGTGCAGTTTTATGACCAGGGGGTTGGAATACCAGAGACGATAAGACCTCAATTAAAGGAAAAATTTTTACAACGACTTGTGTCTAAAGTTTCAAATAATGAATCACAAGCAATCGTTTATGCAACCAAAAAAGGTGTTACTACGACTGGTGATAAACATAGAGGGAAGGGGCTTCCTCAAATAATTGATGCTATAAAAACTACTCAAAAAGGGCAACTTCATATAATGAGCCATCATGGAGATGTAAGAGTTGTATATGATAATAAATCATCTAAATTGAAATTTTATAAGAAAGATTCTAAAATTTCACTAAGAGGAACATTGATACAATGGAAAGTATCTGCGAAGGAGATAAATGAATGGTAAAAGAAATAGATATTGCAAAAGATTTTTCAAGATACCCAGCTGGACGGAATAGGACTGATGGAGAATTTACAGCAACACATTTTAGAGATGATATACTTGTTCCTGCTTTAAAAAAGTATACGCATGTTTCTGTGCAATTAGATGGTGCTGCTGGCTATGGCTCTTCATTTTTAGAAGAGGCTTTTGGTGGAATAGTAAGAAATAAAATTTTTACAAAAGAAGATCTTCATAAAAATTTAACAATTAAGTCAGTTAATGAACTTCTTGTTGAAGAAATCTGGCAGCATATAAATGAGGCTTAGGTTTTGTGGTAGAGATGCTTACTGAATTTATAAATAGACTAGAGGCGTTTACTAGTTCTCATCCAGGTGTTATGGCATTATTAGGTAGCTTTATTGGAAGCTCGATAATATACCGAAATCAACAAAAACTACATTTGGCAACATGTTCGGATAACGAAATTAGAAATTATATAAGCAGTATAGAAGCGAATCTTAAAACATTGTATCACGATACTAGTAATTATTGGAATCCGCAAAAAGCATTAAGTGAGAGAGAGAAAAACAGGCTAGAGTTCGATATCAACAAAGCGACTGGCGAGATTACACTTTCTGTTACTGGCTTGATTTCATATATAGGGGGAAGTAATACGATCAAGAGCCTTGCACTTGAGATTAAAAAGCTTTCTACTGGAGGCTCTTTTCAAGAGAAAACGCATAAAATAGATAAACAAAAAGCTTTTGATATATCTGATAAAATTCATCACCTAAATCAGGAGATTACCAGCGCGCATTTTAATATTAAGGTATCAAAAAATACTACAAATTTTATTGTTAAAAATTACAAAATTCTAAAAAGAAAATTTAAAAAATAGTATTTATTGCCCTATTTCACCCCCCTAACCCAAACCACCTTCTTCAAATTCGACAGCACAATCGCTGAAAATCGGGATGGTGTAGTATACCAGCCCGGTTTTAACTGAGCCGATTGTGTGGACAGAGTGGTTCCACGCAAACCATGCAATCACTGATGATGCGATGCCGACATAAAGATATATTGACCACGCCTCTATCGTAAACGGGGTAGGGGCTACGGTGGTTGCTTCCCATATATAAAAAGGCAGCAGAGCGGCAGTGCCGATAGCGATTATAACTGTCAGGAACGACTTGGTCGTCACCTGCTTTGGTTTGTAATGCAGCGCCACGCAATATACCGCCCACAGGAACGCAGAAAATACCAGTATCAAATCGCCAGTATTCCATTTTTCATCGAGCAGGAATTGTAACTTACCATGCGAAATAATCACGAGCGCCCCTAAGAATGCACAAAGCGCCCCCATAACTTTATAACGCGAGAATTTGTCGTGGCCAAGCATCCCCGCCATTAGTAAAGTCCAAATCGGCGCAGTCGCTGAGATAAGCGCAATGTGGTGCGCGCTGGTATAATGCCCAGCGCTGTAAACCAGCGTGTTAAATAACGCCACGCCAAACACGCCCATAAAGGTAAAATATTTCCAGTGCTTTTTGATAGACGGCCATTGCTTCCGCACATGCTTATACCCAATCGGGATAATCACCACCAGCGCCACCAGCCACCGCCAGAATGATAATGTCACCGGCATGATAAAATCATGCGCGCCGCGTGCGATAACAAAATTGCCTGACCATATCAGGCAGGCAAGCAGTGCTAATAATAATGCTGTCAGTTCTTTTTTTGGCATATATCAATGCAAGTTTTGTAGTTTGTAGAAAGTATATACTAAATCGCTTGTAACTTGTCATATAAGAATTAGTATGGCAAAAATAAGCAACAAGTTCCGTCATTGCAATGAGTGGAGAGTAGCGACGACGAAGCAATCCAGTAAACATGGATTGCCGCGCCGGGCTCATAAAAGGTTCGCCTCCTCGCAATGACGACAGTGCATAAAACGCAGGAGTCTCAAAATTAGCGATAAAATCCAAATATACTGTCTTGCAGCATTCGCTCTCCTTGCTCCTACTCTTTCACTTTTTGCACCTATGGCTATGTCTGCGATATTTATTATCGCGGCAGCATATCCAACCTTCATTTTTATACAGCAAGGCAAACTAAAAACTCTATGGGATTCTAATGTAAACAAAGTGCTAATTATTGGACTTGTTTATGCCGTTCTCAGTAGCATATGGGCAATAAAACCAAGCTCATCTATATCTATGGCTATGAAATTGGGGCTGCTTTTTATCGGTGCGAATGCGCTTTTTTTCTATGTAGAAAAAACCCAAGATAAACAAAAAATACTTAAAGCTGCGCTATGGGGAATTATCGCAGCACTTGTGCTCGCCAATATTGAGATAATCACCTCTGGCTTTATCACCGGACATTTAAGGCTAACACTTGCTGCAAACGACCTTGTGGTTCAATTAAACCGTGGCTCAACGTACAAAAGCAAATTATAAAGCTGCGCTGATTTTATTCATTGCTGTTTTAGCAACAATTGCAAGGTTAGAGAGTTTTTCTTCTACTCTGGGATATTTGGCAGGTGGGCTTGTATTCCCACTGGTTTATTTCAAACAGGAAAAGATAATTAAAGCGTTTGCTGTTTTAGCAGTGGTTTTTGTGTTCGCAATACCTACGGCAGCCAAAATTATGGATGCCCATAAAATGGTCGGAAGTGTGCCTGTAATTGCGGGTGCTGCCTCAGATTTTAGGCTGTATATATGGGATTATGCAGCTGAACAAGCCTATAAAAAACCAATTTTTGGTTGGGGTATGAACTCTACAAAAAGCTACCCTGTGCAAGAAAGTGACTATGTCCAGGGCGGTCGCAACCCACTACCACTCCATCCACACAACAATACCTTGCAAATATGGCTCGAATTAGGTGCAGTTGGCCTTGTAATATTCGCAGCTTTCCTATATTTTGCATTAATCAGGATACCCCAAGTGATGCAGGATAAATTGGTAATGGCATCGGGTGCAGCACTATTTGCCAATTATTTTGTAATAGGCCAAACTGCTTATGGCATATGGCAAAATTGGTGGATAGCTGGCGGAATACTGGCATTAGCCTTTTTAAAACTTACTACTTCAAAATCATAAATTAAGGATATCGTAATGAAAGCAAATGTGGCAAACGGTGTAGCAGGAAATTATAGTGCAATAGATATCGAAAAACTTGATAACACACCATTGGTAAAAGAGCCATTTGAGTATGCGATAGTACCGAATTTTGTAAAACCAGAAGCGATGGAAAGTATCTTAAATGATTACCCGCAAATAAAAGAAGGCGGAAGTTTCCCGCTTTCAATCCTAAAATATGGCGATGCTTTCAAAAGCCTAATTGAAACACTAGACGGTAATGAATTCAGAAACGCAGTAGAAAGAAAATTCGCAATTGATCTAACTGGCAAGCCAACAATATTTACAGTGCGTGGCAAATGCCGTCAGAAAGATGGAAAAATCCATACCGATACTGAAAGCAAAATCATTAGCGTTCTAATATACATGAATCCGGCATGGGAAAAAGATGGCGGCAGGTTGCGCTTATTAAATAGCGAAAATATTGATGATGTAATTACAGAAATTCCACCGGTTAGTGGCACATTGTTAGTATTCAAACGTAGCGATAATTCATTCCATGGCCATAAGCAATTCGTTGGTGATAGGAAAGTAATCCAGATGAACTGGGTAACGGACCAGAAATTTGTTGATAACAACATATCGCGCCACAAATTTTCTTCGCTTTTCAAGAAGCTAAATCCGTTTAAGGAAGATTATTAAAACTATGCTGTATGCTTCTTCGCAGTCACTACGTTCCACTCATTTCAATGACGAGACTAGTTCCTACTTTCCCAATCCTCTCGAGTCAGCCTATAAGCCACAATTGCAATCGTCGCTTTTTTACTAGACCAGTAGCGGTCTTCTATTCCAATATTTTTAAAGCCTAGTTTTTCGTGCATTTTGCATGAGGCTGCGTGATCGGGATGGACTGAGGAATCGATAAACTGGGAACCTTCATCTTTAAAGAAATAATCAATTGCGGCAGTGATAGCCTCAGTAGCATATCCCTTCCCTTCAAATTTCTCATTTATCCAGAAGCCAAGTTCACCACCTTCTTTGCCCGGGATGCCTACAGCGCCGATTAATGTATCGGGTTTCAAATAGACCAAAAGGCGTTCTTCTGGTGAAGGGTTGGCAATCCAAAACCGGGCATCTTCTACTGTATATGGCCAAGGAATAGATGATGTAAACTGGAAAATTTTCTCAGTCATCAGATTGGCAATATCCCCTGCTGCACCCAAATGCGCAGTTACTATTTTAAGGCGTGGGGTATTTATTTCTACCATTTAAACCAGCTCCCCGCGTAGGCTATTTTGACCGGCGAAGGTAATTTTTACATTTCTTATTGTACCAATTAAATCAGCTGGGGCATCATTTATTTGCACGGATTGCATATATTCACTTCTGCCCGTAATTTGACCCGGACGCTTGCCAGCACCATCGAATAATACTGATAGGGTTTTACCGACACAATCATTATTAAACTGGATTTGCTGGCTGATGATAAGCGCCTGAAAACGCTTCAGTCGTTCGTTTTTTACTTCTTCAGGAACCTGGTTATCCATATCAGAGCCAGGAGTGCCAGGGCGCGGACTATACGTAAACGAATATGCCTGTGTGAAGCCGACCTGCCTTGCCAAATCCATAGTATCTTCAAAATCCTTCTCGGTCTCGCCTGGGAATCCGATAATAAAATCCGAACTGAAATGCATGTGCGACACATCTTTTTTCATACGCTGGATGATTTTAAAATAATCTTCCCGCGTGTGCTTACGGTTCATGGCGGCTAGTATTTTATTTGAACCCGATTGAACTGGCAAATTGAGGTATGGCATTAGTTTTGGCTCAGTTGCATGAGCTTCATATAGTTCTTCGTGCATATCAAGCGGATGCGAAGTGCTGTAGCGGATACGCTGGAGGCCATCGAGCTTTGCTATGTGTTTAATTAATTTCCCAAGGTTCCAAACCTGTCCATCCTCTGTACCATGGAAAGCGTTTACGTTCTGTCCAAGCAAAGTGATTTCTTTTGCACCAAAGGCTACTAATTTTACTGCCTCACGGTAGATTACCGGTACATCGCGCGAATATTCGGCACCACGCGTGTATGGCACAACGCAGAATGTACAGAACTTATCGCAGCCTTCCTGCACCGATAATATGCCTGATACTGCGTTTTGGTCAGACATCTCCGGTAAGGTATCGAACTTATCATCGTTAAAATCAAGATTAATAGCGTGGCCACTATCGCGTTGCACTTTACCTATTAAATCAGGCAGTGTTTGATATGACTGCGGTCCGACTACTACATCTACATAAGGTGCGCGCTTAAAAATCTGGTCGCCTTCCGCCTGCCCTACGCAACCTGCTACCGCAATAATCATGTTTTTGCCATCAGCTTTCTTGCGGTCTTTTTCCATGTTAATGCGGCCAAGCTCAGAATAAACTTTCTCAGCAGCTTTTTCACGTATATGGCAAGTGTTTAGGATTACCAAGTCAGCAGCCTCAGGCGCATCGCAAGATTCATAACCAACATTATAAAGCATATCGGTCATGCGTATGGAATCATACACATTCATCTGGCAGCCATAGGTTTTGATATAAAGCTTTTTCTTAGACACTTAAAATTCCTCTTTTCTATTAACACATGCCTATAGCACAGAAAAGTTATTAAGTGAAGTTGCCTGATGGCATATTCAATTAGTGATGGAATTTATCCATGGATTCTCTACAAAGAATAGATACAAAATAAATGTAAAAATAAATGTAAATGTATTTTTATGTTACAATCGCAAGTGATATTACCAAAGCCCGATCTTCTGATAATGGCACAAAAACATCGCTGATACCAGTACGCTAGTACTCTGCAGTTTGCTCGGATTAGTGGATACGCACAGCTGAAAAATAAAAGTGTAGCAAGGAAGAGCTAAAGTTAGCACAACAGTTAATATATTAACACCACTCTTGCATCCTAATAATTTAATGATATAGCAATCGCGTAGATTTTATGCGAGGTAATAATCATGTCAAAAGATTTTAGAGACCGTACATTAGTTATTCAAATAGGAAGAAGCCAAGTTGCACCTGAATTACTAGCGAAAAATAAATGTGATACATTAAAACTATTTGAAAACAAAATTAGCAATGCGCATTTAAGCGTGCCAGATTTAGACGACCTTATAAATTCTATAAAAAGATCTAAGAATAAAAATATTCTTGTAGTTTGCGAACGTGATTTAATACCAAATACAAGTCATATGATTCATCTTCTACTTAAGAATGATTGCAGTAATAAAAGAATTTTATTTACCAGCGAAAATGAGATTGGATTAAATAGCTTATTAGCGCAAGGAGCATTAGAGACAAAGCTTCCTAATTATGGCGTACGTATAGTAGAAAACGATAAAATACTATGCCCAGAATTGGTCCTAAGAAAGAAGGAAAATAAACTTTCTACCAAACCATTTACAGAAAGAATTGAAGTACCGAAGTCTTGGGCAAAGCTTTAAAATCATAAAGCTGGCCTATTTAGTTTTAAAATAGTAAAGTTTTTTTCATTTTATAATATTAAAGAAGTTATAATATGACTGAAATAATAAATTTTATTGTCCAGACTATCTCCAGCTGGGGTTATATTGGTATATTTATCCTTATGGCATATTTATCCTTATGGCTATTGAGAGCTCATTTTTACCATTACCTAGCGAGATAGTATTGATACCGGCTGGATATCTGGTACACAAAGGCGAGATGAATGGATGGTTAGTACTAGCTAATGCTACTTCTGGCAGTATTTTTGGCGCATTAGTAAATTATTACCTGGCACTATGGGTAGGAAGGCCATTCTTACATAGATATGGCAAATACTTCTTTATCAAAGAAGAAACCTTAACCAAAACTGAAATATTTTTTGATAAATATGGCTCCTTCTCTACATTCAGTGGCAGGCTAATACCA
>JAJONM010000084.1 GCA_021323415.1 Rickettsiaceae bacterium
CATAAGCACTACATCCGGAGCGATATAAGCACCATGACGCACAACAGCGCCCGGCACTGCACGGAAACCACCAGATTTAAAATCACCTTCAGTCCAGCCTAAAAATTTTGATGGGACTTTATCATACCAGCTTGAAACTTCACCACCCATAGCTGGTCCGCCTGGCATAACTTGCATGTCGTTTAGCTTAAACGAAAGTAGTATAGCTTTCTTTACCCACTCGTTTACTTTCCACTCATTGTTTGCTTTTTCAGCAACCCTTAGTTTACCAGAATCAAGATTATTCAATGTAACGGCAACAGAATCGCGTACTTCGCCCATTGTATTGGCGGATATTTTGTTCCTATCTTCCCACGCTTCTTCAATAATACTCTGCGTTGTAGCCATTTTGGACTCCTAATCATAATTATAGGCGGCTAATATAGTGATTAAAACAGGGATGTCTAGTGGAAGAACTAAGAAAATTAGAACTAGGAATCTTAGAATTAGGAATTTAGGAATTTTATTTACTTAAGGTTTTTATTCTCCCTTTTCTTTTCTTAAGTTCTTAGTTCTGACTTTCCTAATTCCATCTTCTAATTTACCTGTGTATAAATTCAAAAAACATATTGCAGCAAAGATAGATTTATAGTCTTTTAATGGCCGGCTAATTAGGCTATCCAGGTAGGAAATAACTAAGTTTGTTTCTGGTTGTCGTCATTGCGATGAGTCGAACGCAGTGAGTACGCAGAAGCAATCCATAATTGTGGTTTCCGGATTGCTTCTGCGTACTCGTTTTACTCCACTCCTCGCAATGACGAAAACTGGTCATTTAATAATAACTTATGGTTTTTCGTATGATTATCACCTGTCCGCAATGTTCCGCCCGTTTTGCAGTTAAAACTGAAGCTATTGGCGAAAAAGGCCGCAGAGTAAAATGCGCTAAGTGTGCTCATGCATGGTTTCAAGCCCCAGATGTAGAAGCATTAGCAGCGCTCGTTGCGGCAGCTCCACAAGAGCCGCCAGTCGCAGTAGAGCCAATACCACAAGGTAGTAATGTACCGGTAGTGCATAACCACGGCATGCCGCTATTTGCAAAATTTGGGCTGGCAGCTGCATCGTTTGCATTTATGCTTGGCATGGTAATAGTCAATGCCAATAGTATTTTACCTGGCTTCTCCAGCTTTTATGGGGCCTTTGGTATTTATGATTCAAAGCAGCTTGCCTTATCTGATGTAACTATACAAAAAATTGAAGATGGCAATAATCAGGATATAGTCGTTTCGGGTAAAATTATCAATGAGTCAGATAAACCTAAGCACCTACCTAATATACGCCTTACTGTTTTAAATGCTAATCATGAGAAGATAAAAACTATTACCCTTGATTCGGAAGGTGCAAAAATTGAACCAGGTGAGGGGATAGATTTCCAAAACAGGATAGCGCGTATCAATAAAGATTCTACAACTGTAGTTATGGATTTAGGCAATTCGCTTGATTTGGCTTCGAGGTAGAGTAAGAACTTTAGAGCATTAGAATACTGGAACTTTAGAATTTAAGTGATTTTCTAAATTTCTTAATTCTAAAACCTCTTACTTTTCTCAGGTTTATGCCCAGGCAAGTATAAATCCCCGCGGTGACCGCAAGAGGTAAGTAGTAAAACAGTTAAAACGATTACAACCAAACTTTTATAAGTCATATTTCTTTTTTGCCTCTTTTATAGCTTTATCTACATTAACTGGCGATGTTCCGCCAAAGCTTGTCCTGCTTGCAACTGAGTTTCCAACACTTAAAACGTTAAAGATATCTTGCGTTATTTTAGGTTCGACTGATTTCATATCATCCAAAGTCAGTTGATCAAGACGGCAACCTTTACTTTCGGCAATTTTAACGATGCGTCCAGAAATTGAATGGCACTGTCTAAACGGTATGCCAAGATTTTGCACGAGCCAGTCGGCTATATCTGTAGCTGTTGAATAGCCACGGCCAGCGGCTTCTTTCATTTGTTCTTTATTTGCTTTCAAGTCGTTTATCATGCCAGTCATAGCATTTATACAAAGGGAAAGGCTTTCTACTGCATCGAATACCGGTTCTTTGTCTTCCTGCATGTCTTTACTGTAAGTAAGGGATAGACCTTTCATAACAGTTAACAGCCCAAGCAACGAACCATAAATACGGCCAGTTTTTGCCCGCACTAATTCAGCTGCGTCAGGGTTTCTCTTTTGCGGCATAATTGAACTGCCAGAAGTGAAAGCATCAGATAGCTTTATAAAACTAAAGCCAGAGCTACACCACATAACAATTTCTTCTGCTAAACGTGAAAGATGCATAGCGGTCATAGATGCGACGCTTAAAAATTCTATGGCAAAATCCCTGTCAGAAACTGAATCCACTGAGTTTGAAGTCGGTGCATCAAAACCTAAATGCTTTGCTGTTAATTTCCTATCGATAGGAAATGATGTTCCAGCAAGTGCCGCGCTACCCAGTGGGCATTCATTCATACGTACGCGTGCATCACGCGCACGCGATCTGTCGCGCCCAAACATCTCAACATATGCCATTAAGTGGTGGCCAAATGTAATAGGCTGTGCTGTTTGCAAATGAGTAAAGCCAGGCATAATTGTATCGTAATGTTCTTTCGCCCGTTTAACTAACGATTTCTGTAAATTTTGCAGTGATATATCTACTGCATCAAAGGCGTCGCGCACATAAAGCCTAAAATCTGTAGCTACCTGGTCATTGCGTGAACGTGCGGTGTGTAGTTTTCCTGCCGGGTCGCCAATAAGCTCATGTAGGCGCGATTCGATATTCATATGAATATCTTCCAGCTCAGTTTTAAACTGGAATTTGCCACGGAATATATCTAACTTTATTTGATTTAGACCTTTGACGATTGCCTTGCCTTCTTTCGGCGTCAGAATTTTTTTCTTAACTAGCATTTCACAATGTGCGATAGATCCTGCGATGTCGTACTCATAAAGTTTTTTATCGAAGCTGATTGATTGGTTAATCTGCTCCATAATTTGTGATGGGCCTTTTTCGAAATGTCCACCCCAGAGTGGATTTGCTTTTTTATCGGTGTTCTTCATTGTGTTTTCTCGTTTATCTAAATTATTTAATCCTAGCGTCATTGCGATGAAGCGAACTCTTTTGTGAGTCTGAAGAAGCAATCCATCTAAATTCCAAATTACTTCTTCGTAGTCACTTTGCTCCACTCATCGCAACGACGCTAGAATAGAGAACAATCTGAATTTTATTACTACTAATAGTTTATGTTGAATTAATCTAATATTTTACTATCTTACTAATCATGCTGAAAAAATCGCTTATAATTCTAACGCTTTTATTTACATCCTCGCCATCATTTGGAAAGGAAATAAATGATTTTTTGCATGATCCGACCCCAGTTTCCAATATACAATTTACTGATGATCAGAAAGTAATACATAACTTAAATGATTACTTGGGTAAAGTTGTTTTGCTGAATTTTTGGGCAACCTGGTGTAAACCTTGTGCCAATGAGATGCCTTCTTTGTCAAGATTACAAGAAAATTTGACCGGTCATGATGTGGTTTTGATTGCATTATCACTTGATTATCAAGGGCTTGCAGAAGTTAAAGATTTTTATAAAAAGCATGAAATTTCCAACATGCGGATATTTCTTGACCAAAAAGGGCAGTCCTTTAAGGCTTTTAAGTTAGGGGCTTTGCCAACTACAATAGTGATTGATAAAAGTGGCAAAGAAGTTGCCCGCGTGCTAGGCGAGATAGAGTGGGATAGCAAGGAAGTAAAGGATTACCTGGTTAAGCTGACGAAGCAGTAGTTAATCCGCATCTTTACGACTTTTCCGCTCTAAAACATGGCGTTCGATACATTCAATCATCATTCCTGCTATGTCTTTCCCGGTTACCCCTTCAATTCCTTCTAAGCCAGGTGATGAATTGATCTCTAATACTTTTGGGCCGGTTTTGGATCGGATTATATCAACTCCTGCAACGTCCAGTCCCATAATTTTGGTGGCTTTTATTGCCATCTCTTTTTCTTCTGCGGTGATTCTTACCGTGCTGGCCTTTCCGCCTAGATGTAGGTTGGCACGGAAATCACCTTCAGCGGCCTGTCTTTGAATTGAACCGACAACTTCGCCATCAATTACGAAACAACGGATATCCTTTCCGCCTGCTTCTTTAATGTATTCTTGCACTAGAATATTCACCTGCAAGCTCTTAAATGCGTTGATTACGCTTTCCGCAGCATTGGCGGTTTCCGCCATTACAACTCCTTTACCTTGTGTGCCTTCCAGTAACTTTACTATGAGTGGCGCGCCGCCGACCATTTTTATAATTTCAGCAGTATCAAGCGGTGAATTGGCAAAGCCAGTAACTGGCATTGCTATTTTTTTGTTAGCAAGCATTTGCAGTGAACGTAGCTTGTCGCGTGACCGGGCAATCGATAATGAATCATTCAGGCAATATGAGCCGGTAGAATGGAATTGTCTTGTAACAGCACATCCATAAAAAGTAATGGCTGGCCTTATGCGCGGAATTACTGCATCAATACCTTCCAATATCTCTCCGCCGCGATAATGTACTTCAGGGTTTTTCGAGCTGATATTCATATAGCAGTGGCTGATATTAATAAAACGGACTTCATGGCCGCGTTCTTTGCCCGCCTCAATTAAACGACGGTTTGAATACAAATCTGGGTTGCTAGCGAGCAATATAATTTTTAGGCGTTTTTTCTTAGTCGCAGCATTTTTATATTGTTTTTTAACGTCTCTTGCCAACATTTTCCCCAATTTAAAAGATGCTTGCGGTGATATAAGTACTTTATCCCTCATTGCTTCACGACCTAGCAGCATGCGATAACCCATTGAATCGCGGTTTGTCAGTGTAATTTCAATCTCCCACGACTGCCCGCCCATTTCTAATGCTGTTTTTATAACGTAACGTTTTTCTTTATCACCACTAGAATTTTTAACATCACGCTGATCAATAACCAATGCTTTGCAGCTCTTAATAATTTTGCGATCATTTTGAATGGGGTGTATATCGAACTGTACGTACGTTTTTTTCCCTTCTTTAAAGGAGTGGATATTAAACGCATGTAATGAGGATGTTTTTGCTCCAGAATCAACTCTGGCTTTTATTGCAGGTAATCCAAGTTCTGGTAAGGCGCACCATTCTTCTTTACCGAGGACTAATTTCTTTAGCATTTAACTACATGTAATGAATTTCAATTAGCAATTAGTTAAATAGTAAAATAGCGGATTAGTAAATAGGAAAGAAAATTTTTTGCGGGTGTCTGCGCATTAGGAAGTTTCTTTAATTGTACCGTCATTGCGATGAATCGAACGAAAGTGAGTATGAGGAAGCAATCTTTATCAATTACAAAAGATTGCTTCCTCGCATTCCTAAGAAGTCAGCAGAAATATCTGATAGCTTATTTGTAACGCCTTGAGGCTAGCAAAATAGTTTTCAGGATGACGATAAACGAGAGTTTTACTGCAAAATAGTCAGCGGCTCAGATAGCAGCTTGGCATTAGGTATCAAATGGCGGGCGCCTTTGGATTCTATAGTAGTATAGCGTAAGTCAATGCGGCTGACTTTACCTTCAGCTCCACACACATTAATAGTGTCATTTAAGCTAAATGGTTTGCGGGTGATAACAAAAATTCCGGCGAAAACATTAGCCAGGCAATCCCGGCAGGCTATGCCTAGCACAAAGGCTGTTGCACCGAGGCCAGTAACTATCGCCGTGATATTCATGCCCCAGGTGCCAAGCATGGTAACGCTACCGATAATTAGAATGGCTATTCCGGTATATTTTTTTAAGGCGGAAAGAACATTGCTTATATCTTCATTTTTAGCAATGAGGTTATCAAATATAACAGCTGATAATAGATGTATTGAATAAAAAATTGCAAATGCAACTAAGCCACCAACAAAGTTTGGCAAGAAATCTATGCTTGCACCAAGTGCCTCCTGGCTAAGGCTTTGTATGTAAAACATCATTTCTGTATGCTACTCGCGTATAGTTATCTCCGAGTCGCCTACCTTATACGATTTATTTTGTTTTTCAACCTTTTCGATGACGAGCACGCATAAAATAGTACTATTAGTTGCAGAAAGTGCTGTGCCTATTTTTTCTCCATTATCGGTAACTTCCGCGCCTGCTGCTGGTAGTGTGCTGCCGCTATTTAAATCTGCTACATATAGTTTTTTGCGGATAGCATCGCGGTTATTCATCCTTGCGGTTACCTCCTGTCCGACATAACAACCTTTCTTGTAATCAACCGCATTTAACTCATTCATATTAAAATGTAAGGGATATGCAACGGTAGAAAGCATGTCTACATCAGCTTCGGGAATACACGCATTGATCCTGATTTCGTTGTAATCAGACTCTGCTCCAGGCTCAAATCCAGCTGGAAGGGGAGGGCCTTTTTTAATTATAGCGCGGCTATATATCTTTGCACTGCGTGGGTCTATATATATAATATTGCCATCGGCTATTTTTGCCGCGCCCTCGGTTTTGCTGCCAATTACTTCAAAAGCTTTATCGCCAATCAATGCATATGGCTCATACTCAGCCGCTTCAATTTTTACATCAGAACGCAGCTTGTACATAGATAGTTTTTTAATAATCTCGGACATTCTGGCTTTGTTGCAATCA
>JAJONM010000085.1 GCA_021323415.1 Rickettsiaceae bacterium
GTAATGTATATAACGCGCTCAAGATTGGGCTGCATGATTATGTCACAAAAAATAAGTTCCCTGGTGTGATAATTGGTATGTCGGGTGGTATAGATTCTGCACTAACAGCAGTTATTGCCGCAGATGCACTTGGTAAAGAAAAAGTCAGGCTGATAATGATGCCATCTGAATATACTTCTAAAGAAAGTATTAAGGATGCTACAGAATGTGCCGATATGATTGGCATACCACTGGAGACTATTTCAATAAGGCCAATGGTAAAGGCTTTTGATAAGGCATTGCAGGAAAGCTTTGCTGGTCACAGTGCAGATATTACTGAAGAGAATTTACAGTCGCGTATCCGTGGCGATATACTGATGGCACTTAGTAACAAATTTGGTTCTATGGTACTGACCACCGGTAATAAATCCGAAATGGCTGTTGGTTACGCAACCTTATATGGTGATATGTGTGGCGGATATAACATATTGAAAGACATATATAAAACGCAGGTTTTTGAACTTTCAAGGTGGCGCAATAGGATAAGTGATGTAATACCAGAGAATATTATCTCGTTACAACCAGAAGGATGAAGATAGTTTACCGCCTTATCTGGTGCTAGATGACATACTTAAGCGCCTAATTGAACAGCGCCATAGTTCAAAGCAAGTTACTGAAAGCGGCTACCCGCCTGAAGTCGTTGATAAAGTCGCAAGATTGGTTAAGCTTGCCGAATACAAGCGCCGCCAGGCTCCTCCGGGTGTAAAAATCACTGCGCTAGCTTTTGGCCGCGATAGGAGATACCCGATTACGAGTGACTATGGGTTTTAAGGATACTACTTCGCAAGCTCCTTCTGCTTTTGCTCGTCAATAATCCTTTCCAGTATTGATTTAGAGAAAAACTCTTTTCTGGATTTTGATAAGTCTTCTAAATACTTCTCCGGTGTTGTTTCTTGATATAGTGATTGTGTTTGATTTTCTCCATATTGGTAAATATTAGTGTATTTTTCTTCATTAACACGTTCCTGATAAGTAGTTCTATCCTGTTCCTCGGGTATCGCTCCCTTTAACTTAAGGCTTTGAGAGATTATTTCCGCAGTTTTTTTATTATATTGTATAGGAACTCCAGCAGTTGGCAGTTTTTCGAATATTAAATTATATACTTCTGCTGGAAAAAATGCACCTTGGATAAAGATTTCGAAATTAAACAAATCTTTTCGCTGAGCTTTTTGAATTTCTTTTGCATAAGAAAATATTTTTTCCCCATTGGGAAGTTTTGCGATATTTTCAAAGAGTTGATGGTATGTGTTATAATAATCTTTAATATGGGGCTGAAAGAACCTGCCTAAAGTTTTATGGTCTTCAGGGGTAATAACATACTTCATATTAACCAGCGCATCAGTTAAATCCTGATCGGTTTGCTTTGATATATAGTCAGAAAATGACTTTTGTAAATAAGTTAAAACCGCCTCTTTTGTTAAGTTTCGGCCACCTTTTACATTCTTGAAAGTTTTGCAAAACCACTGGCAGACTTCCATTAGTGGTTCTTGAATTTTTTGTTCTGCATACATCAAGCCGAGTTTAAGTTGTGCGTTTCCATAGCCTTGTTCAGAAGCTTTTGCGAGCCATTTTTTAGCTTCTATAATATTAGGTCTGCTATTTGGTTCACCTTGCCCTTGTGCATATATAAAGCCAAGGTAATATTGTGCAACTCCATGGCCTTGCTCAGCTGCCTTTGTGAGCCACTTTTTAGCTTCTGTGAAACTCTGTGCAACACCTTTTCCATCAGCATACATAACGCCAAGGCTATATTGTGCATAAGCATTATTGTGTTCCGCAGCTTTTGTGAGCCATTTTATAGCTTCTGTATAATCCCGCTCATCAACATACATAATACAAAGATTGTACTGCGCATTGGCATATTCTTGCTCAGCTGCCTTTGTGAACCATTTTTTTGCTTCTGTGTAATCCCGCTCGACACCTTTTCCGTCACGATACATCAAGCCAAGTTTATATTGCGCAAGAGCGTAGCCTTGCTCAGCTGCTTTTGTGAGCCACTTTGTAGCTTCTACGTAATCCCGCATGCCACTTTTTTCTGAAAAATATATCTCTCCAATATAAAGTGTCGCTGGTGCGTAGCCTTGCTCAGTTGCTTTAGTAAACCATCTTATAGCTTCTGTGTAATCCTGCTTGACACCTTTTCCATTTAAATACATCATACCAAGGTTAAATTGCGAAACGGCATCGCTTTGGTCGGCTGCTTTCTCATAACATTCTTTTGCTTTTTGTAAATTTTCTATGTTATCTGCTGTCCCAAGTCTATGATTATACAAAAATCCTTTTAGATAATTAAGCGCAGCTGAATCATTTGGTGTGTCTTCTAGGTTTTTTAAAAGAGTAGGTTGGCTATCTGCGGTGACGCTATTTTTAATTATTGTAATCAGCTTGTTAGCACCTATTAGATGCTTTAACACAAGTTCATTTTTAGATTTTTCTAATCTGGATAAGATATCGGGGTGAAAGTTGTTGTTTGCGATTTCTTTCAGTGCGCTTCCAAAATCAGCTGCTGCATCTTCCTTTGTTTCGTAAAAATATTCTTTGCTATTTTCTTGAGTATTAGGTTCTAATTTACGTTTCATTGTATTTCCATGTTTCAATTGTTTTGCATCTTTGTGACGCAAATGTTTCTAAATGTCAATTGATAAGTTGAATATAGAGTAAAACTGCGGGATTTAAGGGGTGTGTGGTAAAAATGCTGCGTTTTGTATAACTTTCCCAATTTACTATTTATTAATAGGTTATTATTACAATTAATAAAGGTAGGGAGGGGCTATGTTTGAAGAAAGATTGGCTCTTATTATAGATACTGATCTGCGCTCGGCTAAAGTGGCAAAGGAGGCTTGGCAATTCTTATGCGATGATAAAGTCGAGATTATTACCAGTTTTAAAGAAGTTAAAAAGCTAGTTGATAGCAAACGTATATTGTTTATTATATTGAATTTGGATATCGATTTGGATGAAAGTTTAGCTTTTGTTAAAAATTTACGCAAAAACTCTGATAATCCAAATTATAAAGTTCCGATATTAATAATCACAGAGAGCGCTGCTGAAGCTAAATTTGCTGCGGCACGTGATGCAGGTATGACTGAATTATTACTAAAGCCATTTAATACTAAAATACTAAAGGACATGATAATTTCGATATTACGCAATCCACGCAATTTTATTTTTGCGGCTGGATATGTAGGGCCTGACCGCCGCAAGACAAATAAGATGAAGGGTAATGGAGATAAGAGAAAACTTTAATGAAGCCGACCCAGACATTAATTATAGATAACGATATAACATCAGCTCAAAATACAAGAGCAGCTCTTGTCTCCTTGGGAATTACAGATACAAAAATTGTAAGTGATATAGAAGAAGCAAAATCATTTATTGAAAATAATCATGTGATGCTGGTTACTATAGAATTAGATATGGATGAATATGCAGCCCTTAGTTTTATAAAGTGGCTCCGCCGCAATAATGAGAATAATAATTACCCGGTTCCAGTAATAGGTTTTTCTGACAGGCCAACAAAAGAAATAGCTTCTGAGGCACAGGATTCTGGTGTTACAGAATTTATTGCTAAACCATTTGATAAAAGGTCGTTAAAAGACATTTTGCTAACTACTCTTAGCAAGCCTCGCAATTTTATCATATCGCGTAATTACACGGGGCCAGACCGTCGCCGTAAGTTCCAGCCTATTAATGGTGACGAGCGCAGGCTTACTCCGCCAAATCAGGCTGATTCTTAAAATTTGCAATTACCAGATACCAGATTTTCTTGGGCAAGTTTATCTACAAAACTAGCTAAAGCACCTTCTGAAGAGTAATTTGTATTTTTTCTTAGTCGTTGCTTTATAAAAGGTGCGTTATTTAATTGAGTAACTGATTGTTCAATCTTCTTAGTGACAAGGTTTTCAATCTCATAAACGCCATTGTTGCTAGCTAAATATTTACTTTCTATTAAATAGGATAAGTACTTTATATCCTTTGTAGTGTTCTCGTCGTTACAGCAAATTTCTGCCATAGCATCATTCAATGCTCTGTTATTTTGGCTATGAATAAAT
Organism: Rickettsiaceae bacterium; assembly: GCA_021323415.1. Lineage (GTDB taxonomy): Bacteria > Pseudomonadota > Alphaproteobacteria > Rickettsiales > UBA6187 > JAJONM01. The sequence continues at coordinate 4,092 of JAJONM010000085.1, forward strand.
TCTTTAAACTTTATATCGAACTCTTTAGATAAATTATTACAAGTTTCGCCGCACTCGCAATTGCCTTCTGTGTGTTTAGAAAACTCATCTTTACTATCTAAAAACCACTGGCATTTTTCTGTAAGTGTTCCCACGCCTTTTAGATAGGGATTTATGGAATGTATTTTTGCTAGTTCCAATACCGCATTTAAAGAGCCTTGGTTACTTGCTTCTGTTAAATATTCATGTGCTCTGCGTAAGCTAGAATTTGGATTAGCAGGAAGTAGGCTATAACCGCCTATAAGAAAACTTCCGAGCAATAGTAGGGAGTTCAGGTCTTCGGCATCAGCACCAGACTGTAACTGATTCACGCAATCAATTGCTGCAGTTTGCATAGAAGCAAATAACAGGATTTTTTCAGCTTGTTTTTCTTGTAGCTGATAACTTTCTTTTAATAGTTTTATGCTTTGGCTTAGGTTGGCTGCTAATAAATAAGAAGTAGTGTAATTGTTTTCGGAACCACTTTCTGATTCTTCATCTATTATACTTATATATTGTTCTCTAAGTTTTTTTATTTTATCTTTAAGAACGGTAATTCTTTGCTTTGACATAAAAATCTCCTTACAGTGTCGTAATTTTGTGCGACACTGTTTAGAGTCATTTAAAGAATTTGTCTAATACTTTTAGGTATACATCTTTAAGTTTGTAGATGTCCGCAACGGCGCAGGATTCATCGATTTTATGTGCGGTTGCATTCATTAGGCCAAATTCAACTACAGGGCAGTAATCTTTAATAAAACGTGCATCAGATGTTCCACCTGTTGTGCTTAATTCCGGTACAATTCCTGTAATCTCTTTTACTGCGTCGCTTACCAAGTTACTTAATTTTCCCGGAGCCGTTAAAAACGATTCACCGGAAATATTATATTCCAGTTTATACTTTGCATCATCAGTTTCACATAGGGATTCGCAAATTCCTTCAATCCATTTTACTAATGTGCTGCCTTTATGGGCATCATTGAATCGGATATTAAAACGGGCATTAGCCATTGCAGGAATTACGTTATCAGCCGGATTATTAACATCAACGCTGACAATTTCCAAATTAGACGGCTGGAAATATTTTGTACCCTTATCCAGCTCGTGACTATCCAGCGCGTGTAGGATTTTATTCAGACGGCTAACTGGATTATCAGCCAGATGCGGATAGGCAACATGTCCTTGTTTTCCCCAGACGGTCAGCTTGAAAGTAACCGAACCACGGCGGCCGATTTTTATCATTTCGCCAAGTTTTCCAGGGTTTGTCGGCTCGCCTACAATACACGCATCAATCTTTTCACCTTGCTTTTGCAAAGCTTCTAGTACTTTTTTTGTGCCATTTACTGCGATTGCTTCTTCGTCTCCAGTAATAAGTAGACTGATAGACCCATTTGGCTTGTTGTTAGCAAGATATTCTGAAACCGCCGCAACAAAACATGCAATTGCGCATTTCATATCCACCACACCACGGCCATATAATACGCCGTCACGTACTTCCGGTTTGAATGGGTCGGATGCCCATTGCTTAAGGTCTCCGGGTGGCACAACGTCTGTGTGTCCGGCAAAACAAATATTAGGGGAGGCGGTGCCAAAACGGGCGTAAAGGTTATCTACATCCTCATAGCCTTCCTGCGAGAAAACCATTCTCTGACACATAAAACCCATGGAATTCAATGCCTTTTTGAGCACATCTAATGCACCATTATCGGCAGGTGTAACGCTAGGGCAGGAGATTAGTTGTTTGGATAGGTCGATGGAGTCTATTGTCATAATGTGGGTATAATAGCGCAAGGGTGTGAAAGTGCAAGAGCGCAAAAGTGGGGATTTGAATTAAACTATCTCATGTGTCGTCATCCTGGAAGCTATATTTTGTTAGCTGCTAGGCGTTGCAAAATAAGCTATCCAGGATCCAGGTCTTTTTAATAAGAATTCCAGGATGACGATAATTGTGAGGGATTTTTTAAGCCGCATCAGCCCTAAGCAACTCGTTAATCGAAGTTTTAGAGCGTGTCTGCTCATCAACTCTTTTCACGATAACTGCCGCATAAAGCGAAGGCATTGCTGTGCCATCAGTGCGGGTTTTGCCAGGTATGCTGCCTGGTACTACTACCGAATATGGCGGTACACGACCTTGGAAAATTTCACCGGTTTCGCGGTCAATAACTTTTGTAGATGCGCCAATAAACACACCCATGGAAATAACGGAACCCTCACCAACGATTACGCCTTCAGCTATTTCGCTACGCGCACCGATGAAGCAATTATCTTCAATGATAACAGGGTTAGCTTGCAATGGCTCGAGCACTCCGCCGATGCCAGTTCCGCCGGAGATATGGCATTTCTTGCCAATCTGAGCGCAGCTTCCAACAGTTGCCCATGTGTCAATCATTGAGCCCTTGTCAACATAAGCACCTAAATTAACAAAGCTTGGCATAAGAACTACATCAGGGGCAATATATGCACCGTGGCGCACAATAGCACCAGGCACTGCACGGAAACCACCAGATTTGAAATCGCCTTCAGTCCAGCCTAAGAATTTTGATGGAACTTTGTCATACCAGCTTGAAACTTCACCGCCCATAGATGGGCCACCTGGCATAACTTGCATATCGTTTAGCTTAAACGAAAGTAGTATAGCTTTCTTTACCCACTCGTTAACCTTCCACTCGCTGTTGATTTTTTCTGCAACCCTTAGTTTGCCTGAATCAAGATTGTTCAATGTAACGGCAACTGAATCGCGCACTTCGCCCATTGTATTGGCGGATATTTTGTTCCTATCTTCCCACGCTTCTTCAAGAATACTCTGCGTTGTAGCCAATTTGGACTCCTAATCATAATTATAGGCGGCTAATATAGTGATTAAAATAGGGATGTCTAGTGGAAGAACTAAGAAAATT
>JAJONM010000086.1 GCA_021323415.1 Rickettsiaceae bacterium
TGGATTGCCATGTCGTTCGGCGGATTAGCAAATGTGCCCCTGCCAGCTAAATCATACCTGGAGCTTGCATCCAGTGCGGCATCTAGAGTAAAAGAAGGCTGCATTATTTCTTAAATTACCAATAAGCTACAAGGTGAGTTATTTATAAATACTTGCCTTGTAGTTGTGTTAAGTTGCATTTTTGTTCCAGAATGGAACAGATTCCTTAAAAACCCCTAGCATATGTTTAATAAAGTGCTATAATAAGAATAGTGCAATATAAATTCAGGAGGTATGAAATAGCTAGAGAAAACATCCAGCAAGTCATTACTGACTTGAAAGCTTTAATCGAATCTTCCCTTGAAGATGGTAAAGCAGAAAATGTAGTCACTATAGACCTAAACGGCAAAACCGATATAGCTGATTATATGATAATTGCTTCAGGAACTTCCACTAGGCACACAAGTTTCCTTGCCGAAAATTTAGTCCAAAAAATCAGAAAAATTGAACCAAAGGGTGTATCTTCAATAGAGGGTCTCACTGAGGGCAATTGGGTTTTGGTTGATACTGGTGATATTATAGTTCATATTTTCAGGCCAGAGGTAAGAGAAATGTATAACCTGGAAAAAATGTGGGCTGTTCCTCTTCAGGTTGAAGCAAAAGAAGTTGAGCTTGCAACAGTAAACTAGTAAGATGCGGCAATGAAAATCACAATTGCTGCCATCGGTAAAGAAAAGCACTTTTCCCCAACAGAAAATCTATTTCGGGAATACAAAAAACGTATCCCCTGGATGATAGAAATTAAAGAATTTGAAGAGCGTAAATCACTTCCCCCTGCATTGCTAATGGAAAAAGAAGCTGAAATGCTACTTACTTCCGTTCAGCCATCTAGTAAGGTTATCGTGCTAGATGAAGGCGGCAAGAATATCTCCAGTGAAGAATTTGCAAAATTAATCCAGAAGTGGCAAGGTCAGGGAAGTAGTAACCTGGCATTTCTAATTGGTGGTGCATCTGGTCACGGAAAGCTAGTTAAAGAACGTGCGGATTTTACTTTATCGTTGGGGAAGATGACGTGGCCACATATGGTGGTAAGGGCGATGCTGGCTGAACAACTTTATCGCGCCTTTACTATACTAAATAACCATCCGTATCATCGCGGATAATCCTTTTCACTATTTACTTTTTCCTCAAATAATTATAGTTAATCTATTATAACTTAGTCTAAAGGGAGACTTACAATGTTAAGAAATTTTGCTGTACTTATCATAATGGGATTATTTGCTGGTAATTCTGTTGCTACCGAAAAAGCGTCTACAAAAGCAGAAAAGCCTGCCGCTGTAAAAGAAGATAAGAAAGAAGTAGCAGCTGATAATATTACTGCTGACCAGCTGCTTAATATTCTCCCCGATGACGTTGTTATAGGGGACATGAAGGCTCCAATAACAATTATTGAATATGCTTCAATGTCTTGTACACACTGTGCAGATTTTCATAATTCAGTATTTTCTGATTTAAAGCAGAAATATATAGATTCAGGTAAAGTGCGCTTTGTATTTAGGGATTTTCCGTTAAATGAACCAGCACTCCGTGGTGCAATGATGGCGCGTTGCGCAGCAAAGGATGGTGCTGAAAAATACCTGAAATTTACAAAAGTTATTTTTAGTATGCAAAGTAATTGGGCTCCAAAAAGTAACTATTTGGAGGTTTTAGCTAATATAGGTAAGCTCGGCGGAATGAAAGGCGAAGAGTTTGAAGCTTGTATGGCTAACAAATCTCTGGAAGAGTCTGTAATGAAATCGCGTCTTAATGCTTCTCAAAAGCTGGAAATAAGATCTACCCCTACGTTCTTTATTAATAAAGAAATGAGCAAAGGGACTCATGATTTGGCTTATTTTTCCGGAGTTATTGATAGCTTGTTAGCTGGTAACAGCAAGGATTCTAAGGAAAGTAAAGCCAAAGACCCTAAATAGTTACTGTAAAAAGTATATAGTAAAATAATCCACAAATAGTTTTTATTTTCTCTATTTAAAACTTGACAGAAAGCACCTTAATTCTTAAGGTGCGCCTCGCTTGTTGTTAATTATAATGATAATGGCAGTTTTTGTGATGAAGGATGATGATAAGTTACCATCTTTACAGGAATTGGATAAATCAATAAAAGAAGCAAAAAAACGCGCTTCTGGTGACGACAGGCAAGAAAATAGTGGTGCAGGCGCTATGCGTACAAGCATTGATCTGTTGTCAGGGGTTGTAGTTGGTTCAGTAGCTGGCTATTATCTTGATAAATGGCTTAATACTTTACCATTATTTTTTATAATTTGTTTTTTCTTGGGTGTAGCAGGAAGCGCACTTAATATATATAGAACAGTAAAAAAAGATAACAATAAAGATTAGTTATTATGTCAGAAGGCGCAGCTCATAATCCACTAGAACAATTCGCAATCCATTACTATACGGATATTCCAAATGTTTTTGGACTAAATCTCAATTTCTCGAACTCTGCCCTATTCATGGTTTCGGTAGTTTTGCTGATTTCGGCATTTTTGATTATAAGTATGAAAAGCAAGGCTTTAATACCTGGTCGTTGGCAAAGTATGGCGGAGCTATCATACGAACTAGTTGCTAACACAATAAAAGATAATGTAGGCCAAGAAGGCCGTAATTATTTCCCTTTCATATTTTCAGTGTTTATGTTTGTACTGGTTTCTAATCTAGCTGGTATGCTTCCATATGGTTTTACAGTTACTAGCCATATCGCAGTTACTTTTGCGCTTGCAACACTTATATTTGTAGGTGTTACTTTAATTGCTATCATAAAACACGGAAAAGGTTTCTTTGGATTTTTCTTGCCACACGGCACTCCGTGGTGGATGGCGCCATTGATGATATTTATCGAATTATTTGCCTATTTAGCAAGGCCAATTAGCTTATCTATTCGTCTTGCGGCTAATATGATGGCTGGTCATACAATGCTAAAAGTTATTGCAGGGTTTGTTGCTGGTCTTGGTTGGGCACTTGGTTGGGCGCCGATAGCATTATTGGTTGTACTAACTGGATTCGAGATATTTGTCGCAATTTTGCAGGCATATATATTTACAGTTTTGACTTGCGTTTATTTGAATGACGCGATTCATCTGCATTAATGGATTTAGTTGCCGTTTTCGGTTGTAAGTTGTCAGGGGAAGATTGATAACGATAAAAGCGGAAACTGGGAATTAATTATTTGTTTAACTATAATAAGGATAAAAAAAATGGAAGGCATGGCTTTAAAGTATATCGGAGTTGGTTTAACTGCATTTGGTATGTTCGGTGCGGCTATTGGTGTAGGCAATATTTTTGCTGCAATGTTAAATGGTATAGCTCGTAACCCATCTGCTGAAAGCAAACTTGCAAAATATGTATATGTTGGTGCTGGTCTTGCAGAAGCTATGGGCCTTTTTGCTCTGGTAATTGCATTCATTATGCTTTTCGTTGTTTAATTATTAACGGGATTGTTGGGCGATGCCTCAATTAGATTTTGCGACATACGCATCCCAGATTTTCTGGTTGGCGGTTACTTTCGGACTACTTTATATCATCATGGCAATGACTGCTTTGCCACGAGTAAGGGAAGTTTTGCAGAACCGCCAAACAAGAATATCTGATGACTTAATAAAAGCTGAAAAGCTGAAAGTTGAAGCTGAAGAGGCGGAAGCCGATTTTACATCAGTTATTGCTACAGCTAGAGCTAAGGCATCTGCTTTATTAGGTGATGTACGCGAAAAAGCTGCAGCAGAAGTTCAGGTTCGTAATGAAAAGCTTGATGAGACTTTTTCTCGCCAGGCAAAAGAGGCGGATCATAGAATAGCAATCATAAAAAAAGAAGTTGCTTCAGAAATGGCTCCAGTAGTTGTTGATGCTGCAAAAGATATGATTAAAAAGCTTATCAACATTAATGTTGATACGAAAATAATTGAGAACAAAGTTTCTGGTTTTTCAAATAAAGAATAATTAAGTTTGGTTTGGGTTATGGAATTTGATCAAGGATTTTGGGTTGCTTTTTCGTTTGTTTTGTTTGTAGCTCTGGTTTTTAAACCTGCTGGTAAATTCCTGACTAATGCGCTGGACGAGCGTGCTGCTAGAATAAAAAATGAGTTAGGTGAAGCTTTACGCTTAAAAGAAGAGGCTCAAGCCCTTCTTGCATCATATCAACGCAGACAGCGTGAAGCGGCAGAAGAAGCTGAAAGCATTATAAAAGAAGCGGAAGCAGAAGCAAAAAGGATTACAAAAGAATCCGAAATTGAACTGGAAAGTGCTTTGAATAAGAGAATCGAAATTGCAATGCAGAAAATTGCTAATTATGAGTCTTTAGTTATTCAGGAAGTTAAAATTAAGTCTATTGATATTGCTATAAATACCGTACGTGCGATGTTAACAGAGAACATAAACAAAGATGTAGCGGATGAACTTATTGGCAAAGCTGTTGCTGATATGGGTAAGAAACTACATTAATAGCTACCTAAAAAGGAAGATATCTGTGTATAGATTTATTCTGTCTATAACTATTTTCCTTTCAATATTTATTTATTACAATTCTTCTCAGGCTGCCGCATGGACGCAAGGACGTGGTACTGGCCAAATAATAACCAGCTTTTCAGGCTATTCGTCTAGTCGATATTTTGATAGGGAAGGTGATAGCCACAAATCCAACGTTATTTTCACGAAAACAGACGTTAATCCGCTGATTGAGTACGGGTTAACTGATGACCTCACTGTTGGTGTGAATATCAATATGCAAAATTGGTTGTTCCATAAAAAGGATTACGCGGCGCCAGTTTACGATTTTCGCCAATGTGGAGTTGTAAGTAATCTAAAGGCGAGCGATATCAGTGTAAACCAAGTACAGGCAGAAGTCCTGTTAAGAAAAAAACTATGGGATAATGGTAGGACTGTATTTTCAGTTCAGCCATCCATACAAAGCCCATGTATGTTTATTGAAAATGGCGATTTAAATATTGCTGATAATGCTCCAGACGCTGAATTAAGATTACTTTCTGGTTATGCTTTCAAGTGGGAGCCAAAAGGAGTGATAAGAAGACCATTTGCCGGACAATATCATTTTCTAAATGCAGAGCTTGCATACCGTAAAAGAGATGAAAAATTTGCTGATCAAATCAAAATTGATGGTACAGCAGGTTTCAGAGCGAATGATAAGTTGTTACTGCTTGGTCAGGTCTTTTCTACCTTTAGTGCTGAGCCGGAAAATATTAGGGGAGTAATAGCAAATAATATTTTATATACTGAAAAAGACGATTTTTACTCAGTTAAAGCGCAGCTTTCTGCTATCAGGCAGTTTAACAAAAATGCATCTATACAATTAGGTGTCTATAATGAAGTGCTAGGAAAGAATTCAGGCCATGGAAGTGGGATTTTACTTGCATGGTGGCGATCTTTTTAGTTCATGTTTTGTTCAAATATACTAAAACTATTTTATCCAAATGTAATAGTAACTTAATATGAGACAATTAGGTCAGTTCTTAGTAAATAAAAATGTAATTAGCCAGGAAGAGCTAGATACTATTATTGAAAAACATAGCCAATTGTCTTCTGGTCTGCCTGATATATTGTTTTCCGAAGGTTATGTTAATCCCTATAATTTATATCAGGCTATTGCTGAATTTTATGGAATGGAATTTGCTGATTTGCAAAAAATTCCCTGTGATATAAATTTACTAAATATTAATGAACGCGAGACATACAAATCATTACAGTTAATGCCATGGAAGACAGCTAATGGTAAAATCGCAATTGCAGTATGTGATATAAATACTGAAGTAAAAAATTGGGCGGAGAGTAAATATAGTGACTATTATTTTGTAATTACTTCGCCGTTTGATATCCATGCTAGTATTAATTACGCATTTGCAAAACAAAATGATATAGATGCGCGTGAAATGCTACTACGCATGCATCCCATGTATTCTGCTAGTAATTTGTTTTCTGGTATACAAAGTAAAATATTCCTTATTGGAGTTTTGGTATTACTTGCGTTTTTTGCTTTCTTTCCAAAAATATCTTTGCCAATATTGTTCCTCGCGGTAACATTTTTTTACATATCAACTTTGGCATTTAAATTTATATTATTTTTAATAGGTGGACTAAAAGGAAAACAGGTTTCACGTGAACAAAAATATTTAAAAGTGCCTGATAAAGATTTGCCGATATATACTATTCTTGTCCCACTGTATAAAGAGGATAAAACATTAAAGAAACTAACCACAGCTATTAAGAACCTCGATTACCCAAAATCCAGACTTGATGTAAAATTAATTGTAGAAGCTGATGATGAAATAACGATATCGGCAATAAAAGCTTTAAAATGTGAACGCATGTTTGAGATGGTGAAAGTACCATATTCAATTCCGCGTACTAAACCAAAAGCCTGTAATTATGCTCTAAGGTTTGCTAGGGGAGAGTATGTAACCATTTATGATGCGGAAGATATTCCTGAGCCTTTACAGCTAAAAAAAGCCTTATACACATTTTATAATTCTCCCGAAGTTGTAGCATGTGTACAAGCAAAACTAGGAAATGGGTATCCCAATCCCACTAGGCGGTACTAGTAACCACTTTAGGATAAAAACACTAAATGCTTTATATGCTTGGGATCCCTATAATGTTACTGAAGATGCTGATTTAGGAGTAAGGATTGCGCAAAAAGGTTGGCGCAGTACAATAATTGATTCTACTACTTTAGAGGAATGTCCTATCACTATTACTGCCTGGATAAAACAAAGATCGCGCTGGATAAAGGGACATCTGCAAACCTATTTCGTCCATATGCG
>JAJONM010000087.1 GCA_021323415.1 Rickettsiaceae bacterium
TATTTTGCGCCTTCATCAGATGGCAATGTTTTCCAGTATGCTACAGCCTTATCCCAATCGCCCCCTTGCGGACACATTGGGCGTCCCTTTAGATACTCGAATGTCTTTTCATCCGGAGCAATCAAGCCAGCACGCGCACCAGCCTCAATTGACATATTACAAACAGTCATCCGCCCTTCGATAGAAAGGTCACGTATTGCTTTACCAGCATATTCGATCACATAGCCAGTACCGCCAGCAGTACCTATTTTGCCGATTATCGCAAGCACAATATCTTTTGCCGTAACACCAAGCGGCAAGTCACCATTTACAGTGATACGCATATTTTTTGCGCGGCCTTGTATCAATGTTTGGGTCGCCAGTACATGCTCCACTTCACTCGTACCAATACCAAAAGCCAGCGCACCAAACGCACCATGAGTTGAAGTGTGGCTATCACCACATACAATCGTCATACCTGGTTGAGTGAAACCTTCTTCTGGTCCCACGATATGCACTACACCCTGACGCGCATCGCTCATCGGGAAATACTGGATACCAAATTCCTTGCAGTTATCTTCCAGTGTCTGCACCTGTATGCGCGAAATTTCATCTTTTATACCTTGCAGACGGTCAGATGTAGTCGGCACGTTATGGTCAGCCACAGCCAATTGCGCCTCAGGACGGCGCACTTTACGCCCAGCCATACGAAGCCCTTCAAACGCCTGAGGACTAGTTACCTCGTGAATAAGCTGATGGTCAATATACAGCAAACAAGTCCCGTCTGCTTGCTCATCAACCAAATGGCTTGCTATGATTTTGTCGTATAAGGTTTGTGGCTTAGTCATTCTATGTTCTTCTTTTTAGTTATTAAGTGGTAAAAATATATAGAAAAGGCATGGCTAGTGCAAGTTATTAGTATGCCATAAAAAAAGGGAGCGTTTCGCCCCCTTTCTTATTATCCTATCTTCAGCAAAACTACTCTGCTTTTTTCTCAGCTCTAGCTTTTTTAGCTTTTGGAGCTGCAGCTTCAGCAGGGGCAGCAGCATCACTAGCAGCAGTATTAAACTCGCGTTTTTCTTTAATACGCGCAGCTTTACCAGTAAGTTCACGCATGTAGTATAGTTTCGCACGGCGAACAACACCTTTACGTACAACGTCAATTCCTTGCACACGTGGAGAATATAGTGGGAACACACGCTCCACACCTTCACCATGGCTAATTTTACGCACTGTAAAAGATGAATTAATGCCCTTGTTCTTACGAGCAATGCACAAGCCTTCAAACGCCTGTACACGTTCAGTTTTACCTTCAGAAATAAGCACATTTACACGGATAGTGTCACCAGCCTGGAATTCAGGGATAACCTTACCGCCCATAATTTTTGCCAATTGATCTGCTTCAAACTGTTGCAATATATTTGTCATTTTCGCTACTCTTTATCGTTATATTTCTTCCACAAATCTGGTCTTTTGGCCTTAGTTAAAGCCTTTGCCATCTCCAGCCGCCACTCATTTATTTTTGCGTGATGACCCGAAAACAACACCTCAGGGATTTTTCTCCCTTTCCACTCAGATGGTCTTGTATATAGGGGATATTCTAAAAGTCCAGCATAATCTGCATTTTCGCCGAAACTTTCTTCATTTAGTGTCAATTCGTTACCAATTACCCCCGGCAAAAGACGGATGCAAGCATCCATCAGCACCAAAGCCGCCACTTCACCGCCGGACAAAATATAATCCCCAACGCTGATTTCCTCTATATCATGCTCCTCCAGCACCCGCTCATCAACCCCTTCAAATCGACCGCAAACTATTGCAATTTCAGAAATCTTTGACAATTCATAAGCCTTGGCTTGCGTAAGCAAGCTTCCCCTGGGTGACATGTAAATAAGCTTAGTTTTTGGGCTTACACTAGCCTCAATAGCAGCCCCCAACACATCTGGTTTCATAACCATCCCCGCCCCACCACCGGCCGGGGTATCATCTACAGTTTTATGCTTATCGGTTGCAAAATTCCTGATATTTACCGTCTCAAAACTCCAAATACCATTTTCCAGTGCCTTTCCAGCTAAAGAATGCCCGAGTGGACCAGGGAACATCTCGGGAAATAGGGTTAAGAGTTTTACATTCCAAGCCATATCTTAATAGAACCGCCCATTAATTTGTATAGTTCCAGCTACAGCCAACCTATCAACGCGCTTCCTTGGCGAGACGCTTTCTATAGCCACACTTTCCAGTACTTTTTCACCTTTAAACTGATTAGAAAAACACTTACCGAGCGACACATTTCCTCCTAATTATCATTATCACCAACAAACTCAAATTCAGGCGGGATTATTACTATAGTCCCATCCTCAATATTTATTTCAGGGAATATCTCCTTAGTAAAAGGAAATAACGCATTCTCCTGGGCACCCGTTGGCTTTATTTCTATTAAATCACCCCCACCATAATTATGCATAGCGATCACTTCGCCAAACTCTTCCCCATCTTCGTATATAACTCCCATACCAATCAGGTCATCATAATAAAACTCATCTTCTTCTAACTGTGGAAATAAGTTTTTATCAGCGTAAAGCTCGCGCCCTTTTAAATTTTCTGCCTCATTCCGGGTATTTACGCCTTTGATTTTTACTATCAGCATATCTTCTTTTACCGATAGTATTTCTATATCAAACTCCTGCTTGCCATCCTTGCTATAAAGCGGAGCATATTCTTCGAGGGAATCCGCAAATTGAGTAAACGCTTTGATCTTTACCGCGCCACGGATTCCATGTGCTGATGTTATTTTTGCAACGCATACAAGGTCTTTTTGCATTTCTTACCTCAAAAACAAAAAAGGGCAGCATATTAGCTGCCCTTTTTAAATATAATACTTTTCTACTACTCAGCAGCAGGCGCAGATTCAGCAGCAGCCTTAGCCGCTTCTTTCTCAGCTGCTTTTGCTGCAGCCTCTTCAGCTTTTCTAGCCTCTTCTTCTGCTTTCTTTTTAGCAGCTTCTTCAGCTAATTTTGCTTTTGTAGCTTCTTGTGAAACTTTTATCCTGGCATCTAATAATTTTTGCTTTTGCTTGCTACGAGTAAACAAGTTCGCAGCAACCAAGAATTTTTCTACACGGTCAGTAGGAGTAGCCCCTGTACCAACCCAGTACTTTATACGATCAGTTTTTAAAACCAATCTTTCAGCGCTATCTTTTGCCACCAATGGGTTATAAGTTCCCACTTTCTCAATAAAACGACCATCACGCGGAGCGCTTTCGTCAGCGATTACAATCCTATAATAAGGTCTCTTTTTTGAACCAGCACGAGCCAAACGAATCTTTGTTGCCATCAATAATTTCCTATATTTTCGAGGGCATCCGCCCATAAACAATAAAACAAGAGGATGCTATATAACTCAGATTAGGGGTAAAGTCAAAACAATTATGCACCCTATAGAAAAAAGTTACCGATTACCAGTTAATGGCTTCCAGTAAAATTATCGTCACTGGTATCTTGCAACGGGAAATTAGTCGCTCTAAAATCAGTAATTTCCAGCATCAACTGCCTTAAAACATCAGTAACTCCAATTTTTGCAACCCCAGAAATAACCCATACCTTCTTGCCGCTAGCTTTCTCTAGCTGTTTTTTCTTTTTTGCAATTTCCTCTTCGGTCATAGCATCACATTTGTTAAGCGCCAAAACCTCACTTTTCTCTGCTAAAACATCACTATATTGAGCAAGCTCCCCGCGTATAACCCTATAGCTCTCCGCCACATCTTCCTGTGTACCATCTACTAAATGCAGAATAACGCCACAACGCTCAACATGCTTTAAGAACCGGATCCCAAGGCCGATACCCTCATGCGCACCTTCAATCAGCCCGGGAATATCCGCCATTACAAATTCTTTTTCATCAATATAAACTACCCCGAGCTGTGGCTTTAGGGTCGTAAATGGATAATCGGCAATTTTTGGGCGAGCACGGGAAACCGCTGCCAGAAAGGTAGATTTACCTGCATTTGGCAAACCAACCAGCCCGGCATCAGACATAAGCTTCAATTTTAGCCAAACATAAAACTCTTCGCCTGGTTCACCTTTTGTGATTTTTCGCGGAGCCTGATTAGTTGACGACTTAAAATTGGCATTACCAAGACCGCCCTCGCCGCCTTGAGCCAGAACAACCTCCTGCCCAACTTTCACCATATCGGCAAGAAGTAAATCTGAGTCTTCGGCAATTACCTGCGTACCTACAGGAACTTCAATATATAAATCATCAGCTGAATGGCCATTACAATTTTTACCACGTCCACCTTCACCTCGACGCGCCTTAAATTGCTGGGTAAAACGGAAGTCTATCAGGGTATTAAGACCAGCGATACAGCGCACCACAACACTACCGCCACGGCCACCATTTCCACCATCTGGACCACCGCGGGGTACATTTGCCTCACGCCTGAAGCTTAGGCAGCCATCACCGCCTGCCCCACTACCTATTAAAATTTTTGCTTCGTCAATAAATTGCATTTTAGTTATCAGCGTTTAGTTATCAGTGGTCAGTTGGCGCAAAAGAGAAAGAGCGCAAAGAAACAAATCCCCTTGCGCTCTTAATATACTTTTGCGCTTTTGCGCTATTTAGCTTTTGCGCCGCTTAAGCAGCTACTTCAACCGGAACGATTGAAACAAACTGTCTTTTTCCAGAGATGTGGAATTGTACAGTGCCTGTTTCAGTAGCAAATAGAGTATGGTCTTTACCCATACCAACATTTATTCCGGCATAATATTTAGTACCACGTTGGCGCACTAGAATGTTACCAGCTAAAACTAGCTGACCAGCATATCTTTTAACACCAAGTCTACGTCCTGCGGAATCACGACCGTTTCGGGAACTTCCTCCCGCTTTCTTATGAGCCATTTTTTACTCCTTATCTTCTTTCTTTGCAGTTGTTTTTTTAGCTGCTGGCTTTTTAGCTGCCGGAGCTTTTGCTTTTTTAGGAGCTGCTTCTGCACCTTCTTCTGCTGGTTTGAAGCCAACTTCTTTTTTCTTTACGACAGGCTTTTTAATTTCGCCTTTGCCACTTACATCCAAAATTCTTACAACAGTAATTTGTTGACGGTGACCGTTTTTACGACGGTAATTCTGACGGCGTTTTTTCTTGAAAATAATAACCTTATCGTCTTTTTTCTGCTCAAGAACTTCAGCGCTAACTACAGCACCACTTACTAGCGGAACACCAAGCTGAACGCCTTTTTCACTACCTAAAGCCAATACCTGCTCAAACTTAACGTTTGTACCCACTTCTCCCTGAATTTTTTCTAGTACAACAACATCGTTTTCAGCGACTTTATACTGTTTTCCACCTGTTTTTATAACTGCGTACATATCTAAAACTCTCTCTATTCCTAAAAATTTGGAGTGTGGAATATACCGCCCAGCAAACAATTGTCAACACCTTATTATAAAATCCTTTATAAGCAATTAATAATTGCTTAATTATCTTGATATATACTATCTAAGTGATTGATAAATTTACAGATTAGCATGCCTACAACAGAAATATTAGCATTATCCGCCCTGCTTGTTGTACTTTATTGTTACACCAAAAGCGGTAGTGCATACTATAGCCGCGGCAAATCCCATTTGCGAAATGGCCGTTATGAAGAAGGCCTAAAGGAACTTACAATAGGGGCAGAAAAGGGGAATGTTGAATCCATGTGCGAGTTGGCACGTTTATATGAAGAAGAAAAAAACTTTGAAAAATCGGCATTCTTTATCAAA
Organism: Rickettsiaceae bacterium; assembly: GCA_021323415.1. GTDB lineage: Bacteria > Pseudomonadota > Alphaproteobacteria > Rickettsiales > UBA6187 > JAJONM01. The sequence goes on from JAJONM010000087.1 coordinate 5,740, forward strand.
AAATCAGCGGAAAACAACCACTTACACTCACAAATTAAATTTGCAAATATGCTGATTGATGGCAATATTGTTCCAATTGATTATAAAAAGGCCATGGATTTATTTCAAAAAGCCGCCTTAAGGAAGAACAATGACGCCTATTTAGGCATAGCAAAAATGCACCTAAATGGCCATGGAGTAGAGAAAAATTACACAATTGCCATGGAATGGCTACAAAAATCCGCCAGACATAATAATACCAACGCATGTAATTATATAGGCGATTTATATTACTATGGCGGGCGCGATATAGAACAAAACTATAGCAAAGCATTCAAATGGTATAAGCATGCAGCCGAAAAAGGCCACCTTCAAGCAATAAAAAACGTTGCCAATATGCTTCGTATTGGTCAAGGCTGCAATAAAAACCCAGAAGATGCTCTCCACTGGCTAAATATTGCTGCAAATAATGGCGATAAAGATGCTATGCTACAAGTTGGCAAAATGTATTTTAACGGCATTGGAACAGAAAGGAATGATGAAAAAGCTAAGGAATGGCTAGAAAAAGCAGCTAACCTAGGCAGCGAAGAAGCAAAGAAGCTACTTTATTAAGATAAATCCTTTAATTCACATCAACTTAACCTTTTACCAACCTCATCAACACGAAATCCTAATATTTCGTTGACAAGCGTCACTAATATATTACTATCCGCCAAAAAATAACAAAGGAAAAAACATGAGTAAAGATAAAATCCAGCTAACCGAGGATGAGCAAAACAAGTTAAATAAGGAACTCATGGATAGTGATCATAC
>JAJONM010000015.1 GCA_021323415.1 Rickettsiaceae bacterium
TACTACTAACACAGCTTATTAATGATGAGAAATCATCAATAAATATATATGCGAGTGAAGTCCCATATCTTTCAGGTAAGAGACGAGTAGATATTTTAGAAATCGGGAGTAATACTTTACATGCCTATGAAATAAAGGGAGATAATGACTCTCTTGCACGAATTAAAGAACAAACCGTCGATTACTTAGATACTTTTGATTACACAAGTGTTGTTATTACGCAAAAGTATTTATCTAGTATACGTAGTATAATACCGAAGTCAGTTGGAATTATATTATTTGATACTGATAACAAGAATATAAAGAACTTACGAAAAGCTACAAAAAGAAAGCGTTTGAAGAAAAAGAATCTATTACATTTTCTTTGGAGGAATGATTTATTAAAATTAATAAATGTATACAATAAATCTAAAGTACCTAACCAAGAAACTCATATACTTAGATGGCAGGCAGAAAAAATATTAAGCACGAATAATATAAAAATATACGCAATAGATATACTTAAAAAAAGGTATGGGAATAAATATATAAATTTTCTTTCAGAAAAAGGAAGTATAGTAAGTGAAGATGATATAATAAATTTAACCATGTCTGACGCAGAATTAAATCAAATCGGAGATGCTATTTAGAAGTGTTCTGTGATATTGGCGAGTTATATGTAAATTAAGTCTTACTGCTATCCAGTGCGATGGGCTAATTCCGTTTGGCTTTCCTTCTGCTGCATACTTAATTTCTAAATCACCCCAGGTATTAGGGTGTGGAGAAGGAGTATAAAGATCGTTTTCTAATACTTTTTTTGCTGCAAGCACATACCCTCCAGCATCTCGTCTATATCTATGATAAAAATACTGATCATCCAACGGAACATCTATACGAGGAACCCAATTACCCCCAGCAGTGGGATATCTTACAGGATGTATAGATGCGTAATCACCGTGCTTAATATTGGCTTGTTGAAAACGATTTTGTAATTCTTGAGTTAGCATAACTTCCAACATAGAAATTTTTCCTTCACTCTCACCACATCCAGAAATTTCTAAGACAGATTTGGGAAAAGAAGAAGACAATGTTATAATACTACCGCACCCTAAGCTATTTAAAGCCTCGATTGTTTTAATAGCATCATTAAAATATTTATCAAACCTGCTTTTTTCTATATAAGCTAGATCTAGAATTATGTGTAGGTTCTTCGGGGATTTTATCGCACTAAGTATTAAATTGACTACATATAAAATTGAAGATGTCTCTTGCGCTGGATTAATACGATATACCAATTCTCCGAATTGTTTCTCTAATTCGGATGCCTGATTTTTTATATCGTCTTCTTCATCATCTAGTACGTAGTGTAGTGCAGGAACTAGATTTGGGCACTCAATTGTTTTTAAAAAGTTTCGCCAATTTTCATAACCATTATCTGGTTCTAATAATAATTCAATTTCAGCATTCATTAATTCTTCATGACCTGTTAAATCGAGTATAAATGGATTATTGCCACAAAACTCTTTAATAGAATCAATTCGTTTTTTTATTCTACCTACTTTATCTAGCTTACCAGGACGTCCCCTTGTAAGTTCAAATACAGGCATAATTCCTTTAAGAACTATAGAATCCAACTTGCTAAAGCCTTTCAATTCAGCATCTGTAGTTTTAATACTAGGAAAATAATTGTACTCATTAATAGCCATATTACACTCTATAACCCAATTCTTTTGCTCGAACTTCAATCGCAAACATAGAAGTCTCAAAGTAATCTGCTAATTCTGAAATTTTGTTTTTTCCTGATGAGATAGCTTCAGAAAAAATTTCTTTTGGCATAAGCAGAGATGCCGCAAATCTATTAGCTTCGACTTCAATAGGCCTACTGTCTCCGTGTGAACGAGCGAAGGATTCATCTATAAAGGTAGTCATACTATTTCTATGTAAAAAGAAATGTCCCAATTCATGTGCAATAGTAAATCTTTGCCTGCGAGGATGATTATAGCTATTTACACGAATAACCCAGTGACCACTAGGCATGCGCTCTAATGTGCCACTAATTTTATCGTCCATTGGTTCACGAAAAATTTTTATGTCATATAGATTGCAAACAGCTTCTAAGTCAAGAGGGTGAGTTGAGATACCGCTAATAGAAGCTTCATTCAGAACATCGCTAGAAGTTTTTGAACTGATGGAAGTTTGATTCTTTTTCTTTCGTGATTTTAATATGCTAACCATAGGCTTATTGTATAACCCCATCATCTCTAGTTTCTTCTTCATCTAAGCTAGATATACGCCCCTCAAGCTCTTCTTTAAGTTGCTCTAAATCTCCTCTAAGCTGATTTAATGACTCCATTTCCCTTCCTATATCATTACCCAATTCAGAAAAATATTCTAAATCATCCTTTATTTTTGCATTAAGCTTCTCATCAAACTTTAATGAATCATTAACAAATCTTAAAAATTCATTCTGTATCATTTCTTCTGCCTGTCTGCGACTTACTGCTTTAATATACAAAAATCCAATAAATGCCGATAGTCCTATTAGTCCTATTAAGTACGTTATAAGTGTGTCATAAAAGCTCATTGCGCTTTTTAGAATTTCATCAGGTGGGGCTATTCGTTGTTCATGTATCAATTTCTCAATAGTTTTTTTTGTTTCATTAGATAGCGGAGGTTTCGATAAATCTTGTAAATAATAACCATGTGCATTTATGAACATGTTACTTATTGGATTTCCGTAAAATAGTGCTAGCATAAACCATAAAAACAATGTTGCGACAAAGGAGCCTAAAAATGTTGCACCAATAAATTGGACACAACTGCTTTTTAAAAAGCTTTCATTATTTTTTGCACCTTCTTCTGACACTGGTAATAAAAATGTTATGTTGCTAAGTCTAAATACAGGATATAGCAGTATGAAATAAAAGACCAGTAGTAACTAGGTGATCTTTTTTTAGTCATTCCATTAGCGCTATATCCTCGATAGTAGGACCCCTGATTGACTAGCAATTATAGTAATATTAAACTTAGTATCAGAGTTTCAATATAATCTACTTCGAAAAATTTTCTCGCGCGGGGTGATGCCGCTTTCGGATAGATGAAATACCCCTCCCCCCGGGGGTGGGTTTATAATATCTGAACTCATTTTTTATTGCTGACAAAACTCTAACTTCATTGTACAAGATATGGGCAACCAACGTTTTTCTGTGGATAAAACAAAGCTTTTTGCGGCGTAACACTCTACAGTCAAATGTAGTTGGGGGCACAATTGGGGGCATTGACAAAATGCGTTCGCTTGTTTTAAGTTTTATATCAACCGGTTAGCTCTGCTTGGCGTGTCTCGTAGGGGCACCACTTTCACTTCCATAGAAATCCATTTACATCCAAAAACTTCTTATATACATTGGCTTGGAGACTTGGCTTGTCTATTCACCTCCATTAATATCCGGTCGTATCCATAGTAAAGGTGAAGGATTTGTGCAGTTAATATTGGGGTAGAGATTGTAATATTAAAATTGTTGTAAACTTTAAATTGTATCACCTAATGAAAGACGACTTACAATATGATACTCCCCTTTTTAACCCAGATGATGATGTTTTGGGAAGAAGAAAGTTTTCAGAAAACTTGGCAAAAAGTATAGTGGGACTCAATTCTTCACAAGGTTTTGTATATGGATTATACGGGCCTTGGGGATCAGGAAAAAGTACAATTATCAATTTTGTAGAACATTACATTAATAATCATAATAAACAACCCTCTTCGGAAGTAAAGGTTGTAGTCTTTAGGTTTAACCCCTGGATGTTCTCTGGCTGCGAGAATCTTACAAATGTGTTTCTAGATCAACTTCGCGCAAGATTGCGCATGAGTGATGTTAGTAAGAGTTTAAAAAAAGTATCTAAAACTTTGGAATTAGTAGAACAAGGACTTTCTTTTACCGCTCCTGTAGGAAACTTGATTATACCTGGTTTGGGAGTGGTATTACAATCTATTCAAGAAGGGATTGCTTCAACTAAAGATACAGCAAATTCAGTTACAAAAGTATTAGAAAAGGATCTTTATCATATTAAAGAAGACGTTACCTCTATCCTGCAAAAACAAAAAGATAAAATCTTAGTAGTTATCGATGATATTGACCGCTTATTCGATGATGAAATTAGAGATTTTGTCAAAATGATTAAAGCTGTATGTGATTTTCCTAAGATTATTTATCTGATTGCATGTGATAGAGATAAAATAGCAACTGCTTTAAATAGAAATAAAGAAGATAATGCAGATGGCTATGATTATTTGGAGAAAATAGTACAGTGTTCTTTTAATTTGCCACGTCCTAGTATGCAAAGCGTATACAATCTATTCCTTATTAATTTAGATAAAATACTTGAGCCATTAAAAAACAAAGAATTTCTATTTGATGAAACAGAGTGGGGCAATATTTTCCATGATGGAGTTGCCCCCCATCTTAAAACGCCTCGAAATATTAAAGTATTAATTAATTCAATTGCAGCATGTTATCCAGCCGTAAGAGATGAAGTAAATGTTTCTGATTTTGTTGGCATACAAGTATTAAGGGTATTTTATGCCAAAGCTTATGACTTGATAGACCATAACAAAGAATTTTTAGCCGGTTCTACAGATGAATCATATGGATATGATTATCAAAATAAACTTCAGAATTCATTTTACGACCTATTACATTCCCAAGTCCCCAAAAAAGATTTGGAGACTTTTAAGAAATTAATGTGCAGATTATTTCCTAAATATGCTCAATCTGTGTCCAATGGCAGTGGTTATGGAAAAGAATGGGAAAGGCATTGGAAACGAAATCGTAGGATATGCAGTAAAGAATGCTTTGATATTTATTTTAATCTCTCTATCCCAGAAGATTCTTTCTCGCTGGAAGAAATGCAAAGTATTATTGCCTTAGCAGACACCCCAAAATTCTTAAAGGCTAAGTTACTATCTTTTATAGACACTGATAAAAAAGAAGGGAAATGCAAGTATAAATTATTCTTGCGAGAACTTGAGAATTTTACTGAAGATAAAATACCTAAAAATAAAATTAAGCCATTATTACAGGCTATATATGACGTTAGTGACGAGGTATGGGACGATAATTATAGAGAATTTATGGATATTGGAATTGATATGAATATGCTGCGTATATCTTATCAGCTAGCTACACGTTTTGAAATTGAAGAAGATAGGTTCTCAATATTGAGAGAAATATTTGAGAAATCTAAGTCAGTATCTATGGTTGTAAATGAAGCTTCTATAATAGACTCAAAAGAAAAAAAGAAAAAAGATAATTTAGTTACCCCTGAGCATGCTAAGGAGTTGAAAGCGATTGCTTTAAAATATCTGAAAGAGTTCGCAAATAGTGGAAAACTTCCAAAAGTAACTCGTTTTGCTAGTAACATTTATCGATGGCGTGATTGGGAGTCAGAGGAAGAAGTTAAGAATTATATTTCTAATCTTATAAAAACTGATGAAGGGTTAATAGACTTCCTAACGGGCTTTTTGAGTATTTCAATATCTCACGGTATGAATGATAGTGTTGCAAAAAAAGAGTATAATGTTCCTCATAAAAATGTTCTCGATTTTATGGATATTCATACACTGGAAAAATGTATAGATCGAGCACGTATTATTTTTGAAAAAAATGACCAATTAAAAGATCGAGAAAAAAAAGCTATTGAAGCATTTATTAGAGTAAAAGATAGCCCTAATAGTGATTGGGATTAGTTTTTATTATGTTAACACTGCAAAAAACACCAGTATTATTCATCGGGCACGGCTCTCCTATGAATGCTATCGAAGATAATGAATTCAGGCGAGGGTGGCAGAATTTAGCAGCCAGTTTACCAAAGCCAAAAGCAATCCTATGTATTTCGGCGCATTGGGAAACAGATGGGGTATTTGTTACAGCATCAGAGCAACCTGAAACCATTCATGATTTTTATGGTTTTCCGCAGGCGCTGTTCGATGTGCGGTATAATGCACCTGGCAGCCCTGAATTAGCTAAACGCATAACTCGGTTGGTAAAATATGCGGAAGTAAAACATGATAATAATTGGGGACTCGACCATGGCGCATGGAGTGTATTACTACCTATGTACCCGGATGCAGATATCCCCGTTGTGCAATTAAGTTTGGATAGAACGCAGCCACATTCATTTCATTACAAACTTGCTAAAGAACTTGCTCCATTGCGTGATGAGGGAGTGATGATTATAGCTAGCGGAGATATTGTACATAATTTACGCATGTTTAGTTTCCGCGATAGTAACCCTTACGATTGGGCGGTAAGATTTAATGAAAAAATCAAAGAATTAATACTCACTGGAAAACATGAAGAAATTATAGATTATAAAGCTATTGGTCATGATGCTGTTTTATCAGTGCCAACACCAGAACATTACTTGCCTCTCTTATATACAATTGCCTTGCAGGAACAAGGAGAGCAAATTTCCTTCTTTAATGATAAGGCGATAAGCTCTATATCTATGACTTCAGTTATGATTGGTAAATAGAGGATGAAATTATGGTAGCAATTAATATAGCATATCAAGGCCAGTTACGTTGTGAAGCAACGCACGCACCATCTGGCACCGTTTTGCAAACTGATGCGCCAAAAGATAATAACGGCAGGGGAGAAAGTTTTTCGCCGACTGATCTGGTCGCAACTGCTCTTGGTTCTTGTATGTTAACAGTTATGGGAATTGCAGCCAGAACGTTAAATGTTGATTTAGAAGGTGCAACAGTTACCGTAAATAAAGAGATGGTAAATGCTCCAGTCAGGCGCATCGCAAAATTAACAGTAGAGTTAAACTTACCCGCGCAAGTATCTGATGAAAATAAAAGAAAACTAGAACATGTTGCAATGATGTGTCCGGTGCATAAAAGCCTCCACCCTGATATTGAAATGCCGATAAAGTTTAATTGGGCTAGTTAGTTATATATGTCCGCTACTCCAAACATACTTTACCAATCAGATTGCCTGCTTGTTATCAACAAGCCTTCCGGGCTGCCAGTACACAGCGGTAGCGGAGGAGGAGATAACCTGGGCAATTATATGGAACAGTGGCGTTTTGGTTATGAAGAAAAGCCACAAATGGCACATCGGCTTGACCGCGATACTAGTGGATGTTTAGTTCTTGGCCGGACAAAAGATGTTGTACGCCGGCTCGGCAAGTTATTTGCCCTTGGCCTGGTTAGCAAAACTTATTGGGCAGTAGTCGAAGGTAAATTTGCAGAGCCTGAAGGGCGTATCAGTATCCCATTGCGCAAAAAATCACCACTACCATATCACTGGCATATGGAGGCGCATCCTGAGGGGCAGGAGTCACTAACTGATTATAAAGTTTTAGGAGAGTGTGATGGTTATACATTCGTTGAGCTATATCCGGTAACGGGACGCACACATCAACTGCGCATCCACTGCTTGGAAAGTGGCTGTCCGATTGTTGGTGACAAGCTCTATGGTAATGGAACTGCAATCGGCCAAATGCATCTGCATGCCCGCTCCCTTAAAATCCCTTATAATTATGGTGAGCAACCAATTGAAGTTGTTGCTCCACCGCCTGCTCATATGCTGGAGCTACTTACGAAATGTGGTTATAGCTTGTCACAATAACGGTAATTATTTTATATTTCCCATTCTGTTATTAGGCTTGTTTTCGTTGCCAATATTTTCGCAATGTGCAAACACAAATTTATTTTTAAAATTCCCTGCGTAAGGCTTAAGTAAGATCCTGTTAGCTGGTCGCTGCGATTGTGGCTTCTTTATTATTTTATTTTCTGGTTCTCCTGGTGTGAGGGAGGCGGCCCAATTTGTACTGACTTCTGCAGTTAATTTGCAGGTACTCTCGGCATATTTTAAAGTAAGTTTCCCTTTTTCTTGTTCAATAATTGATTGTATTTTCCATATCAATTCGCTAGGGAGCTTTGCAGATGGTGACTGACGAAAATTATTACTTTCGTCTATTACCTGTGATTCTGCAAATATTGCAGCAAGCGTCCCTGCTTGACGTAGTTTACCTTCGGTTGTATTTAAATTAGCGCATTTGCTAAACGAGTTTACTAGTTCAGATGCCTTGTTTTTATTTCCATGTATACTCAATGTGGTAATTGAATTATTGTTTTTAAGCCCATCATAAAGAGCTTTCATACCTGGTCTGCCAATCACATTAACACTTAAATTTAAATACACTAGTGAAGTATTATCTTTAAGTGTTTCACCAAGATCTTTAGCTCCATTATTCCTAATATAGTTGTTAGATAGGTCTAAAGATTTCAATGTTATATTTGTTTCGAGAAGCATACAAAGAGCAGCTATAGATGGGCATTCCAGAAGATTATAGCTAAAATCGAGTGATACAAGTGATTGGTTAAAAATCAGTCCGGAGAAAAGCCCAGTAGCACCAATGTTACCGATTTTATTAGAACCCAATTGCAATTGTTTAATCGATTTATTACTTTTAAGTCCTTCACCAAATTCTATAGCACCCGAATCTCCAATATCATTATTTCTTATGTTTAAATCTTTAAGTGAGCTATATGTAAGAGATCTTGCAATTTGTATGCCACCAGTAGTGCCAATTCCATTGGAAGATATATCTACTCTATCAAGTGATCGGTTTGCTTCGATCGCTTTAGCAATAACGGTGGCACCATCATCACGGATATTGTTATCACTAATATCTAATATTTTAAGAGATGTATTCTTTTGAAGAAACCCGGCTAACAATTTAATTTCTGCAAGATTCCGCTCGGAATCAAATTTAATATCATCTGTAAAACGTATTGTGGCTTCTGTTATATCTGGATTTGCGCTAACTTCTTTTACTAGCTCTGCTACATTCTTATATACCATCTTATTCTCTTATTAGTTGAGTGCTGGCAAATTAACAGACTTCTCAGGATTGTAAAGTCTATGTATCATAAATTGTTTAAAATTACACAAAATATGTTATCATTTTTAAAATGTCATCTATCGTTAAATCTCCTGGCAGCCTACGCTGGCTATACATCGATTTTAATAGTTACTTTGCCAGCGTTGAACAACAGCTTGATAAACGACTACGTGGAAAGCCAGTTATTGTAGTTCCGGTCGAGGCTGATTCAACTTGCGCAATTGCTGCTAGCTATGAGGCAAAGGCATTTGGCATCAAAACTGGTACTCCAGTATGGGAGGCAAAAAAATTATGCCCAAAAGTAATTTGTGTGCTGGCTAAACACGAACACTACGTTGATTACCATAACCGTATTTTAGAGGAAGTTAATAAACACATACCAATTACTGCGGTTTGCTCAATTGACGAAGTGGCTTGCCGTTTAATGGATAATGAGATCAGTGTAGAGCGATCTGCCCAAATTGCCCTTTCGATTAAAAAAGGATTGGCCACAAACATAGGTGAGTATGTTCGCTGCTCGATTGGTATCGCGCCAAACCGCTATCTTGCTAAAGTGGCGACAGACCTAAAAAAGCCTGATGGTCTTACTTTTATACACCAGCATGAATTGCCTGATAAACTATTATCCTTGAAGCTTCGTGACCTTCCAGGAATAGGCCGCAGTATAGAACGACGCCTACTGGCGGCAGGAATTGTTAATATGCAATGCCTGTGGGAATTAGATGCTAAACAAATGCGAAAAATATGGGGTAGTATTTGGGGAGAAAAAATGTGGTACCTACTGCGTGGTGTGGAACTGCCAGAAGAAAAAACCAAACGCAGTACAATTGGCCATAGCCATGTAATGGCACCAGAGCTTCGTGAACCTGCAAAAGCCAAATTTGTCGCCCGCCGTCTTACTTTAAAATCTGCCAGCAGATTACGCCGTATGGGTTATTACGCATCATCTTTTCATATTGCTGTGCGGTTGGAGCAAGGACAAAGGTTTGAAGAAGTTGAATTATGTTACCGTGCACAGGACAGCATTACTTTTTTAAACGTTTTGAATAATGCATGGAGCCGCCTTGCAAAAAAAGTTGGTAAAAATCGTATAAAGAAAATATCTATATCGTTATATAACTTAACTGCTGCGAGTGAATTACAGCCAGAGCTATTTTCACATTTATCAGATGTTGATCTAAAAAACCGTGAGAAATCAGAAAAAATATCAAACGCGATAGATAAAATAAACCATCGTTTTGGCCGTGATTCTGTACTCATAGGCATGTTGCCATCGCAAGGTAAAAGTTTTTCAGGGACTAAAATTGCCTTTACCCGTATTCCTGATGCTGAAGAATTTTTGGAGTGATTCAGTGAGGTGTAAAAATTAAGAAGCCCGGGTTACCGGGCTTCTTAAAGTAGTGTTAGTATTAAGAGCTTTTATTCTGCCCAGATTTACTATCATTTTTCGGCTGAGATTGTCCTTGTCTAGGACTTTCCTGTTTAGATCTGTTATCCTGCTGTTGATTTTTATTTTTCTGGTTCTGTGAGTCTTGATTTCCTTGATCTTGATTTGGCATGATAAATCTCCTTGATTGGTTGATAACACATATAATATTTGCGTTTAAAACCACTATGGCATTAATCGGATAAGAAGTATACGTGCCGCTAGCTGGAAAAAATTTTTTTTCCATAAGTAATGGATAACCATCCATGTCATTTACGCTATTCATTGGTCATGCATACAGTGCCTTTATGCTCTCAGTGTTAGAATAGGCAATTATGCTTATTAATATTATCAGGGGGTATGCATGCAAAAATATGATTTTCTGCTAAAAACAGTAGTGCTTGCAATTATTATTTTTTGCTTTGTCGTCGTATTAAAAACCGAAGCAAAATCAATAGAGGCGAAAGATTTTATAGAAAAAGCATCCATTAGCAATCTGTTTGAAATTGAATCTAGTAAAGTGGCGCTAAAGAAATCCCAGAATAATAATATCACTGAATTTGCTCAGCATATGATTAAAGATCATCTAACTTTAGGATCTGAGTTGGAATCGACTATGCAAGAAACAGGGTTAGATGCTTCTTTTATCAAAGGAACATTAGATAAAAAGCATAATAAAATTCTAAGCAAGCTACAGAAAAAATCGATTAAGGACTTTGATAAAGAATATGTCAGCGTTCAGATTGATGCCCACAAAGATGCAATAAAGCTGTTCCAGGATTATTCTAAAAATGGAGATAGCCTAACGCTTAGGAACTTTGCCAAAAAAAAGTTGCCTCTACTGGAACAGCATTATGAGAAAGCAAAAAAGGTTAAGAGTGCTCTGTAATAATAATTTTGGGAGGTAGAAAATGAAAAATAACAATAACAACCAATCTAATAAAACAAATGAATACAATAAAAACGAAAAGAAGCAACCTAAACGTAATAAACAATCTAATAACGAAAGGAATTACAGTATAGAGGAGGATAGAGAGGCAGAGGAAAATTCGAAAACAAATATTTTACCATAAAGGGAGGGACTTATGGACGCTATAACAATAATTTTAGTAATTCTTATATTGCTAGCGATATCTGTTTTACCAATCTGGCCATATAGTAGAACATGGGGATATTATCCAAGTGGTGCTTTGCTTATATTAATAGTTATATTTCTAGTGATGCTTTTCCGGCAAACTTAAAAAGCAATGATAGTAAAAAAATAAAGATGAAAAATATGAGTTTTAGGTTATGTTTTTTGTATGCAAAAAACCATCCTAACTCTAAATGCCGGTTCATCAAGTATAAAATTCTCACTGTTTAATGTGGGAAATGGCGTAGTTCTAACAGGTGGTATTGATGGTGTTAGTAATCACCCGCACTTTAAAATTTATGATGCTAACAAGGCTGTTATTTTTGAAGAAACTGGTTTTGTAACTGGATTTGAAACGGCGCTTGGTAAATTATTTTCATGGTTTAAGGCTAATTTACCGGGAGAAAATATTCAGGCTATCGGGCATCGTGTAGTGCACGGTGGTAAGGAATTTTCTGCGCCTGTAAGAATTGACGCAAGTGTTCTACAAAAACTAAAAGCATTAATACCACTTGCCCCTTTGCATCAACCTTATAATATTGCAGTGATTGAAGCCTGCGCGCGTGAATATAAAAATATTCCACAAGTTGCCTGTTTTGATACGGCTTTTCATCGTACACAAAGCCGTTTGGCAGAAACCTTTGCTTTGCCACAGCAATATGCCGATGATGGCATAATCCGTTACGGCTTCCACGGCCTTTCTTATCAATATATTGCTTCAGTTTTACCTGAGTATACCCAAAATTTTGAAAAAGTAATTGTTGCCCATCTTGGCAATGGCGCTAGCATGTGCGCAATGCACAACCTGCAAAGCAAGGCCACCACTATGGGGTTTACTGCCCTTGACGGACTTATGATGGGGACGCGCACCGGCAGTATAGACCCTGGCATTTTGTTATACCTCCAGGAAGAAAAAAGGATGCCGCTCGATAATCTAAAGCATTTATTATACCACGAATCAGGATTAAAAGGGGTATCTGGCATAAGTAGTGATATCAGGGATTTGTTAGCAAGTGATGACGAGAATGCCAAATTTGCAATAGAATTATTTTGTTATAATGCAGCCCGACAACTTGCCAGCCTAATTCCTGCCATTGGCGGCCTTGATGCGATAGTATTTACCGCCGGCATTGGTCAATACGCTGCCAAAGTACGTAAGCAGATTTGCGATCATCTTGCTTGGCTTGGCGTTGACATTGATGAATCAAAAAATCTTGCCAATGAAAGGATAATAAGCAGCAAAAACAGCAAAGTAGAGGTTTGTGTTATTCCAACTGATGAGGAGTGTATAATTGCACAGCTTACGTTATCCGCTATATAAAATTGTTGCAATTAGGTTACTCGCAGGCTATTTTTCCTAAACATATTAATAATTAAGGAATTTGCTTATGCGTGGTAAAATATTAGATAATCCAGAAATACTTCCTAACGAATACTTTGAAAGAGCTGCCTTATATCATTCAAATGACTTAAAAATTGAATATTATACTAAGGCAATAAGTCTATTTTCAGCCGGTTCAGTTAAACTCTCCTACTCTCATTATAACCGTGGAGTTTTATATTATAGAAAAGGAAAATTTGCAGAAGCAGCAAATGATTTCCGTGAAGCATTAACTTTATATAAAGAGGAATATCAGCCGTATATTGCTAATGCGTTTAATTACCTAGCTATGTCACACAATAAGCTGGGAAATATTTCTGACGATTTACTAAGTTGTATAGCAGAGAAAGCAAAGGAAGTAGGATCTAGTAATTTTAATGTATCATCATTTCAAGAAAAAATATCTAAAGAATTAATAAATCTTACAAGAGAATTTTTTGAAAAAGCTGAAGAGGCCAAAACATACACTGATAAAATTGCTTTATTCACTAAAGTCATAAACCTGTCTCCTGCAAACTTACTTTCTATAAATTGGCTTGCGGGAAACATAGTTAGTGCATTTTATAAAACTAATCTTGCGGATGCTTTTTTATATCGTGGATTTGCTCATTATAATAATGAGTCGTATGCAGATTCTATAAAAGATTTTGGCCAAGCTGTAAAATTATACCGACCTGGTAGTAATAAAGGTCGATTTACAAAAATTTGCTGTGATTTAGCTATTGAGCGTTACAAAGGTAACTTTCTTACTGTTATTGATAATTTAAGTAAAGCTAAGAAGGAATTAGACGGTTTTAAAAGGTGTATTTTTTATGAGGTATTGTATGAAGAGTATGAGAATACTATAAGAGAGCTGTATAACAAAGCGGTAAGTGCTAATACTAATACAGTTGCTGATGAAATAGCTTTATATATTAAAGCTATCAATTTATTTCCTGTAGGCGGTGTGTCAGGAGTTTTTTTCGTTCTTGTAAATCTTGCGTGTAACTTTTATCTAAATAACCAATATAAAGAATCCATTAGGTGTGGTGAACAAGCTATTAGATTATCCGGTGATGAAACAAAACCTAATCATGATATTTGTGTTGCGTATAATAATCTTGGATTAGCATATAAGGAATTAAGAAATTTTACAAAGGCTTTAGAGTGTTATAACTCTGCTCTTGCATATTATGGAGATGCCGAAAATGTGAAAAGCTTAACTATTTGTAGAACATACAGAAATCGTGCTACGGTTTATAATGAGTTAGGTAATGCACATGCAGCTCTAAAAGATTTAGATAAATCAGTAGAGCTTGGGGGTGAAGACGAATTAGAGTTGCGCAAGGAAATACAGGCACAATTAGATAAAGCTAATGACAATCCAGACTGGAAAGCCAGGGTATCAGAGCCTGGCTCCAAAGAGCGTAGCAATTCTAAATAAAGTATTAAACCGTCTCCAGCTGCCCATGGCATTGCTTGTACTTCTTCCCTGATCCGCAAGGGCAAGGCTCATTGCGTGCAACTTTACCCCATGTCTCAGGGGAGGTAGAATCCCTGTCTTCAGCAGCAACCTTCTTTTTAGGTTGGGCAAGTACAGCCCCAGATACTTCCCTTGAGAAGGCAGGGTCGATACGGCTTTCGCGCATTTTTTGTTTTGGTTTCGGTGTTTCGGCTAAAACGCGCTCATCTCTTTGCTCTGTGCTAAGCTCCAGATGTGACATCCTTGTAGTTACCACTTCACGCAGTTTCGTCAGCATTTCCTCAAACATGTGGACGTAAGTGGTCAAGCGCTAGCAAGTGCTCTTTCCATAGCTGGTCGAGTGTCAAAAGTACGATGCGTTTTTCTATCATCCGCATAATTTGCGAGCCGTATGAGGCCTCTTTTTCTGCAGATATTTTATCGAGCGTTGTGTCAAGGCGTTCCAATATTTCATGGCTAGCAACACCTTCTTCTTTGGCCCAATTCTGCACCGGGATTTGTACCCCATAAATACGGAAAATATCTTTATGCAAGCCTTCCATATCCCATTGTTCAGGATAAGATTTTTCAGGAATATGAGTATTAACCAATTCTTCTGTAACTTCATCTCGCATGGCTTTAATAGTTTCAGAAACATCTTCCGCATCCATTAATTCAATACGTTGTTCATAAATAACCTTACGTTGGTTATTCATTACATCATCGAATTTGAGTAAGTTACGGCGAATTTCAAAATTATGCGATTCAACTTTCTGCTGTGCTTTCTCAATAGCCCTGCTAATCCAAGGGTGGGTAATCGATTCGCCATCTTTAAGCCCAAGTTTCTGTAACATACCGCTGATTCTTTCTGAACCGAAGATACGCATCAAATCGTCTTCTAAAGATAAGAAAAATTTAGAAGCACCCATATCTCCCTGACGGCCAGAACGACCACGGAGCTGGTTATCGATACGGCGGCTTTCATGTCTTTCAGTACCAAGAACAAATAATCCGCCAGCTTCAATAGCGATTTTTTTATCTTCCTTAACTTTTGCTTTTATCTCTGCTTCAGCTTTTTTCAGTTTCTCAGGGTCGGTAATTGTTTGCGTTGCTTCCTGTAATAACATTTCAGGGTTTCCGCCCAGCATAATATCTGTACCGCGACCTGCCATGTTAGTTGCAATAGTAATCGCACCAGGATGTCCGGCCTGTGCAATTATATGTGCCTCCCGCTCATGCTGTTTTGCATTAAGTACGTTATGCGGGATTTTTTTATCTTTCAGAATTTTTGCGATAAGCTCTGATTGCTCAATGCTGATCGTTCCTACCAAAACTGGCTGCTTACGTTTATAGCAATCCTCAATAACTTCTAAGATGGCATCGTATTTTTCTTTAGCGGTGCGGTAAATGTCATCATCATGATCAATACGCGAAACCTTTAGGTTAGGCGGAACCGCAACTACCTCTAATTTATAAATATCAGCAAACTCGTCAGCTTCTGTCATTGCAGTACCTGTCATGCCTGCCAGTTTTTTATATAAGCGGAAATAATTCTGGAAAGTAACTGATGCAAGTGTTTGGTTTTCGTTTTGTACTGGCACGCCCTCTTTTGCTTCCAAAGCCTGGTGCAAACCATCAGAGTAACGACGACCTTCCATCATACGGCCGGTAAACTCATCAATAATCATTACCTTGCCATCTTTTACGATGTAGTCAGTATCTTTCGAAAATAACTTATGTGCGCGCAGTGCCTGGTTTATGTGGTGTACCAGTGCAATTGATGATAAGTCGTATAGGTTTCCGCCTTCTTCTAATAAGCCTTGGGCTTTTGAGATATTTTCAATTTTTGTAGTGCCATCTTCAGTAAGTATAACACTTCTGGCTTTCTCATCAATCTCATAATCTTCTTTAGCCAATTGCGGAATAATTTTGTTAACCAGATGGTAAAGTTCTGAATTATCTTCAGTAGGGCCAGAGATAATAAGCGGGGTACGTGCTTCATCAATTAGGATGGAATCCACTTCATCTACGATGGCAAAATTAAATCCGCGCTGTGACATTTCATCACGCGAGTATTTCATATTGTCGCGTAGGTAATCAAAGCCAAACTCATTGTTTGTTCCATATGTTATATCTGAGGCGTAGGCTTCCTTACGTTCTGCATCATCCAGTTCATTTACTACGCATGATACGCTCATACCAAGGAAGCGGTATATTATCCCCATCCATTCTGAGTCACGTTTAGCCAGGTAATCATTTACCGTAACAACATGCACGCCTTTACCCTCAAGTGCATTTAAATAAACGGGCAGGGTAGCAGTAAGGGTTTTACCTTCACCTGTTTTCATTTCAGAAATCATACCTCGGTGTAGTATAATACCGCCCATTAACTGAACGTTGAAATGACGCGTGTCGTGTAAACGTTTTGCAGCTTCACGTACAACTGCAAAAGCTTCAGGCAATAAATCATCTAATGTTTCGCCATTGGCTAATCTGTCCTTAAATTCGCCAGTTTTAGCTTGAAGTTGCTGATCTGAAAGTGCGGAAATATTCGGTTCGAGAGCATTAATAGCCTCGATTTGCGGGTGTATTGATTTTATAACGCGCTCGTTAACGGTACCAAATATCTTTTTTGCCAGTGTAGTAAATACCATACGTGCCTTCACATTTTATCTTAAGATGAGGTATATATAGGTGTTATAGGGGGGAAAGTAAAGGGGGTAGGTGAGTTGTTAGTGCAAGTTGTTAGTGCAAGTTTTTAGCCAATTCTTACTTAGAAGGCTTGCTGTAGCCTCTAGCCGGACGTGGGTTTGTAACCCCGTCCGCATATTCATGTCTATCGGGAAGTTTAATATGAAAATAAGGTCGGGGTTAGAAACCCCGACCTGCGATAGTGCGATAGAATGCGGCCTTAACTTGCACTTGCACTAAAACTATAGACGTCTATTCAACTCCTCTTCCATCGCTTTGATAGTGGAGATAAGTGTTGCGTTTGCGTTATAGTTAGATTGTATACCGATAGTGTTGGTTAGTTCTTCTGCGATATCGGCCGTTGAACCTTCCAGCGCTCCCGGTACTACCACGCCTGCTCCACCGAGTCCCGCGTCTTTCAGGTTAACCTCACCCGAAGCCTGTGTAATGGCAAATACGTTACCAGTTTTAGCTGCTAGTCCATTAATATTGGCAACTGTCATTATCGGGAGTTTATAAATTGGTTTTATCTCTCCGTTACTGAAATTTGCCAAAATAGTACCATCTTCAGATACGGTAATACCTTTAAACTGACCTGCTGCCACACCATTTTGCTCAATAAACTCTACGTTATAAGTTGAGTCAAATTGGCGCAGTCCGTCAGTTTGGCCAATTACTGTAGCACCCGATGTGCCTGCAGGTTCTCCTGCTGTTCCCAGGTTAAAATTAAGTGTGTTAGATGTAGCACCAGTAGTCCATGGAATAATGATATCACCTTCCAGGGTTGATGATACGCTTTTTAATGTTCCATCACCATTGAACTCTACTATTCCGTTTGCTATTTGCCCGTCAGCACGGCCAACTATTTGAGAAGGATCAAGCGCGTAGAATTCTACAGACCATTGATTTGCACCAATTTTTAGGAATGAAAGCCTAAAGCTATGGCCAGTACCTAAAGCATCAAATATTTCAATGTTACGAGGGAAGTCAGGAATAATGTTTCCGCCGGCCATATTGATAGTTGAATCCTCTGGGTCGTAAGTTATGCCAATTTCAGCTGTTTGATCACCAGCATCAACAATACCATCAATGCCAAATTCCTCAAACAGGCCATCACCAGCAGCACCAGTTGCAAGACCTAGTTCACGTAACAAGTCAGTGTTGGTTACGCCGCCAATAGTGATTTGATCACCGTTAGTTGTAGAAAAAGCTATATTTGCATTCGCGCCAGTTGTAAGGGTTGTATCGAAGTTTGTGATACCTTCTACCAATGCATCGAGCTGTGCCAGGCTAGCAAATCTATCTGCAACAGCTGCCTGGTCAGCCATAGCAAGTGTTACATTTGCTGTTCCTGTAGGATCGGTAATAGTAAGTATCCGGCTTGAATCTTCAGCTGAAGCAACATATAGCCTGCCACCTTCTACTTTAGCAATAAAATCACCATCATTATTTATGGTTTCAGCTAATGTATCAAGGCTGTTAAATGCACCAGCTGTTGTATCGGGTGATGTGCTATCAAATGTAAATAGAGAAGTATTTACACCATCGGTAAATTGCAATGAGTCGCCATCAGCAATACCAGCTACCCAGGCTGCTGATGTGCTTGTAACACCAAAAAGTCCAGCACCAGCAGTAATATCAGCACTACGGGTTATACCGCCATATACAAAAGTACCTGTGTTTGTCCCATCTGAAAATGATACAGAAGACGTTCCAATAGTCATGTCACTTCCTTCAGTTGGGACAATTAGTTGGGATTCCGTATTTCCGCCGTTATTGTGAGACTGCAAGTCAATAGTACCAGCACTATAATTCTTATCTATTGTAAGTGTTAAGGTAGGGTCAATACTAAATATATCAAGCGAAGCCCCTGATGCCGGGTCATTCACTATCGCATTAAGCTGGCTGGTTGATTTTACTAATGTCGAAAGGCCATAAATAGTATTATACCTGTTAACTCCAGCGGCTGCTGCCGCAACATCGCTTAAGCCTAACTCATTAACCAGGTCACTTCCTGCAAGAGAAGTAAATGTCACTGCTTCTGTTGCATTGTCAGAAGAAACATATAAAACTGTATCTACAGTTCTGGCTGTAAGACCTGATACGCTATTTATAGCTGTTGCCAGTGTATCAAAGCTATTAAACTCTCCATTATCTGTATCTGGTGCACTTGATCTATATGTAAAAGTTACCTCACCACTTGATGTTGTAGATATCTTAAATTGGTCTCCGTCTACTAAAGTACTGCTTGGGGTAAATGCTGTTTTAGTAAGAGAGGCACCAAAAATAGCTCCATTGGTTAAGTCTGCAGATTGTGCATAGCCGCCATAAACAAATGAGCTGCTCAAGCCATCAGATGTAAAAGTAACTGAGTTTCCTTGTGACATACCAGTTCCAGGCGCAATAATATCATACTGCGAGTTGGTAGCGTTGCTGGTTGACTGAGGAGTAACTGTAACTGTTGCTCCCTGATATGTAGCTTCGCCAGCATCTAAGTTTAAGCCGGCTTTTATTGTAGTTGTAGCAGAAGCTGTACCGCTTGCTGAGTTGGTATCGATAACCACAAGGCTTGATGTTGATTCGGCTGCTGTAGTATTAAGGTTTCCAATTGAACCAGGTTTTCTGCCATCGTTATCTAGTGGCCACCCTAGTAATTTATAACCTGCAGCGTTTACCAGTTCCCCTTTGTTGTTAATATCAAACGAGCCTGCCCTTGTTAGAAGCAAGTTGCCACCATTATCCTGAACTGCAAAGAAACCTGTTCCAGAAATAGCTAAGTCAGTAACGCGGCCTGTTGAGTTGATCAAACCTTGTTTATCAATAATAGATTGCGCTTTTACACTAACACCACCGCTGGAATAACCAGTAGATGTGCCTGACGTAGTCACCAAAGTAGAAAACTGTCCTGTAACCGCTTTATATCCTGGTGTTGCTGCGTTAGCGATGTTATCGGCACTAATAGAGATATTCGTACTTTGTGCCTGTAGACCCGTCACTGCGGAATTACGTGCTCCTGATAGACCCATTTTGCTTCTCCTTATAATTACCTATTTAAGTTCTTTTATTGGCTTGCCTGGCTAGTGGATTTTATTGAAATTATTTTATCTAGTGTTGTTGTTAAGTTG
Organism: Rickettsiaceae bacterium; assembly: GCA_021323415.1. GTDB lineage: Bacteria > Pseudomonadota > Alphaproteobacteria > Rickettsiales > UBA6187 > JAJONM01. The sequence continues at coordinate 20,089 of JAJONM010000015.1, forward strand.
CCTACATTTAACGAAACTGTATCTCCAGCAAAGCTGGCTCCTGTAACTACTCCGGTTGTTGTAACCGGAATATCAACTACTGCACCCGATTCTTGAACGTAGTTAACAGATATATTATAATTACCTGCTTTCAGTGGGTTGCCACTATTATCAGTTCCATCCCAGCTAACGTTATTTTCGCCTAGCCTTAATTTACCAGCGCTATTTGCTGAATTTTCACCAGCTGTACTGGTAAATACAGGTTTTCCTTCGTCATTTGTAATCGTTATAAACACCTGTTTTGGTATGGTAGTTAAGTTATAGGAGAAGGTACTAACTCCTTGATCTAAAGTAATTTTATCAGTAGTAAACTGTATTGTTTTATCAAGATAGCTAACCGGACTGCCAAATTGTGCTGCACCATTGCCAGTCAGTAACTTTTCAATATTCTCAAGGTGCGTGTTTTGGTTAACTGCCTGCTCAACGGTAGAAAGCCTTGTGATACTATCAATAAACTCAGTACCTTTCATTGGCTCCAAAGGATCCTGATGTTTCAACTGCGCCAGCAAAATTTTGAGGAAGTCATCACGAGTTCCCATCAGGTCTTTCATATCCTGACCACTTTTTGTGCTGGTGTCCGCAGTAGCATTATTATTTAAAACTGAAGCTATAGTACTCATAATATTCTCCTTCAGACCCTTATATCTAGGCCGTCACTGGCGATAAAATTGCGTTGGTAAATAGCGGAAGCCCCCAGCAGTTCGTCATCAATATCAGGGCTGCCTTTGTTGTAACCGTTAAATGCCTGGTTAATCATTTGTTTCCACTGGTCATCATTGCTTTGGTGGAAGCTAAAATTTAACTGGCCAGGTTCTGTATGTAGTGCATCCTGAAGCATATTCTTAAGTGATGACGCTTCTTTCTGTAGTAGGTTTAGTGTGTCAGTTTTCTCTGCCATTATCGAAACTTTCGTTTTACCGTCGTGGCCAATTTCCATGCGTACATCAACGCTACCTAAATCCTTCGGGTGCAGTTGGATAGATATTGTGCTGTCAGTTTTAGATAGTGAAGAGACGCCAAATTTTATCTGCGCTATAACATTTTCAGCAGCAGTGCGGTTGGCATTCATGTTATTAGCAACATTATCAGTTGCATTAACATATTTTTGGAATTTAAATAAGTTATCTGCAGGCGCAATATCAGAGCTATTACTTAAGCTTGCCTGTAGCAAAGCATCAGGTGCTGTCTGAGTAACAGGTTCAGCTTTAGATGAAGTAGCGTTATTTTTTTGTGCATGAGTTTCGGCATGTACATCATTTGCAGCCGCCTGATTCTGTGCTATTTGGTTATTTGCTACATTTGTTTGATTTTGAGTGTTTTGCTGCTTTTGCCCATCAGATAGCTGGTTAACTACTGGTTTTGTAGCCTCTTCTTTAGTAACGGCCTGTATATTGGCATCATTATCAAGCCCCTCTGTTTTTTCAGAGTCTTTTACACCTTTAAGCAAGCTATCAATTTGTGCAGACTTAACATCAGTTTGTACAACAACTGGGGCTGCAGCTGAAGTGGTAGCTATATCTAATATAGTTGAAGCAATACCACTTAAGCTGATTTTTTCTTTGTTAGCAGCGTTCTCGGTAGTTTGTGTTTCAACATTTTGCACTCCGCTTATAATCTGTTCTGCTAGTTTTATTGTATTTTCATCACTAGTAAGTGCTGTTAAATTATCAGCGCTCAGGTTTTTTCCTGCATTCTCTGTATCTTCTACATTAATATTAGCGATGTTAGTAGTGGATTCTTGATTGCTAATTAATTGAGGTTGTATAACAGTGCCTGCATCCTTTATTCCTTTTAATGCATCAAACGCACTGTTTAATACCTCTTGCTGTTGCAGTAAAATTTCACCGGCAGTTTTACCTGTTGTTGGCTCACTAGCTATTGCTTGTACCGCAGCGCTGACTACTTGCTGCGCAAAATTTTCTGTGTTATCTGCATTATTAGCTAGAGGAATATTATTAATTGCTGCAGGAGTAACCCCAACCACAGGGCTCTCCGCTGCAATATTATCTGGCTCACTTTTGGCTTTACCAGAAATTTCTAAATGATCCTTGAATTTTTTAGGCTCAGTAAGCGAGATGCGCTTTGAGTTGTCTGCCTGCTTATTAATAGCTGGCTTATCAACCTGTTGCGTATCTAATATATTTGCTAAGCTTAAAATCATCATCAAACTACAAAAATTTGCTCACATGTGTTTAATGCAAGGGGCGTGCCAATTTGAGTCTGATGATAAAAGTAAGGAAAACTGCGGATATATTAACCTGTTGCTAAAAAAGCATAAGGTTAGTGGCAAATATTTCCGCATTTAATAGGTATTTTTTTCTTTAGGTGCAATTTACATAATTACACAGCCGGGTGCACATTTTTCCCTTTTATGTCTAACATTAGATGCGTGCGTAAAATTAACTTGTGCAGGTTCGTTTTTGCTATCTTGTTCCGCTAAATCTTGAGACATTTTTATGGTTGAGGCTGTGCTCATAGAATGCTCTTCCGGTGTTCTTGGAGGCAAAGTAAAGCGATAAATTTTGTTATCATCTGTTGATGAGCTATCAGCGTTACTTGAAAAACTTGTCTCTAATTCAGGTTTCTCTCTCCTTTGATTTATAACAGGGTATGTTTTTGCTATAATTACAGAACCATGTTCCCCTATGCTTGAGGCACTTGGTGTTGCGGTTTGGTGATGTATTATAGTAGTGGCGCTAGTTTCAGAGCATTCGCTTTCTGCATTGCTGCCTTCGTCTAGCGCATTTCTTACTTTTTCAGTAAGATCTACTCTTGTTGTTGCGTATTTGGCGCGGAACTCTACCACATTCTTGTCGCCCTCAAATACTGTTTTTGCAGCACGGCGCCTGCTTGTAATTTGTACTGGTTTGGTTTCTGGAGTTTTAAATGTTATACTAAAGTTTTCCCATTGTCTGGTTCGGTTTTTGTGCATAGACGCGGTTGCTCCATGCAGTTTCAATTCATTATAAACTTCAATCCAATTTTGCATAAATTTGTCTTGAAGTGTTTTGTCAGTGCTACGGAGTCTATCTGATAATATAATATCAAGTGGCGTTTCGTCCTTGTCATTTGTTTCATCTAGCCACTCCTGTTTTAGTTCTTTAGGGCAGCTGAAAAAAATAATTTTAATGATTTTTAGAATGTTTGTGGGTGATTTAGTGGATTCAATAGCGTAATGAAATGGTGTTGGGTGTTGTGCGAGCCTATTATTAGCTAAGCTATTCTTTTCTTTAATATAAAAGGGAAGTGTTGCTTTTATAGCTTCTGTGTTTTCCAGTTTAATTGCTTGGAATAACTTTTCTTCAAATGTTTGAATTATCTGGCTGCGCATTTTTATCCGTCATTATAATTATTATGTGCGGATATTAATACGATGTTGTGGCTATTTTTGCAACAAAATTGTGTATATTTGGTTAATAAATTAAGAAAAATTAACCGCGAATAGCTAATATGTTGTTTTTGTATAAGTTTTTTCCACCTTTAAAGGTTGCAGAGCCAGCTACAAGCACATCTGCTCCAGCTTTTATAACCTTTTTAGCGGTTTCCGGGTTAATACCACCATCAACCTCAAGGTCGATATTTTTACCTAAAGCGTCAATTTTTTTGCGGATAACAGCAATTTTTTCCAGTTGTGATTCAATAAAACTCTGTCCGCCAAAACCCGGGTTTACAGTCATAACCAGTACCAAATCAAGCTGGGGTAGGATGTAATCTAGTACATCAGGGTGTGTAGAAGGTACTAGTGATACACCTGCTTTCTTCCCTAATGATTTTATTAGTTGTACAGTTCTATCTAAATGTATACATGCTTCAGCGTGAACGGTTATAATGTCAGACCCGCTATCAGCAAAATCTTTTATATAATTATCCGGTTGCTCAATCATCAAGTGGACATCGAATGGTAACTTGCTGCATTTGCGCAAATCTTTAACTACGCATGGGCCGATAGTTATATTAGGGACAAAGTGTCCATCCATTACATCTATATGGATATAATCTGCTCCTGCATCAGTAACATCAATTACTGCTTGTCCTAGTGCAGAAAAATCTGCTGATAGAATTGAAGGTGCTATTTTAGTTTTTTGTTGCATGATAATATTATAGTATATGAATTATAAGTATGGTGTAACCATTTAAATTCACTTTTACACCTTTTTTTAAAAAAATATAGTTTTTTATAAAATTTTCTCTCCTGTTAACGATTTGTTAACCATTTGTATTTATGAATGGGTAATAGGTTAAACTCATTAATAACTAGGAGAATGAAAATGTCTGATATTGATCAAATAAGAATAGGTGAGTGGGTTGATAGGGAAGAGCGCGCTATTGCATCAAAATTATTTAAAATTCGCACTAAGCTTGGCATTGATCGTGATGAGTTGGCTACTATGGCCGGTATCGGTATATCTGAGCTTGTAGAATATGAAAGTGGTGTGCAACCAATCCCTGCAAGCACATTGGCAATTATTGCCGCAATGATGGGTGTTAGCTTGGATTATTTCTATAGTTACAATCTGGATGCGGAAAATGAAGATTCTGCGATATTAGGTAGTACTTTACCTGCAGTTAAGAAGGAAAAAGCAGCTTTACTGTGTAATTAGGTTTTCTTCTCTGGATATTAATGTATCCGCCGAAACTTTTATAGTGTAGGCGGATAACCTTTAGATATCTATGTCTAATCCAATATCCAGACTCATAGGTGAATTTGTCAAAACTCCGGCTGAAATAAAATCAACGCCGGTTTTAGCTATTTCACCAACGGTATTTAAATTTACATTGCCCGATGCTTCCAGTGGAATTTTACCTTCCACTAATCTGACAGCTTCCTTCAAAGTAGCAATATCCATATTATCAAGCAGTATAATATCAGCTTTACCTTCTAAAGCTTGTTTCACTTGCTCTAATGTATCGCACTCTAATTCAATTTTTATTCCTTTTGGTGCTTGTTCCTTGGCTTTTTTGAGGGCAGGGAGGACGCCACCGCAAACGCTAATATGGTTATCTTTAATCAGTATCATATCATCCAAGCAATAACGATGATTCTGTCCGCCACCAATTGTAACTGCATATTTCTGCAGGTGTCTTAGCCCTGGTATAGTTTTTCTGGTGTCGAGTATTTTTGCTTTAGTGCCAGAAACTGCAGTTACAAATTTATGAGTCAGGGTTGCCACCCCACACATTTGCCTCAGGAGATTTAGTGCTACACGTTCAGCGGCTAGTATTGCCCTTGCATTGCCTTTTCCGCTTAAGATGATGTCGCTGGTTTTAAGCGCATCACCATCTTTGTAAGCACTGTCTAATTTTATATCACCAGATACTGCCCAAAACACTTGCTTTGCTACTTCAATTCCACAAACAATAAGTGGCTCGCGTGTGCGTATTACAAACTCAGCCGTTTTATCAGCCGGGATGGTAATATTTGATGTAATATCACCTTTACCAATATCCTCTTCTAAGGCTAGTTTAATAATTCTATCGACTTGGTTATTATCTAGTTGCATTATAATGGCCTCTATTTTAATACAGGGGATTATGTACTATAATTAACATATTTTCAAGCAAAGAGGACATATATGGGACTAAAATGGCTGGATATTCAAGATATCGCAATAGAATTAGAGGATGCCCATCCAGATGCCGATAACGTTAACTTGCGCTTTACTGACCTGAAAAAATGGGTTACCGAACTGACTGATTTTGACGATGAGCCGGAAGGCTGCAATGAAAAAATTCTTGAAGCTATCCAAATGGCTTGGATAGAAGAGCGGGATTAGCTATTCCCGCCCTTTGTGTGAATGTCCATTATCTATACGTTTAACTAAATTTTGCCAGAAAGATTTTTTCTGCTGCTGGCTATTCTCTTGGGTTTCCTTACCCTTACCTTTAGGTTTTTTATCATTTTCAGTAAATCCAGACTCCTTTTTAGAACCTAATTTCTCTTTTATCTCTTCAACAGCCTTCTTTGACTCTTCCGTTAAATCGGCAGGTTTAAAAGGGGTGTATTCAGAATCTTTCCTATTTAGTTTATTTTCTGATTCGATTCTCACAAAATTTCTTTTTGAGCTTATCTCTGCCTGAGGCTCTACTTTTTTAGAAAATACAGGCTGTGGTTCACGCGTAATTGCTTCGCCAGTTCTATATGTTTGCGGATGGTGATTTCTTGGCTTCGACGGTGTTATAGCTTTATCTTTGGTCTCTTGATTGGCTCGATTTAAAATTGTATCATATTCACCTTTTAACTCATCAATAGACAATTTTGTTTGGCTATTTACTGATTGAACGGAAACGCCATTTCTTATTAATCCGGCTCTTGTTTTCAAGGTTGCATTTAGCGCTGTGTCTATATGCTTATCTGTTTTGCTAATACCATGTTCTTGTGCAAGATGGTCACGCAGCGGCTTTAACGGATCTTTAGTACTTTCGGATATCACAAGGCCATGTGCTGTTTCCTTACTAATCTCAATGCCATAAGTGTCTTTTACCTGGTGATACTTTATCAGTGCTTTTTGCTCTGCCATTTCTAACTTACTAAACCACTGGATTGTTTTAGCAGGCTCTTTAATAACATCTTTTCCTTCAGCAATAATATCTTTAAATTGCGCCAGTAAGGTTCCTTTTGTAAGCTCAGCATCACTTAGCTTTATGTTAAAAGCCGCTGCTTTTATAGTTTTTTCATCAAAATTTAGGGCTGGTTTTTTCCCTTCTGTTTTTTCATGCACATATGGCTTATCGATTGCATCTAGTGTTTCGTATAAAATATTTGCACGTTCATTTTTGGATAGTGTTTTATACTGGTTAGCAAAAGCCTCACTTGCATCCCTTGCAGTTTCCTCTAGCTCCTCTGCTGTTTTGCGTGTGTACTTTGGGTCTAAAGATTTTTTATTATCCCTTTCAAACACCGCCTTACGAATCTCGGGATCAACCGTAGCAGGTTCTACTTTAGACTGCTCATTTTGTTTTGATAATTCAATCTTTTCGTTTATCTGTTTAAAAGATTCGTTAATCTTTTCCCATTCAGGGCTGTTCCATGCACTTACGGCAGGAGCCTTTTCTTCTTCTGGAGTCAGATTATCTGCTCTAACCAAAGGTAGAGGTACATTTTCAGCTACAAGTCCTTTAGATTTTCTATTTTTTTCTGTAACTTTTTTAGTAGTAGAATCCTTAACCTCTTTACTTCTGTCTGCTGCCGTTAATTCAGGCGTAGAGCTTGTTGGTGCATTTGGCGTGATAACTGATGCCGGTTTAGCTAATCCTACCGAACTTTCTGAGTCTGATCTTGACGAAGAAGTAGATGCAGTTCGGGATGACTCTGGCGTATTAATTGCCTTCTCTTCTGGCTGAACTTCTGCAAGAATTTGTTTGAAATATTTTCCTGCTAGTTTTGTGACTGCGGCTGGCTGTGAGCCTGCCATACTAAGTGTCCTATCTATAAAAGCAGACTTGTTTTTTGGAGTCATGGCCCCAATTTCATTGCGCAAATCACTATCTATTGGTGACATACTGCCATCAATAAAATTAGCTACCTTCAGGAAGCCTTCAATAACTTTTTTGTCAGTTACTTTTACCTTGTTATAAGAAAGGAATTTTGCACGCCTTTCTTGAACTTCATCCTGAGTATTATGTCCTACATCGGCCTCATTTAATACCTCAAGCATAGTTTTCTTAGGAGTTGATGCCTGTTTGAATAATGTTGAAAGCCCTCTTTTCATAGGAGCACTTTCCGGAGCAGGGGTTTTTGGTCTTGCCGGTGCGGTGTTTTTCTGCGGTTCCTTTTGCGCTATTTCGGCAGTTTTCTCTGCCGCAATAGAAGATGTTACGCTTTTTGAAGGTTCTGGCTGTTTTGCTTTATCTGGTGCAATATCAAATTTAATACCTAAAACACTTTCTGCGTATTCTGCAAACAACTTTATATGTTCAGTCCCTGAATTAGACAAATAAATTCCTTCAAATAAATATTTTGTTTCTTTATCTTTTTTTATTGCTTTTATTAAAGCTGGATCTGATTCTAGAGATGTAGTTAATTTTATGAAATCTTTTATTAATTCCCTATTGTCATCTACTGTTAATTTTTTTCTCTCTAAAAATTCAAGTCGGTTTGTCAGTGATTCTCTGTATACATTATTAGTATAAAAATATTTTTCAGCTGAAGTTCTAGAAGTAAAAACTATTTTGGTGTCCTCAGTTCCATCAAGTGGATATTTAGTACCTGCTCCTGTCTTTGATCCAGCTACTAATTCTAGTGGATATTTAGCTCCTATTTCATGATCTGTTTCTTTAATAAATTGGCTCAGTTGATCATGTATGGAAATCATATTTTTATTATTCTTACCTTTTCCGCCTTTATTTTTACTCATCTCAATCCACCACCTATTAATTACTCATGTAATCATTATACCTCATAATTATAACGGAAATATTACTAATAAATGGTTAACGGCTTAAATTTAGTGGTTTTTCAAGGTTTTTTATGAGTTTTATTGAAAAAATGATAAAAATTGCTGTTTTCCCTAGGCTTTTTAGGTCGTAAAAAACAAAAAACCCGCCTTTTCTTATGAAAAAGCGGGTTTGTTCAGCTAAATAGAGGTTATTTACTAAGTACGGATTCTTTATTTTTAGCCAATGGTTCACAAACCATATAAGTAGTTTGATCGCCATCCTTACGCCCCACCACCTTTAAATTAGTGTTTTGCTGCTCTCTTACCAAACGTGCGCAATATTTGTTAGCTTCATCTTTTGAAGTAAAAGGATCGCCGTAAAATTTTAAATTGTTTTTTACATCAACTCTTACATCAATGTTAGTATCAAGAGATTTACTTGCGCCTATTCTTGGTGATTCACCGTCTAAAGCAGTTCTTATTGAGAAACCAACAACTTCATTGGTTGTATTGTTAATGTGTCTGCGCAGAAGCAATTCTGTACCTGGATTTTTTGCCCGTAGTTCTTTAATAATTTGTTTTGCTTCAAGTATATCCTTAATGTACTGCGGCCTCTCTTCCCCGCTGTACAATACTCGTTCAAGGCTTCCCTCTGGTCTTGTCTCTTTTTGCGTAGTTAAAGAAAAAACATACGATTTAACAGATTCAACTGCATTGGAAATATTATTAGCTGTAGTTTCTATTATTTTAACTGTAGCAGGAACTGCTTTTATAAATCCATCTCTAGCAGCTTTTAGCGTTTCCTTGCTAATTTCTATTATCTTGTTAACAGCTAGTATGGCCGCTTCTAGAATAGGTGATTCTGCAGCATTTGTCTGAGGCGAACCTAAGTCGGCTCTTTCTTGGGAAGAAGAGCTGCTGGTGCTATCAGACTTTTTGCTTCTTTGTACAGATTTACTCGCCTCATCATCTGAGCTTTCTTCAGAAGAACGGGCGTTACTACTAAAGCTGCTAGACCTGTTAATTTTTCCAGTAGGCTGTTTATTATCCTGCTGTACAGGTACAGAGGTACTAGAAACAGATTGCTTCGCAGGCTCCTCTTCACTTTCGGAGTCAAAAAAATGGTCATTAAGTTTTAATGATGGAATAGTTGCAGTAGCAGTTACTCTGGCATTGCTTCTTTGCTCTATGGCAGAATCCGGGTATACGAATGGGTTCGTAGCAGCGCTGTACGATGCTACATTCCCATTTTGCTGTGCGGTTGCTTTAGCTTTAGGTTCTGGGGAAGCAAAATCAGGTAATATTGATTTTCTTTCACCCCTTGCAACAGTAATAACTGGAGAGTTAGGCAATTCTGGCGAATTTCTGTCTGTTAGTTCATGAATAGAACCACTTATATTAATATTACTGCCAGAACGTACTCTATCTACTTCTTCTTTATTAGGTAAAGCACTTGTTATTACATTTTCTGGCTGTTTATTAGATATGTTTGGCGAAGGAACAGGCGTACGAACTACTACTTCATCACTTACTGATATAGAAAGCCTTGACGGAGATTCAGCTCTTGCAGGAGATTCAACTAAATTTGCTACGCTTCTTCTTTCTCTAAGGATAGGAGTTACCTTTGGTTCAGCTTTCTCTGCCGTGTTGCTAAATTCTTCAACAAGGCTGGTAGACTGCGAAGCAGCGGATAATACGCTTTCTTTTGCTGGTAAGGCGGAAAGATTAGGTGTGGATGAAGATAAGCTGCTTGCTCTTGTCTCATTCCTTGCTAGAACTTTTTTAGCTATAGTATCGGCATCGTCATTAGGTTTAATTGAACTAATACCTGATGAACTTACATCTGATTTATCACTAATTGATCTTGGCGTAGTAATACGCGGATAATCACCTTCTTCTAAGCCAGAAGGTTGCCATAATGGCCCTTCTACATCCTGCGGCACTCCTAAGGCATCCCCTAGTCTTTTAGTAGTTTGAGGAGTAAGGGTTGCTCTAATAGGGTTTTTAGGTGTTTCAAATACAGGAGTTGAACTTACTGGCCTTTCATTAGAGGTATCCTTAGCTTGTTGTTCTGTAAAATTAGAAAGGAATTTCTTTAACAATGCTGGTGTATCTTCTGGCGAATTTCCTGTATCTTCTGAAAGGCTATTAAGTAGTTCATCAGCTGTAGCACTGTTTTTGTCTTGTTCAGCTTGTTTTTCATTGCTAACATTGGAAATTCTAGGTGATGCACTAACACCCATGCTGCTGAGCAGAGTTTTGGTGCTTCCTCTCCTTAGTAAATCTGATGTATCTACATTATTAATTACAGGAGCATCAATTCTAGGACTTGTTTTTTCACTGTTGCTAGATTTTCTAGAGGTAGTCTCACTGCTATAGCTTTCATCGTCTGCACCACTATCTGAGGAATGAGTTATCCTGCTGCCGCTATGCGATGAACGCGCACTTGACGACTCACTACTACTACCAGATGAGATACTGGAATTGCTGCCACGGCTATTTATTTCAACTTCAACTGATGGACGCGATTGCACAGTTTGTTTGCTAGCTACAACATTTGGTATGGCAGAAAGTTGCCTTGCTTTTGCTGCGGCATTTTCAGTTACTATAGAACTGTTAGAATTAGTTTTTACAGGAGTACTTGGAATGCCAAGATAATCCAGGCTTTCCTGAGTATCTAATCTGCGGATTCCAGGTCTTACCACTGCCTGAGGAACGTTTACCTCTTTCTTTTCCTCACCTTCGCCAGATGAACTGCTACTTCGCTCGGAGCCACTCCATGAATCATCTTTTTCAACTAGATTTTGTTTTATTACTGTTGATAAGCGAGGCTCAGATTTTGGTGCACTGATGCTTTCAGAAACATTGCCGTGGCTATTGCTTCTGCTTGAGCGGGCGCTTGATGATTGGCTAGGCGGATTACTTTCAGTAAAGCTCCAATCATCAAATTCATCTTTTTTGTTTGCTGAACTATCAGTAGGGGAGGCTACTTTAGCAAATGATTCCTGTGTAACCGGTGGCGTTGGCAGCGGTTTAGGAGTAGAAGACATTCTTGCTCCCACAGAGCTACCGGCAGGTTTTATAACTGGTTTAGATGGGCTTTCTGGAGCATTTGCAGCAGCGATGGCATTTGACGGATTTAATTCACGAGCACTCTTTGCTAGACCATCGGCTAAGTCAGGATTTAGAGGAGCTGGCCTATCTGGGCGCTTTGGCGCATGTGCAATAACAGGTGAGCTAATAGGCGCTGCTGCTGTAGCAGATGATGTAACTGCCTGTGTATTTTGCGCGCGCGGAGATCCCGTTGGGGAGCTATGTGGGCTTAACGAATTTCTCTTTTCTATATTATCTGTATTAAATGTTTGTAGCGATCTATTAGCAACTGTACGTCTTAATCTACCATTTGATGAGGTTAAGTTGTCTTGAGCTACTGTACTATTTTCTGGTGTGTTGGTACTTACTGCTACTTCTGCAAATTTAGCAGGAGTTTTTGGGGAAGATTCAGATGAGCCAGATGCGTTTCTATCTGGAGAACCTTTTTGTTCAGATGATCCTTCACGTGATTCAAATTTTGATTCGATACGTGGAGAGGTTTTTACACCATTTAAAGGATATGCTGGCCTAGAATTAGATGGTGTAGCAAAAACTGCTTGTAAACGGTCAAATATATCGTTTTTGAATCTTTGAAGTTGTGCATCTGTGAATTTAGATTTTAATGGCTCATTATTATTGTCTATTAAGCCAATGATTTTGTCGCCAACAAAGTCCTCTATGGTAAATCCTGTGCCTGGTTTTCCAATAGATTCCTGTATAAATTTTTGTACTAGCGTTGCTAGTGCATCTCTTTGTTTTGTATTTGCTTGATTAACTAATTGAGGGTTCTGTATTGGTTTTAAGCAATCTTCACACGTTGAAATATATGATGCAATAGCTACAAATTTTTGTAAGGTATAGCTATCTTGTATAGAAGATGGCTCTTCCTTTTCCTTTCCTTTTTCGCGAGCTTTTTCGAATTGCTTTTTTGCGTCCTCTAAAGCTGCTTCATAAGTACCTCTGGCTGCTGATATAATGTTAGTTGCAGAATCGATGTTTATACTTTCTATTTCAGTTTTTGCAGCAATTACAATGCCTTTTAAAGATTCATCTTTATACCAATCTGTATTAACCGCTTCTATAGTAGATACTGCCTTTGCTTTAAAGCCAGTAGCAACTTTCTGCATCTCAGCCTTCATGCCATTTAGAGCTTCCTCTAGATTTTTTGGTTTTATTTTTCGTCTATCTTCTTCTGTTTTAGTTTTTTTACCTTCCCCCATATCATCTTCTTCAGGAAGCAGCGAGTTTACTGTTGTTATGACGTTTAATAGGGAGTCAATATTAGATAACTTAGTAAGTGCATTTCTTGCTGATGCTGCTATTAACTCTGGTGTTGCATCTTTATGCTGGCCTCTTATATCAACTGAAGACTCAAGAGATGTTACCCATGCAGCTTTTGCAGTTCTTTCGCCTAATTCTGCGTAATTAAATTTGTCTTTATCCGATTTTTCAGGTGTTTTTGCCGGTTTAGTTTGCTTTGCAACCCTAAAGTTGCTTTTTATACTGTTATGTAGCTGTATGGCATCAAGTACAAATTTTACTTCTTCTTTTGTTGCTGCAGCCACAACAGTTTTGCTTATCGCATCTTCTACCATTCCGGCAAGTACGGTTCCTTGCTGTAACCCTAACTTTGCAATAGCAAGTTCAGATTGCATTGCTTGTGAAGTTCGCCTGTCTATAGTATAATACAGGTTATATTGGTTCAGGACATCCTGTATAACTTTCTGAGTTATTTCTTTCATAATTTTCGGAATTCCTTTTTACTCAATTGGTGATCAGCTGCTTATTAATTTTAATACCTTCATACAACGCAAATATGAAAGTAAAATTACAAATCCAAATTATTAATTATTTTACTGTTTCTGTAAATGTTACTTTATAACAACAAATAACTAAAAAAGCTATTATTTTCTTATATTTTCTCTTATTTTTGTTAATATTCTTTTCTTATCATTTATAAATATGACTTACGCACAACAATTAGCCTCAAATCCCGATAGTTCAGTATATGTATCCGCCTCAGCAGGATCGGGGAAAACCAAGGTTTTGACCGATAGGGTGCTGCGTATACTGCTTTCTGGTACGCCACCAGGCAAAATTATGTGTCTGACGTTTACCAACGCGGCGGCTGCTGAAATGGCTAATCGCATTAACAAAAGCCTTATGCAATGGGTGGTTGCGAGTGACGAAGAATTATATAAATCTGTTGCAGACCTGACCTCTAGCCAGCCATCACCAAAAATATTAGAACTGGCTCGCCGCCTGTTTGTAGAAGTGCTGGATACTCCTGACGGCCTAAAAATCCAGACTATACACTCATTTTGCCAGAACCTTATGCGCCGCTTTCCGCTAGAAGCAGGCATTCCACCGCATTTTCAGGTGGTTGACCCACGTACATCTCTGGAGCTGCTAAAAGAAGCGCGTATGCGCCTGCTGGCTGGCAATGATGAATATGATGAAAATGTTAAAAACGCTATCAATAATATCGCCTGGCGTTTGCATGAGGGTAGCTTTACTGATCTATTGAAGGAAATTACCAATGAACGCGAGAAAATTGAGTATTTGCTAAGCAAACATTTACCTGACCAAATCATTGCCAATATCTATAAAACTCTAGGGGTAGTACAAGGCGAGACTGAATCTGGCCTGATAAAAGCCGCTTATAGAGACGGAGAATTAAGGGATAACCTTAAAAATGCCAGCCGTATATTACTTGAAGGTAGCAAAACTGATGTAGAGCGAGGCCAGATTATCGCTGATTTTATGGCCCATGAAGCCCCTGATGAAGATGCCTTTAATAACTATAAAGAAGCTTTCCTAACAGACAAAGATGAGCCGCGCAAAAGGCTTATAACTGATGTCTTAGGGCGTGATAACCCGCATATTGCTGAAATTCTTCTGCGCCAGCAACAGCATGTAATAACACTCGATGATCGCCTAAAATCAATCCGCGTTGCCAACTTAAGCCGCGATTTATTCTATATCAGCAAGGCAATCCTTACGCTTTATAAGAAATTAAAACAAGCCAAAGCCTATCTTGATTACAACGATTTAATAATTTCCAGCAATAAATTACTGCATATGCAGGATATTGCCCCCTGGATTTTATATAAACTAGATGGCGGAATAGACCATTTGTTAGTAGATGAAGCGCAGGATACCAGCCCTGCGCAATGGCAGGTTATCGAGGCATTATGCGAAGAGTTTTTCACAGGTGAGGGAGCGGCAACTAAAAACCGCACGGTATTTATCGTAGGTGATGAAAAACAATCAATTTTCAGCTTTCAGGGAGCTGATCCGCAGGTTTTTCATAAAATGCAGGAAGTTTTTGCCGATCGCGCCGCCAATGCCCAAAAAGGATGGGAATCCATATCCCTTGATATGTCGTTCCGCTCTACTGACCCGGTTTTGCAGGCTGTCGATGCTGTGTTTGCAAGCCCCCAAATTAAATCTGCCATAACTTTTAAACTCGAGGAAATAAAGCATGTTGCCTACCGCAATCAATATGCTGGCCGTGTCGAGCTGTGGGATTTGGTTGAAAAAGCAGAAAAAACGGAAAGCCCACGCTGGACTATGCCAATTAGCCGGGTAGAACCTGATAATGCTAAAAAACAGCTGGCAGAAGAAATTGCAACAGCTATAAAGGATTGGCTGGATAATGGCCGCAAACTAGAGTCGCAGGGCCGGAAGATAGAACCCGGTGATATAATGATACTGGTGCAAAAAAGGGATGCTCTGGTTGATTATCTAGTACGGGGACTAAAAAAACGTGGAGTTCCTGTGGCTGGCGTCGATAGGATGGTGCTAACTGACCATATCGTCATCCAGGATTTGATAGCTCTAGGCAATTTTCTCCTGTTACCGCAAGATAACTTGAATTTAGCTGCATTATTAAAAAGCCCACTCATTGGCTTATCTGAGGAGCAGCTTTTTGATCTGGCGCATGGGCGGGAAGGTGTGTCCCTATGGGATAGAATCAGGAATCAGGAATCAGGAATCAAGAATCAAGAATCAAGATTCCAGATTCCAGATTCCTGTACTTACTTATCCGAACTGCTCAGCAAAACCGATTTTCTCTCTCCGTTTGCTTTATATTCCTATGTGCTTGAGGCTAAAAGTGGCAGGAAACAATTCACCGCTCGCTTAGGTATGGAGGTTAACGATCCAATTAATGAATTCCTTTCCTTGGCTATGGATTATGAATCGTCTCATCCGCCGTCATTACAAGGCTTTCTGCACTGGCTGACTTTAGGCGATGCTGAGGTGAAGCGCGACTTGGATCAGGGGAATAACGAAGTGCGCATAATGACTGTGCACGGTTCTAAAGGCCTGCAAGCGCCGATAGTCTTCATCCCTGATACCACTTCACTCCCCAACAACAAAACTAATAATATCTTCTGGACGACAGATGGTGAACCAGTAATGCTATGGAGCGGGCGTAGTTCAGGTATGAATACGCTGTGCCGCAACCTTCGCGATGCAGAAAAAAATATCACTAAACAGGAATATCTGCGCTTACTTTACGTTGCCATGACCCGTGCCGAAGACGAATTGTACATTACAGGCTATAAATCAGGAAAGGGAGTTTCTGAAGAATGCTGGTATAATGTGATAAAAAGTGGAATAGAAAAAATCGCCGCAAAAGAAGGTGATAAATTAGTGGTTACTTCTAACCAATTGATAAATATAAGTAATGATAATATCTCGGCAGGTGCTTCTCCTAAACAAACTAGTCTACCAGAGTTTGTGACAACACCACTTCCACCAGAGCCATCGCCTTCAATCCCGCTATCCCCGTCACAAATGGGGGAGGATACTTATGCGGTGCAATCGCCACTTAAGAGCAAGTCAGTACTCCGTGGTAAGCTAATCCATAAATTGCTGGAATATCTGCCGGATATTGCAGATTCTGAACGTGAAATATTAGCTAAAAAGTTTTTGGATAAGTATAATAAAGAATTAAGTGATATAGAGCAAAGTGAAATATTATCTTCTGTATCTAATATATTGAAAAATAAAGATATTGTGTATGTGTTTGGTGCTGGTTCTAAAGCTGAAGTTCCAATATCTGGGGTGTTGGGGAAATATGTACTATCAGGCCGTATTGACCGTTTATTGGTTACTGAAACGGAAGTTTTAGTAATAGATTACAAGACAAGCCGCACCCCCCCTAAAAATGGCATTATCCCTCAAAATTACTTAAAACAAATGGCGGCATATAAAATTGCCTTGCAGCAAATTTATCCTGATAAAACAATAAGATGTGCTGTTATTTGGACGGAAGTTCCTGAGGTGGTAATGCTACAAAATGACATTTTACAGGAATTTGTTTTTTAAAACTATATTGACTTTTGACCCCCAATACCAATATATGGAGGGAGAAGTTGATTTAGACGTATGCTAATTTTAAGGGGTTATATAAATGACTAGCGCAACAACAGATAAGACTTTTGAAAAAGACGTGATAAAGGCCGATGGCGCTGTTTTGGTAGATTTCTGGGCGGAATGGTGTGGCCCTTGTAAACAGCTTTCTCCTATCGTTGATGATATTGCCAATGATATGGATGGAAAAATAAAAGTATTCAAAGTTAATATCGATGAAAACCCAGATGCTCCGGCGAAATACAACGTTCGTGGCATTCCAACGCTTATCATTTTCAAAAATGGCGCACCAGTTGCAACTAAGGTAGGTTCACTACCAAAGAGCAGCCTGGTTGAGTGGATTGAGAATACTTTGGCGGCTTAGTTTATAAAATTTGTTTATCCGTCATCTCCGACGTTAGGCGAGTAGCTGGCTTCTTTGCCAGCGTTTACGAGACTTACGAGCGGAGATCTTTATCAATATTGCACGAGATCCCGCTCGTAAGATTCGTTGCAAAAATCTTGAAGACAGATTTTTGACTCATCTAACGTCGGGGATGACGGAGTCAATAGCAAATGACAAGAAAACACCTACAAAACACCACAAAAAACTTCCTCTCCGCCACCTCTCTCACCCCAGTAACCGGTGCTGAAATCGAATTTTATCTTATCGGTGAACTACCTGCGGATATTATTGATATAATCGCAGCAAAATGCGCTTATCTTGAAATCTTAGATGTTAAAAAAGAAGAAGGTAATGGCCAGTACGAAGTCAGCTTTCTGCACGTAAAAGACCCGTGTTCGCTAGCTGATAGGATTTTGTCCGTACGTCAGGCTGTTACTGATTTAGCTTTAGAGCTTGGCGTAAAAGCTGATTTCTCCGCCAAACCATTTGTGGGTGATTATGGCAATTCATTACATATCCATCTGAGTTTGCTGGATAACGAGGGTAATAATGCCTTACAAAAGAACGGCGAAGATGAAAGCGATATGATGCTATATGCCATAGGCGGCTTGCTTGCCAATATGCCTGAGAATATGGATGTTTTTGCTCCGTATCCTGCTTGCTATGAACGTTTAAAAGGCGGTATGGATGCTCCAGGCACTATTAGTTGGGGCGGCAATAATCGCACGGTTGCGCTGCGTTTGCCGTCTACTTCTACTGACCCGCAAAACAGGAGAGTAGAACACCGGGTGGCTGCCGCAGATGCTGACCCATATCTGGTTATCGCGGCTATTTTGGGTGGTGTTTTGTATGGAGTTGTAAATAAAGTTCTTCCTGAATCCGAAAAGATTTATGGGGATGCCAACTTGCCTGTTTTTGGGCAGAAACGTATTGTTACCATCGCTCAATAACCCCCTGAATACCCTCTATATTTTCCTACACTTAGTAGTTTGCTCAAAACGTGCTTGACCATATAGTATTTTTCCTACATATTGTGGGAGTAATTGTCGTTGTTTAAGGTGGAATCAATATGGACATAAAGTTAGATGTAGGCGCGGTAATAGAGCATTTTGGCGGTATTTCCCCGTTACATGAAAAATTTACTGCGGCAGGTGTTGAAATTAGCCGTAAAGCTATCGAAAAATGGAAGGAGCGCGACTCAATTCCCACCATCGGCTGGTTGCAGATTGAAGCGCTTGCCAAACGTGAGGGAAATCTTGACTCTCTACGTAAAAAGGTGGTTGTAAATAGTGGCAGCATGTCAAAATCAACCCTGAAAAATAACGGAAACACGCAAAAATTATCATCAGAAGAGCTAGTCACCTTATACAAAAACATGCTTGATATCCGCCGTTTTGAAGAAAAAGCTGGTCAACTTTACGGTATGGGAATGATTGGGGGATTTTGCCATTTATATATTGGGCAGGAAGCAGTCGCAGTCGGCATGAAACACGTAATGATTGAAGGTGACGGCGTTATCACCACTTACCGCGACCATGGCCTGATGCTCTCTTGCGGTAGCGATCCGAAATCAATATTAGCCGAGCTTATGGGACGAATTGATGGCTGCTCAAAAGGCAAAGGCGGCTCAATGCATATGTTCGATACCGAGCGCCATTTCTACGGTGGGCATGGTATCGTCGGCGCTCCGGTGCCAATTGGTACAGGCATCGCGTTTGCCAATAAATACCGCGGCAATAACAATATTTGCATGACTTATTTTGGTGATGG
>JAJONM010000016.1 GCA_021323415.1 Rickettsiaceae bacterium
AAAATCCTTAAATGCCATAGTCGGCCCATGAAATAACTCAAGGACGAACTCCTGGTTATCAATCTGTTTTAATGGCGCAATTGCTTTATGGCGGAACTCCACATAGCTCTCACCGATCAGGTTCTTAAGTGTTTTTTCAGGAATTTCATCACCAATAAAAGGCTGCACAATTCTAAACATCAGCTCATAGTAAGGCAACCCTGCCATATCAGCTATTTCTGCCTGGGTAAACGTCGGTATAGTCTCTGGCACATAAAGCCCACCATCGCTGGCTAGCCCTGCTATAACCGCATCTTCAAAACTAAGTTTGGGAGCCTTTCCCCGTGTGCTTATATATTTCATTGTAATCTAGCCACTAGCGGCAAGCCACTAGCCACTACTCCCCTAAATAACGGCTCTTCAAATAATTCTTATAAACCTCAACATCCAGCTTACTACCCGTTGCCGTCTGGATCAAATCATCAGTCGCCAGCTTCGAGCCAACCTCATGTACATTAGTATTCAGCCATTTTTTTAGCGGCGAAAAATCACCTTTTCCTATTGATGGCAAAATTGTTGTGTCAGCCTTATTAGAAGCTGCAAAAAGCTGCGCTGCATATATACTGCCAAGTGTATAAGTTGGGAAATAACCAAACGTACCATCCATCCAGTGGATATCCTGCATACAACCATCTTTATCATCAGTTGGTTTTATACCAAGGAACCTCTCCATCCCTTGCGCCCATGCATCCGGCAAATCCTCTACTTCCATCTCGCCGTCTATCAGGTATTTTTCAGTATAATAACGCAAGATTATATGCGCCGGATAAGTAACCTCATCTGCATTTACCCTAATAAGAGAAGGCTCAACCTTAGTAAAAGTTCTATACAGGTTCTCTGGCGTCCACTCTTTACCTTTGCCGCCGAACTCCTTTTGGGCAATCGGCGCGAAATATTCAGCAAACTCACGGCTTCTGCAGGCTTGCATTTCCATAATAAGTGATTGGCTCTCATGCACACTCATGCCACGCGCATCACCCACCGGTTGCCCGCGCCATTTAAATGGCAAACCGGCCTCATACATAGCATGCCCAGATTCGTGCACAATTCCCATAAAGGACGTTAAAAATTCATCTTCTGAATATCTGGTAGTAATCCTTATATCGCTAGGATACCCGCCACAGAATGGATGCGCACTTTGGTCAAGCCTGCCCTGGTTAAAATCAAAGCCTATCGCTTGCATTATTTTAAGTGCAAGCGCTTTTTGTTTTTCAATAGGGAACTTACCAGTAAACGGAACAATTTCCTCAGATTTTTGTTTTTCAACCACTTGCTGTATAAAGCCAGGCAAGAACTCTTTTAAATTATCAAACAGCGAATCAATCTGTTCAGATTTACGGCCCGGGTCATACTGATCAAGCAATGCATCATATGCAGAACAACCAAATGCCTGACCTTTTAACTTAGCAACTTCTCGCACTAGCGATACAACTTTTTTCAATTGCGGAGCCAGACTTTTGAAATCATTTTCCGCGCGCAACTTGCGCCACATCATCTCGCATTTCGCACCTTCTTTAGTAAGCTCCTTAAGCAAATTTTGCGGCACTGCATTGGCATGTTTCCACGCTCTTTTCATCTCATTGATATTAGCCTGCTGCCACTCATTTAATTTCCTGCCTTGCTTACCTGAATTTTCAAATAATTCTTTTACCCCTGCATCAGTAATAATCGCATGGGAAATACTACCCAGTGTTGCTAATTGTTCGGCTCTGGCCTCAGCACCACCTGCTGGCATCATTGTTGCCATATCCCAATGCAACACTGATTTTGCTTGGCTTATATCGTTTAACTTTGCAAAAACTTTCTCTAATGTCTTATAATTTTCCATAATCTCTTTCTAATTTTTAATCTAAAATTCTTAATCTCTTCTAATGTGATAAACAAAATAAATCACAAGCAAAACAATAGCAAGACCATACCACGTAACAGCGTACTGCAAGTGGTCATTTCGCTGGGTTATAACGGCATCTCCAGCGATTGGCAACACATTAGAATCACCTTCTTTTAACTGTCTTACATACAAATTTTGTAGCTTTGTACCAGTGTAATTCTCAATTGCCGGTATATCTATCCAAAACCATAGATTTTTTTCTATATCATTATCAGGAGTAAACCTACCCTTAATCTCCCCCTTATGGAGCATTCCAACCACATCTACTATACCAGAAAGTAAAGTTTCAGGCCTGCTTTGAGGTTCTTTTTTATCGTGGGGCAACCACCCTCTATCCACCAAAACTACCCTACCATCAGCAAGACGCATCGGGGTTAATATGTCATACCCCATCTCGCCTTTAAATTTCTTAGCACCAGTAAATAAGTGAACTTCCTTATCGTTAAGAAACTCACCTTGTAAATGCACTTTGCGGTATTGCAGCTGGTTAATGTCAACATCTGGCGACATCTCCACAGCTGGCATTGCAATCTTCTCGTTAACTGTAGCAACAAGATTATTTTTCCATTGAAGCCTATAAACCTGCCATGTGCCAAGCGATAGCAAAACGAATAAAGCGGTTATAGTAAATAGGGTTGGAAATAATGTAGGTTTGAATTTCATTGTTAGTTACCAGTTTATTTTAGTTGCCAGCTGCCAGTATCAACACTGGTAACCGGCAACTGGCAACCGGTAACTAAAATCTATGAATATATTGGAATAGTATTTCAAGTTTGATTTATCCGCTAGGAGTAGGGCTATGTGAACAGCGTAAGCGTATTAAACATACGTGCGCATGTGAACATAGCTTTACGACAACGCGTCAAATTCAAAATTGGAATACTATATTATTTTCCCCATACATAAACAAATATGAATAAGAATAGCCATACCACGTCTACAAAATGCCAGTACCATGCTGCAAATTCAAAACCAAGATGACCTTCTGGCGAAAGCTGGTTTTTTATCGCTCTTACTAAGCAAATTGCAAGGAATATAGTACCTATTAGTACGTGCGCCCCATGAAAACCGGTAGCCAAATAGAAGTTAGATGAGTAAATACCATCTTTAAATCCGAATTGAGCATGGTGGTACTCGTACGCTTGCAAACAAGTAAATGAAATACCAAGTATAACTGTAATTGCCAAACCACGTATTAAATTTTTACGATCACCATGCATAAGTGCATAATGCGCCCAGGTAACTGTAGTACCAGATAAAAGCAGTACTAATGTATTCATCAGCGGAATATCCCATGGATCAAAAGTTTGGATCCCAACTGGCGGCCACACACCTTGCGTAACAACAGCGCCAATTTCAAAAATATGTTGAGAACCTTTAAATACAAGCTCAGGCAGCAATGCAGCTTTAAAAAATGACCAAAAGAACGCAAAGAAGAACATAATTTCCGAAAGGATGAATAACGCCATCCCAACGCGCAAACCATGCCTCACAATACTTGTATGGTGATGGCCAAACAAGCCCTCCCTCACCACATCACGCCACCATACATACATGGTAAAAATCACCAGAATAAGTCCAACCGGCAACAAAAACTTGCCAAGTGGTTTATTATGGATAAAGAACAACAATCCAGTCATCATAGTAAGGGCAGAAAATGAGCCCACAAGTGGCCACGGACTAGGATCTACCAAATGATAATCATGATGTTTCTGTTCACTCATTTCTTACTCCAATAATGACAAATAATAATGCCTTATACATATATTCTTTTGAGCTGTAAAGTTGCAAGTTGCGACTTCCTTAGTCCTTCGCCTTAAAAAAAGTATATGACAATGTAATAGTCTTAACACCTTTCATTTCAGGATCCTTTTCTATATCAGGATCGATAAAAAACGATACTGGCATTTCCACTTTTTGATGCGGCTGCAACGTCTGCCTTTCAAAACAAAAACATTGTACCTTATTAAAATAGTTAGCAGCTTTAAGAGGAGTAACATTATAAGTAGCGACGCCTGTAATAGGGACATCTGAATTATTTTCGGCAGTAAAGAATATAAGCTTGTTTTCGCCCGTCCGTACTACAACCTTATCCTGCAGTGACATAAACTTCCATGGCATATCATTCATTACATCGCCGTTAAAGCGTACAGTAACTAATCTTTCACCTATCTCACTCCCCTCTACTTTGCTGATTTTTGGCGTTCCACCAAGACCAGTTACTTTACATAGCAAGTTATATATAGGAAACGACGCATAGGCCAAAGCGAACATGCCAATAACGAACATTACAACTGTAATGGCGGATTTTTTATTCTTTTCCTGATTGGGTTGTGACATGTGAATTAACTTCCTTAATCTTCACAATTGTAACGGCAAAAAATAGTAACATCAGTGACACAACTATTGCCAATAACGCATAATTCTTAGATTTCTTTTTTTTATGTACTTCATTAAGTGGCATTATGACAAAGCCTTATCAATAATCATTAAAATAAAAAGCGCAAAAAGGTATATAATTGAATACCTGAACATTCTGCGCGCTAACTCTTCCGAATATTCTTTATATAGATTGTGCGCGTATTCCAAGAATTTCACACCAAGCAGTGTAGCACCAATAGCGTAAATCAAGCCAAACATACCAATTGATAACGGAAAAAGACTGCTAGCAAGTAATAACGCCGTATAGAAAAATATTTGTTTCCGGGTTTCGTATTCACCGGCTACTACAGGCATCATTGGTATGCCAGCATTAGTATAGTCTTCATTTTTATATAGTGCCAGAGACCAAAAATGCGGCGGAGTCCATAAAAATATTATGAGGAATAAGGAGAAACTTTGCAGCGATATACTACCTGTAACCGCTGCCCAACCAATAATAGGAGGAAATGCGCCAGCGGCGCCACCTATTACTATATTCTGTGGTGTTCTACGTTTCAACCATATGGTATACACGAAAACATAAAAAAGTATAGCAATTAATAACCAAAATGCAGCAACAAAATTTACTGCAATTGCCATAATAAATACACTTGCCGCTGCAGTAACTATTGCAAACTCAAGCGCACTCTGCGGATACATTCTGTTTCCAGGTATTGGACGATTTTTTGTCCGTTTCATAAGCGCGTCAACATCACGCTCATACCACATATTTATGCCACCTGCAGCACCAGAACCCAGCGCAATACAAACCGTCGCAATTATTGCAATAAGAGGATGGATATGACCAGGAGCAAGATAAATTCCAGCCATTCCAGTAAATACAACCAGCGACATAACGCGCGGCTTCAATAAAGAAATATAGTCTTTTACCTGGGACTCAATCTCACGAAATGTATTAGACTCTGACTCCAAGGGATTACCTTTATTTTTTTATGGTTATACTCACTAAAATATATCCCCGCTTTGTGCGGGGATATAAAACATTACTTAATTTCTGGAATTTTTTCGAAACTATGGAACGGTGGTGGCGAAGATACTGTCCACTCTAAACCGCCAGATTCATCCTTCCACGGGTTACTTTCACATTTTCTACCCCACTTTAAAGTATGGAATATTATGAAAATAAACAATAAGAACGAAAAGAACGAAACATAAGAACCTATTGATGAAATATGGTTCCAACCAGCAAAAGCATCTGGATAATCAGGAATCCTTCTTGGCATTCCTGCAAGTCCTAGGAAGTGCTGAGGGAAGAACGTTATATTTACGCCGATAAATGTACCCCAGAACTGTAATTTACCCAACGTCTCATTATACTGACGCCCAGACATTTTTCCAAACCAGTAGTAAAATGCAGCATAAGCAGAGAACACCGCACCCATTGACATGGTGTAGTGGAAATGTGCTACTACATAATATGTATCCTGGAAGGCTCTGTCCATACCAGCATTGGCTAGTACAACACCAGTTACACCACCAACAGTAAATAGGAAAATCATTCCAATTGCGTACAACATAGGAGTTTTAAATTCGATAGAACCACCCCACATTGTTGCAATCCAGCTGAATATTTTGATACCAGTTGGTACAGCAATCACCATAGTTGCGATAGTAAAATACGCCAAAGTATTAACACTAAAGCCAGTTGTATACATATGGTGCGCCCAAACTACAAATCCAATCACACCGATACTTGCCATCGCATAAGCCATTCCTAAATAACCAAATACTGGCTTTTTAGAGAAGGTAGAAATCACATGGCTAACAATACCAAAACCAGGAAGGATAATAATATAAACCTCAGGATGACCAAAGAACCAGAACAAATGCTGCCAGAATACTGGATCACCACCACCTGCCGGATCAAAGAATGTAGTACCAAAATTTCTATCAGTTAGTAGCATTGTAATAGCACCAGCTAAAACTGGTAATGCTAAAACCAGCAGGAATGCAGTAATAAGAATCGACCAAACATATAAAGGCATTTTATGTAAAGTCATGCCAGGTGCACGCATATTAAATATCGTAACAATCATGTTAATCGCACCAAGGATAGATGACGCACCAGCCAGGTGTAAGGCAAATATACCCATATCAACAGCCATTCCAGGCTGGTATATAGCGTTACTAAGTGGCGGATAAACCGTCCAGCCAGTACCGACACCACCATCAACAAATGCCGAAGCAACAAGCATAACCAAAGCAACAAATAACAGCCAAAAACTGACGTTATTCATACGCGGGAATGCCATATCTGGCGCACCAATCATGAGAGGCACAAACCAGTTACCGAAACCACCAAATAGGCCAGGCATTATCATGAAGAATACCATTATAAAGGCATGTGCGGTCAGGATAACGTTATATAACTGGTGGTCACCACCTAGTACCTGTAAGCCAGGATGAGATAATTCCATTCTCATCAGAATAGAAAACAAGCCACCTATCAATCCACCAACAATAGAAAGGATTAGGTAAAGTGTTCCAATATCTTTATGGTTAGTAGATAATAACCAGCGTCTCCAGCCAGTAGGAGTACTATGATCTGCGCCCATACCAAAAATTCCTTTTATTAATTATTTGTTTTGATCAATAGTAGCTAGTTTCCCCTGGCCACTATCCGCAAGTTTATGAGTTTTATCTTTTACCCAAGCAGCAAATTCTGCTTTTGATACCACCTCAACCGCAATTGGCATAAAACCATGACCAACGCCACAAAGCTCAGAGCATTGACCATAATAAACACCAGTTTTTTCAATCCTTGTCCAGCCTTCATTCAAACGCCCTGGCACAGCGTCAATTTTAATACCAAAAGCAGGTATGGCCCAGTTATGGATTACATCAGCCCCGGTAGTCTGGATACGTATAGTAGTATCAACAGGAAGAACCACACGGTTATCGACATCAAGCAACCTGTTACCGCCTTTTAATTCATCATCTTTTAATATGTTACTATCAAATGCGATGTTCCCATTATCAGGATATTGATAGCTCCAATACCATTGGTTACCAACAACTTTCAAAGTCATTTCAGCATCTTTCACATCTTCAATATAATAGAGTAACTTTAAAGATGGCACGCAAAGAGCAACCAATATTAAGACTGGAACTACAGTCCATATAACTTCAATAAGAGTGTTATGCGATGTTTTAGTTGGAACCGGGTTGTTTTTTGCTCTAAATCTTACACAAACATACAACAACAGTAACGTTACGAAAATCGCAACCGCAAAAATAACAACTAGCAGAACGTTGTGAAAATCAACAATTTTATGCATAATAGGAGTTACTGGCTCCTGCATACCTAGCTGCCATGGCACTGGCTTATCAGCAAAAGCTTTTAATGACGCAAATAAAGTAATGAATCCTGCTAGCAACCTATAAAACATTCTTGGCACACTCAATTTTAGTTTTCATTGAAGTTATGCCGACATATATAACTCACTTTGGCAAAATGTAAAGTTCCAAAAATAAAAAAAGCGGCGCATAACGCACCGCTTTTATAAATATAATAATCACTAATATTATAGTGAGAATGCCACAGCACAAGGTGAAGCATCTGTTGCACCAAGATTATAAACAGAAGTGGCTGTAGTTATGCAATCACTAGCCGCAGTAGCACCGCTTACACCAACACCTTGCACAGTTCCTTTAACCGGATTACCATCATCCACCTTAAGATCCAATCCATAAACTTGTGGCGAACTAAATATTGTGCCATTAGCAAGGGTTGCAGAGACCGCACCGCCAAACAGTATAACATTCTTAGACATATTTCTTCCGCCTGAAGTTGCCCCATCACCTGCCGTTGCATAAAGTGTCGTGCTTTCGTCATATACAAGCGTAATTCCAGCACCACTGAATTTAGAAGCCGGGATATTGATGTTCAAAGTACCAGTTAGAACAGCGCCAGGAACAAATGAACCGCTATATAAGCCAGCCCTTCCTAATTGGTACCATGCCATGTAAGACTCACCAGTATCGCCAGCTGCAAGCAATATCTGCTTATTACCATCTCCATCACAATCTGCAGCCACACTGGCAGAACCTATAACTCCGTTTGCCCTACAGCCCATAGTCCAATATGCTGAACCGTTAGTAATATCACCCGGCAACCCGCCATACTGAAGTTTAAACGAGTTTATGGCAGTTTTTATGCCTTCCTGCTCACTTATAATTGAGCGTAACTGCGCCTGCTTTACCAAGCTCTGACCTGCAACAACTGCAGCAACAATCAGGCCTATAATAACAATCACAATCGATAGCTCTACGAGTGTGAAACCACTTTGCTTATTTTTTGACATAGCCGTATTCCTTATATAATGGCGTTTACATAACTAACTTGGAAATTACAATCCCAGTGTAATATATTTTATTATATCATTACTTATCATATTACAAGAAAACACAAAATAATTAGTAAAAAAGAAGAAATAAGGGCTGTTTTGTCCCAAAATAGGACGCAAAAGTACAAGAGCACAAAAGAATGTTACTCCTTAACTTTTGCGCTTTTTGCGCCATTTCGCCTTTGCGCTAATAAACTTAAGGCTTGACTATGCTCCAAAAGTCTGTATAAACACCCCCTCTTTATAGTTAAAACATAGAATTTTAGGAGCCTCCAAAGTGAAGCGTACATTTCAGCCAAGTAACCTTGTTCGTACCCGTAGACACGGATTCCGCGCTCGTATGGCCACTGTAGGTGGACGTAAAGTTTTAAGCAGCCGTCGCAGAAAAGGCCGTAAGCGCCTTTCAGCTTAATAGTGAGCAAAGTCATGAAAATCGTCTCTTTAATAAAGAGAAAAGATTTTGTTAATATCGCAGAAAATGGCAAAAAAGCCGTCACTAAAGGTCTTGTTTTACAAGCACTACAACATAACAGAATCCAGGATAATTCTATTCATTTAGGTTATACAGCCACAAAAAAGCTGGGTAATGCTGTTACACGCAACAGGATCAAACGTAAATTGCGCGCGGTAGTGGCAAATGTAATGAAGGATAGAGCAACTCCCTCTCACGATTACGTAATAATTGGGCGACACTCGGCATTTGAAAGACACATCAATGACCTGGCAAAAGACTTAAAATTTGCGTTACACTCTACCGATACGTATAAAACTAATAACTAGTAACCGTTATGGTATACATATCTAAATTATTAATACGTTTCTATCAGCTTGTAATTTCTCCATTAATAGGACCAAGATGCAGGTATTTACCTACTTGCTCTGATTATGCACTTGAAGCATTAAAACTTCATGGTATAAGACGCGGGTGGTATTTAACAATATTGCGCTTATTACGCTGCCATCCATGGGGAAAACACGGATTTGACCCCGTTCCACCAGTAACAAACAAAGGTGAATAGCAATGCAAGACTCAAAAAATCTTATCCTGGCTATAGTAATATCTACCGCCATTTTATTCTCATGGCAGCATTTTTATGCAGGTCCAAAAGTGGCTGAGGCACAGAAACAAGCTGAACTAGCTAGAAAAAGTCAGCAACAAACAACAGATATAGCACCCGAAATTAAAATTGAGCAAGCACCTGTAATAGAAGACCGATCTACTATAATAAAAAAAACAGACAGGGTAATAATCACTACAGACAAACTGCATGGCTCAATAGCAGCAAAAGGCCTTAGGTTTGATGATCTAACGTTGGCAGAATACAAAGAAACAACTGCTCCTGACTCCAAAGAAGTAGTTCTACTTTCGCCAAGCAGCACAACAAATGTTTATTTTGCTGAATTCGGTTGGTTAGCTGCCAATCACGATACAAAAGTACCAACCCGTGACACCACATGGCATTCAGATAAAAAAACTTTAACCAGCAAAGAACCAGTTACTTTCTCATGGGATAACAACGAAGGTTTAAAGTTTTATGTAACCATCAGTATTGATGAAAATTACATGTTCAAAATCTCTAGAAAAGTTGAGAACTACGGTAGCAAGACTGCATCACTGTTAGCTTATGGCACATTAAGCAAAGGAATAACAGATGCACATAAGCCATTTTATATATTACATGAAGGACCTTTAGGAGTGTTTAACAGCACCTTAGATGAGATAACTTATGAAGATTTGAAAGATGAGAAAAAACGCGAGGTTAAGAGCGCAAAAGGATGGTTTGGTATTACCGATAAATATTGGTTAACTGCAATAATTCCTGATAAAACAAACTCTTTTGATACTAATTTTAATTACTATTACTTAAATAATCGGGATAGGTATCAAGCTGATTACCTTGGAAGTAAATCAGATATTACTCCTGGCCAGAAAATGGAAGCCACCGAATACCTATACGCTGGGGCAAAAAAGCTATCATTATTCGATGCTTACGCAAAAGAGCTAAACATTGATCTGTTTGACCATGCCGTAGACTTCGGCAGGTTATACTTCATAACCAAGCCAATATTCAAATTGTTAACTTTCTTCAATCACTTATTAGGTAATTTTGGCTTAGCAATTTTACTTCTTACAGTTGCTATAAAAGCTCTAATGTACCCACTTGCTAATAAATCATACACTAGTATGCACCACTTAAAACGTCTGCAACCACAGCTAGTCGCATTAAAAGAGCAGTATAAAAACGACAAAGCTGGCATGAATAAAGCTGTTATGGACCTATATAAAACAGAAAAAGTAAACCCAATGGCTGGTTGCTTGCCTATATTAGTACAAATTCCTATATTCTTCGCACTTTACAAAGTGTTATTTATTACTATTGAAATGCGTCAGGCACCATTTTATGGCTGGATAAAAGACCTTTCAATGCCAGACCCTACCTCAATATTTAACCTTTTTGGGTTATTACCTTTCACCCCTCCGCATATTTTAATGATTGGAGCCTGGCCAATTATTATGGGTATCACCATGATAATTCAGCAAAAAATGAATCCTGCTCCAACAGATCCGGTTCAGGCCAAGGTAATGCAGCTGCTACCTTTTATATTTGTAGTAATGTTCGCTAGTTTCCCTGCCGGCCTTGTTCTGTATTGGGCGTGGAACAACGCCTTATCGATACTACAACAGTGGTTTATTACAAGACGGTTACCTAAATGATAGACTTAGATAAAGGAAAATGGCTGTTTGCAGGCAATTGCGAATTTAAAATTGGGGCAACCCAGATTAGCCATATCCCTGACTCTGAAGTTCCGGAAGTAGCTTTTGCCGGACTTTCTAATGTAGGAAAATCAAGCCTGATTAACGCCCTTACCGGGCGCACTACACTAGCTAAAACATCACAAACGCCTGGTCGCACCAGGCAGCTTAACTTCTTTTTACTGCGCGAACAGTTAACACTGGTTGATTTGCCAGGTTATGGCTACGCAAAAGCTTCAAAAAAAGATATAGAAGTCTGGACTACCCTTACCCGCCAATACTTACGCGGCAGACCCAATCTAAGACGAGTTTGCATGCTTATTGATGCACGCCGTGGATTAAAGGATAGTGACCGAAAAATTATGGATTTGCTTGATGAAGCAGCAGTTACTTACCAAATCGTACTAACAAAAATCGATAAAGTAAAAAAATTAGATGTAGATAAAATTATTTCTGATATAAAGACCGAAGCGCATAAGCATATTGCGTTACACCCTGATGTCATACCAACTAGTAGTCATGATAATCTGGGGATAGATGTATTAAGGGCAGAATTGGCAAATTTCACTTAGAGAGGAATTACATCCAGTGACAAAAGCACAAATGACTAAAGTTAGAATAACTAAAGATCAAATGCAGCAAGCAAAGACTTTATCTGAAGCTTTGCCTTATATGAAACAATTCTCGGGTGAAACCTTCGTAATAAAATACGGCGGCAGCGCAATGGGCGACCCTGAGTTATCCAAAAAATTTGCCCGTGATGTAGTTATGATGAAGCAGGTTGGTATCAACCCAATTATCGTACATGGTGGCGGGCCACAAATCAGCAACATGCTTGAAAAATTAAAAATCCAAAGCTCATTCATTGATGGTTTACGTGTAACAGATGCTGCGACTGTAGAAATTGTTGAGATGGTACTTTCAGGTTCCATCAATAAACAAATCGTAACTGATATTATGATGGCAGGCGGAACTGCAATCGGCCTGTCTGGTAAAGATGGCGGGTTGATTTCTGCCAGAAGATTGCGTCGCACAAAACGCGACCCGGATTCTAACATCGAACAAATACTTGATTTAGGTTTCGTAGGTGAACCAACTGATATTAACCCTGAAGCTTTAGTATTATTTGAAGAATCTGACATAATACCGGTAATTGCGCCAATTGGCCGCGGTTCTAATGGCGAAACATACAATATTAACGCTGATAGCGTTGCAGGTGCAATTGCATCTGCTATAGCTGCACATAAGCTGATAATGCTAACTGACGTTCCTGGGTTACTGGATAAAGAGGGTAACCTGGTCAGCGAAGTAACTGTAGCACAAGCTCAAAAACTGATGAAAAATAAAACCATCACTGGTGGCATGATACCTAAAATAGAGACATGCATAAAAGCAGTAACTAACAGCGTTGAAGCTGCGCATATCTTAGATGGCCGCGTTCCTCACGTACTATTGCTGGAAATTTTCACAGCGCATGGTACAGGAACTATGATGCTACCTTCTTAAAGTAAGAACTTTAGAATATTAGAACTTAAGAACACTAGAAATCATGGATTTTTATAAATATAAAATCTTTAGGACTCCAAATTTCTAAAGTTCTTACCTTTTAAAGTTCTATTTAGGAACAGGCAACCTGACAGTAAATGTACTTCCCTTACCTAATTTGCTTTCAATAACTATATCGCCCCGGTGACGATAAATTATATGTTTAGCAATAGAAAGACCAAGCCCGGTTCCACCGACTTTACGTGAACGTACCTTATCAACACGGTAAAAACGCTCTGTTATTCGAGGCAGATTCTCTTCTGATATCCCCTCACCTTCATCCTTAACTGATATTAACAACAATTTCTCGCAACCCTTTGGTAAATACTCTGAATTGCTAAATTCAGTTACTACATTTGCAGTAATTTCTATATCAGTTTTAGGATAGCCATATTTTATGGCGTTACTGATAAGATTGGTAAATACCTGGGTTAGCTCACTATAATCACCTACTATATCAGGAATATTCTTCATATCCTTGAAAACTATCTTCATTTCTTTTTCTTCAGCTGAATGTTTAAGGCGCTTTACTACATCTTTTATTACATCTGAAGGTGACACTATTTCAGTAGGCGCAGTACTTTCATTCATTTCTACTTTAGATAATGAAAGCAAATCATTAACAAGCTTTGACATCCTTTCTGTTTGATCAGAAATTATTTCAAGAAATTTCGTGCGCGTTTTTTTATTAGCTGCTTTATCGCCATTTTCTTCTTCAAGAGCAATAAGGTTTTCTATAAAGCCCATTACGCTTGTCAGTGGAGTCCTGATTTCATGGCTGGCATTAGCCACGAAATCCTTCATCATCTGTTTGCGTAGTTTTGTTTCAGTAATATCATGCATTATTATTATAATTGAAATCCCAGCTACTGAGCGGACTGGAAATTTTTTTACAATAACCAAATATTCCTGGGTTACATTATTAATCCTGAAATTAGTTTCCAAGCTTGTTTCTATAGTACCGCTTAATACAGATTTTACTGCATCTAGAAATTCTGCTGTCGGGTTTAACGATTTGAATTTCTTGCCAACTAATGACTTATTAAAAATCGTCATTGCAGTGTTGTTTGCTCTCACAATACTAAGATTCTTATCAAGCATTATGAGAATGTCAGGAATGGTATCAAACAATATACGGCTTTCAGCAAGCGCCGCCTCCAGCTCAATTGTCCTATGACCCCAGGAATTGTGAAGGTTTTTTACTGATTGTGACAATGTATTAACGTTACTGAGGAAACTAAGCGCAGGGGCCTCAGATTTATAACCTACTGCCAGATTTTCTACATATTTGGTAAGCGATGACAAATCATCAAAATAAGGTTTGGCAAAAAACGTAGATCCCACAATCACCGCTACAGCACACGCCAGCCCCTCAAGTATAGTCAGGCGCTCATACAAGATCATAAGGCAGATTACAATTATCGGCACTATAGAAATAAGCATCGACGCTTTTACTAATTTTTTATAGTACTCATGGTCTATACGCTGCCTGATTTGCTGGCTTTTTTGGTAGGTACTAACGGCGTTCTTTATCAGGCTCATTTGGCACTTCAGAATTAGCTTTTAAAGCAAAGTAAACATATCCTAGCGCGATTAAAAAATATATCAAACCCTGATTTGCAAAAACTTGTGGTATTAGCATATTTAATACGACAACCGGAGTAATCGCAACCGAGCATAAACGCAGCATAACAGAAAAATTAACCTTAGCCAGCTTCGCAAACATTGATACAGACAGCCCAACTACTGAATATATACAAACCAAGAAAAATAGAGCAAATGCAGTAGATACTATAAAAACAGGAGTTACGAATAAAAATAATATCCACGTAAACATTTTGCGCAGCAGTATCAGGCTGTGTTCAAGTGCATCAAAAATTTTGTCAGCATTAAGCTCTGAAAGCATAACTTCAGTGTTATCACTGCTTAAGGCATTTTTTATTAGTATTTTGTCTTTCGTAAGCAATAAATAAGCATCACTATCTTCAAGAGAAGTTGTGGTCCCTTCCACATCAATTATAGCCAGAACTTTATCATCCTTGCTATAGATATAATACGGGTTTTTTTCAGAAATAGAAGCTTGGCCATTTTCCACTGTTATCAAAGGAATTTGCGCAAACACATCAAATAATTTGTTTAAGTCGTCCTCATCTATATTAGTTTTTTTCCCTAGACTAGATAAATAAAACAGCTCTTGTTCACCATCTTCATTTTTAAAAATAATACTATTTTTTGTAATTAGAATATTCGCATCTTCATTATCAAGTGATGTGTACTTTCCTGTAACATCTATTATAGCTATGTCTTTTAAAATTATTGGGTCTTTAATAAAAGACGGAGCATTTCCCTCAATGGAAGCCTCACCGTTTCTTATTGTTACTTGTGGTATTTGCGATACTATATTAAGAACACGGTTCAGGCTTTCTTCAAAAGTTAGATCAGGTGCCTCGAATAAAGTTTTAGTTACATCATCAGCAATTTTTGTAACATCAATGCGGTAAAGTGTATTTAGCCATGTAAATACCATAACTATACACATAAAAGAACTGAGTGCCAGGAGGTATTTTATACCAAAGCCCCTCCAGTTGCGTGCTACATCAATATATAAATAACGTGAATAAAAAGACATGAATAATGCCTTCCAGATAGGAACCAGCTTCTCTTCGTTATTACTTTTTGTTATCTGCATTTTTATTTATTCCGTTATAATTCGCAAAGGATAATAATGACAAATCGTTATTCTATCAAGTTTATAAAAAACAACTGTCAAAAAGAGGTTACAGCCACATTTTATACCCACAAAACCATTGCTCAGAGTAATGATTTCCGTTATACAACCATCAACTTCCCATAAAGCCACAAGGTAGAATATGCAAAGCAAGCAAATAAAGGAAAAATCCCTCTCCAAAGCAGAACTTTCCGAAATGGCTAATGCCATACGGTTTTTGTCAATGGATGCGGTACAAAAAGCCAATTCCGGCCATCCGGGGATGCCTATGGGAATGGCCGATGTAGCAACCGTTTTATTCAGCGAATTCTTAAAATTTGAGTCCCAAAACCCTGATTGGCCAGATCGCGACAGGTTCATCCTCTCTGCCGGCCATGGCTCAATGCTGCTTTACTCGCTATTATACCTCACTGGTTATAAAGATATAACTATCAATGAAATCAAGAATTTCCGCCAATGGGGAGCAAAAACCGCTGGCCACCCCGAATACGGCCATGCCGCAGGAATCGAAACCACCACAGGCCCGCTTGGGCAAGGCATCGCAAACTCAGTCGGTTTTGCCTTAGGCGAACAACTACTCGCCGCAAAATTCGGTAAAGACATTGTTGACCATTACACCTACGTAATCGCAGGCGATGGCTGCCTGATGGAAGGCATTAGCCATGAGGCAATCTCACTTGCGGGACACTTAAAACTTAACAAATTAATCGTATTATTCGATGATAACGGCATCACCATTGATGGCTCAACCGATTTGACCGTCTCTGACGATCAGCTAGCCCGCTTTAAAGCCAGCGGCTGGGATGTGCAAAGCATAGATGGCCACGATTATGACGCAATACGCGAAAGCCTTGCCAAGGCAAAAACTACCGATACACCATCGCTTATTGCCTGTAAAACAACTATCGCTTACGGCGCACCAACTAAGGCTGGCAAGTCATCTTC
Source organism: Rickettsiaceae bacterium (assembly GCA_021323415.1). Taxonomy (GTDB): domain Bacteria; phylum Pseudomonadota; class Alphaproteobacteria; order Rickettsiales; family UBA6187; genus JAJONM01. The sequence continues at coordinate 16,692 of JAJONM010000016.1, forward strand.
GCATGGCTCACCACTTGGTGATGAAGAAATTAAAGGCACGCGCAGCTTTTTCGGTTGGGAACATGTACCGTTTGAAGTTCCATCAGAAGTATTAAATAAATGGCGCGAAGTAGGAAATTTAAGTAATGCAGAATTCACAGCCTGGAATGAAAGGCTAAATAATCTTGAAGCTGTCGACAAACAAGAATTTAACCGCCTGCAATCAGGGAAGTTACCAGAAGGTCTTGATAAGCTCATTTGTGACCTGAAGAAAAAATATGCAGAAAGCAAACCTGACTGGGCAACCAGAAAATCATCAGGCGAAGTACTTAAGGACTTAACTGGCCTAATCCCGGAACTGCTAGGTGGCAGCGCCGACTTAACCGGTTCAAACCTTACTAAAACTGACTTACTCCGCCCAATCCAAGCTGGCGACTTCTCTGGCGGTTATGTTTATTACGGAGTGCGTGAGCATGCTATGGCTGCAGCTATGAATGGCCTGGCCCTGCATAAAGGATTTATCCCTTTTGGCGGCACATTCTTAGTATTTACTGATTATTGCCGTGGTGCAATGCGCCTTTCTGCTTTGATGCAACAACGCGTTGTTTATGTAATGACGCACGATTCAATCGGCTTGGGCGAAGATGGCCCAACTCACCAGCCAGTTGAGCATCTGGCAGCACTCCGCGCTATCCCAAACATGAATGTTTTCCGTCCATGTGATGCAGTTGAAACTGCAGAATGCTGGCAATTAGCGCTGGAAGCTGAAAGCACCCCTTCAGTACTGGCGCTCACACGCCAGAACGTGCCATTACTACGTACTAACTACACAGAAGAAAACCTCTCTGCCAAAGGCGCATATATCCTATCAGAAAGTGATGGTGACTTACAGGTAACTATATTTGCCACTGGTTCGGAAGTGAGCATTGCAATAGATGCACAACAACAATTGCAAAGCCAAGGCATCGGCACAAGGGTTGTTTCAGTGCCTTGCATGGAATTATTTGAGCAACAAGAGCAGGAATACCGCGTAAGTTTCTTCTGCAATAGCTCGGTAAAAGTAGTAATAGAGGCCGCTGGCCGCATGGGCTGGGATAAATTCACCGGCCCACACGGAATTTTCATCGGTATGGAAAGCTTCGGCGCATCTGCACCAATTGAGAAATTATATGAAGAATTTGGTATTACCGCTGGGAATGTGGTGAATAAAGTAAAAGCAAAGTTGGAAAGTAAAAATAGTTAAATAGCTTTAGTAATGTTGAGACGGTTGCCCAGGTGGTTCCTCCCCTTGAGGGGAGAGGATTAAGGTGGGGGTGTTGCGGAGCAAGTTAACCATTGCCTATAGGCACACCCCCATCCTAACCTTCCCCCCTCAAGAGGGAAGGGACTCCCACAATACAACCACAAACATATAGGCAAAAGGAAGTAAAAATGACAACCCGTATAGCAATAAATGGCCTAGGCAGAATTGGTAGATGCGTTTTACGTGCAGCAGCAGAATATAACCGTAAAGATATTGAAATTGTAGCAGTAAACGGCCCTGCCCCTATTGAAACTCACGTTCATTTATTAAAATACGACTCTGTCCATGGCGCATTCCCTGCAGTAAAAGCAGTTGGCGAAAATGCTATCGATATGGGACACGGCCCAATAAAATTAATACAAGAGCGTGATCCGGCAAAACTTCCATGGAAAGATTTAGGCATTGATATCGTCTTAGAGTGCACCGGCGCATTTAACAAAAAATCCGATGCCGAAAAGCATATCCATGCGGGAGCCAAAAAAGTTGTTATTTCCGCCCCGGCAGATGGTGTTGATGCAACTATCGTATATGGTGTTAACAACGCTGCCCTAAAGCCAGAACACACAGTAATCTCAATTGGTTCATGCACTACAAATTGCCTGGCTCCTGTTGCTAAAATATTAAATGACAGCATAGGAATCGAGCGTGGTTTTATGACCACCATCCATGCTTTTACTAACGACCAGAATATCTTAGATGGCTCGCATAAAGACCTGCGCCGCGCCCGCACTGCATCAATGTCAATGATTCCAACATCAACAGGTGCAGCCAAAGCTTTAGGTTTGGTATTGCCAGAACTATCTGGCCGCTTGGGTGGCGTTGCAGTTCGCGTTCCAACACCTAACGTTTCACTGGTTGATTTAACTTTCGATGCCGGCCGCAAAACCGATGCCGATGAGATCAACAACTTAATAAAATCAGCAGCTGAAGGTGCTTTAAAAGGTATTTTAGGCTTTAGCACGGAAGCATTGGTTTCCATCGATTATAACCACAACCCACACAGCTCAATTTTCGATAGCACAGGTACCAAAGTTGTAGATGGCACATTCTGCCGCGTAGCATCATGGTATGATAATGAATGGGGTTTTTCGGTTAGAATGCTGGATGTGGCGAAGTTGTTTGCTGAAATTTAGAACTTATAATCCGGAATCTGTAATAAAGATTTTAGCTGATTCCAGATTCTTGATTCCAAAACTCACTTCGCCCTTCCATTCTTCCGCAACATAGTCTATATAGGCACAAACTAACGAAAATTGCGCTTATGACATTACGCACGCTAAAAGACATCGACGTAAAAGGCAAAGTAGTCCTCTGCCGTGTCGATTTTAACGTCCCCATGAAAAACGGTCGCGTAGAGGATGCCACCCGTGTTATACGCATCACCCCAACCATCAGGCATCTTATCGATAAAAAAGCTAAAGTCGTTGTAATATCTCACTTTGGCCGACCTAAAGGTGAATTTGTCCGCGAAATGTCCCTCGCCCCTTTAGCCGACGCCCTAAGCCTCGCCCTGGACGGAACAGAAGTAAAATTCGCCCTGGATTGCATAGGCAAACCAGCCTCAGACGCCATAGGAAACATGAATAATGGCGATGTATTATTGCTTGAAAACTTACGCTTCCATTCAGGCGAGGAAAAAAATGATCCTGCTTTTATCCAGGCGTTAGCTGAACTTGGCGATATCTATGTTAACGATACTTTCTCCTGCTCACACAGGGCACATGCTTCTATCGTTGGTATTGCTGAAAAACTACCATCCGTCGCAGGCTTATTATTACAAGAAGAAATAGAAAACCTTGAGCGGGTTTTAAAACACCCTGAAGGCCCATTTGCAGCAATTGTTGGCGGGTCTAAAGTATCAACAAAACTTGGGCTATTACACTCCATGGTAAATAAGGTTGATATGCTGGTAATTGGCGGTGCAATGGCTAATACTTTCCTCAAAGCCAGTGGCAATAAAATCGGCAAATCCCTATACGAAAATGATTTAGTAGATGAAGCTAAATCTATTATGGAAAAAGCCAAAAAAGCGGGTTGCGAAATATTCCTGCCATCTGACGTAGTAATTGCAAAAGAATTAGCAGAACGCACTGAATGCAAGGTAGTGTCTACCGATAACATCCCGGCTGACTACATGATACTGGATTTGGGACCTGCATCAATTGCAGCCTTAGCCCAAAAACTTAACAATCATAAAACAATTGTTTGGAACGGACCGCTAGGAGCTTTTGAATACCGCCCGTTCGATGTCGGCACAATCAGCCTTGCGCAAAGTATTGCATTCTTGACATCCTCGGGGCAAATCACTAGCGTTGCAGGTGGCGGTGATGTAGTGGCAGCACTTGGTGTTTCAGGCCTTACCAATTCGTTTAGTTATATATCAACAGCCGGTGGAGCTTTCCTTGATTGGTTACAGGGCAACGGTTTACCAGGTGTTAGGGTTTTGTCCAGGTAGTTCCTTTTTAATAAAAGGTCGCTAAAATGAGATATATTACGACACTATTCATATTGCTTTTAATTACTTACAGCAACGCAAACGGCGCTGAAAATAAAACATCCGAAGTCAAACTCAAAAACGGCAAAAGGCTTATTTTATCCAGCAAAATGCCGGATGAGTACAAAAATTGCGAAGAAATTGACCAGGAAAGGCATGATTGGGCAGATGTACAATTAAAAGGCAACCTAAAATCCGGTGGAGAAATTGCAGTTTTAAACGAAATTGCCATTAATTATGCCAACGTAAATGCGAGCAGCAAAGTCAATTACGCCCGTGTAAAACCACCTAGTGGTGCCATTTCATCCTTTAACTACAGTGTGGAAGAAAGCGCCAAGATTACTTATTATAGCTGTGGGAAGTTATAAAAGCCTCATTTGTAATGGAAGGAACCCGTTTGGCATGCCAGTAGGCGAAGCACTTGTGATATATTATTCATGCAGCACTCCACCATCTGAAAATGCTAATCCGTTTAAGGGTTAGAACCCACTTTGTCAGACAACGCTTAGCCTTCACCAGCTCTTGTCAATTTTATATTTTACATTGTAAAAATGTAAAATACTTTATTTCACATTTTTTCCTTGAAAAATGGCCTGTTAAGTGTTATAAGCCGCCCGGAATCTATATGCAGAAGGTACATTCATGTCTAAAGAGAAAAAACTTTCCCACGTGGAACAAGTAAAAGATGAAAGCGTTTACCTAAAAGGTAAAGTGGCGGAAGAACTGGCCGATGGCACAGCAGTTGTGTCTGATGATACATATGAATTGCTAAAATTCCATGGTTCTTATTTTGGCTATAACCGAGATACTGCAACCGAGCGCAAAAAAGCCGGCCTCGATAAAGAATGGGAATTCATGCTACGTATGAAAGCCGCCGGTGGCCGTATCACTGCCGCACAATACCTGGCACTCGATGGCATTTGCGAAAAATACGCTAACGGAACGCTCCGCATCACTACACGCGAGACTTTCCAGTTCCACTGCATAGTAAAAGAAAACCTGAAACCACATATCGCTGCGATAAACGAACTCCTGATAACTACACTGGGCGGCTGCGGCGATGTGGTGCGTAACGTAATGTGCTCCCCTGCCCCAATTAAGGATCCAGTACACGAAAAACTATTCGCCGATGCCGACCTTATATCCGCTCACACACTGCCTAAAACCAGTGCATACCATGAGCTATGGCTAGATGGCGAAAACCTGGCACGCAAACTGGAAACTGAAAATTACGAGCCGCTTTACAAAAAGCACTACCTGCCACGCAAATTTAAGATTGCTGTAGGTGTGCCGGAAGATAACTCAGTTGATTTGCTAAGCCATGATCTGGCGCTATTGCAGGTATGGGAAAACGGTAAACTATCTGGTTATAACCTATATGTTGGCGGTGGCCTGGGCATGACCCACAACAAAGCCGAAACCTATCCGCGCCTTGCAACTCCAATAGCCTTTATCGAGCCCCAGGACTTACTGCGCGGCGTAGATGCAGTAGTCGGCCTGCACCGTGATTATGGTGATCGAACCGACCGTAAACACGCACGTTTGAAATATGTTATAGAAGAAAATGGCCTTGCCTGGACACGTGAAAAACTGGAAGAACTTTTCGGCAGCAAAATGGCCGACCCGAAACCAATGAGCGAATTTAAAGTCGTAGACCACATGGGCTGGCACCCGCAAGGCGATGGTAAATTTTACCTCGGAGTACCGGTATCAAGCGGTCGCATAGGCGATACAGGCGAAATAAAATACCGCAGCGCATTCCGTGAAATCGAGAAAAAATACGGCTTTAACATAGTGCTAACTGCCGACCAGAACATCATTTTCTGCGATGTTGAGGAATCGCAAAAAGCCGATATTGCGGCCATTTTAAAAGCGCATAAAGTGCCTCTGGTAGAAGAAATTACCAACCTTGACCGCAATTTCCTTGCCTGCGTGGCGCTACCTACTTGCGGTAAAGCCTTAGCAGATGCTGAACGCGTACGTGATCCGCTAGTCGTGGACATTGAAAAAGTTATGCAAAAACACGGAATTTTAGATGAAAAAATCTCCATCCGCATAGCTGGCTGCCCAAATGGCTGCTCACGCCCTTATGTTGGTGACATCGGAATCGTAGGCCGTATGCCTGGGCATTACGCAATGTTCATCGGCGGCGATTTTGAAGGTACGCGCCTTAGCACAAAAATATTAGACCGCGTTCCTTATGAGAATGTGCCAAATGTTTTAGACATACTATTTGCAAGATATGCAGATGAAAAATCTGCTAACGAAGGCTTCGGTGATTATGCACATAGAATCGGCGAAATTGTTCTGGCAAAGAATGTTGAAGAAAAATTAAGTGGCGAATTTAAATGGGCGAAAGCTGAAGTATAAAGAACCTATCGCTGGACGGGGTTTGTAACCCCGTCCACATGTTCATGTCCTTAACTTAAGAAAGGCATGGATGTGAGAAAGGGGTTACAAACCCCTTCCTGCAAAGCGCAACCGGCAACTAAACTTAAGGAGACTACCATGTTCCCAATAGTTCTCGATCTATCAAAACTGAAAATAGTCCTGGTAGGCGGCGGTGATGCTGCTCTCGAAAGGTTAAAAGCGCTAGATGAAGCTGGTGCAAAAAATATCAGAATATTTGCCGATAATTTCGGTAAAGAATTCTGGAACCTGGCAGGAGACAGGCTAGCAACCAGAATGCCAACAGATGAAGAAATACAAAGCGCTTCTGCTGTAATGATTGTAGATATTGAAAACGGACAGGCAGCTGCACTTGCCACACGTACAAAGGAATTAGGCGTTTTAGTAAATGTTGAAGACAGGAAAGAATACTGCGATTTCTTCTTCCCAAGTGTAGTGCGCCACGGTGATTTGATAATCACTGTAAGCACCAGCGGCAAAAGCCCGACACTTGCCAAACGTATAAGGGATGTAATTGGCGGGATATTTTACAAGGTGTGGGCAGCACGCCTTGAAGACATAGCCATAAAACGCGACCAGTGGCGCAATTTAGGCCTTAATAAGCGTGAAGTTGCTGACATGACAAACAGATATATAGATGACAAAGGCTGGTTAGAATTTGAAGAACTAACCAATATCAAAGAGAAGGTATAAGTGAACATAGCAACCTCGCTAGGAAGATTACAGACATTTTATGGCCACATGGAGGCCAGTGATTTGCTGTATATGATGATAAAGGAAGAGTTCGAAGGCGAAATTGCTTTGGTTTCTTCTTTTGGCGCTGGCTCTGCCTTGCTCCTGGCTATTGTTGCTGAAGTTGATAATACAGTTCCAATTTTATTTTTAGATACGCAAAAACACTTCCCCGAAACACTGGAATATGTCGAAACAATCCAAAGTAAGCTAAATCTTAAGAACTTACAAATCATAAAACCCCGAGAAGATTTACTAAGCAATATAGACCCTGAAGGGGAGTTATGGGCAAGCCAGCCTAACCGTTGCTGCTGGCTCCGCAAAGTAGAACCCCTAAAACGCACACTGGATGCCAGCCCATACCGTGCATTAATCACTGGACGTAAACGCTACCAGACAGCACAACGCGCTGACATGGAATCCATCGAAATGAATGAAGATGGCCGCTTCCGAGTAAACCCTATGGCCTTCTGGACAAAAGAACGCATCGCAGAAGAGTTTATAAAACGCGGCCTGCCAGAGCATCCGCTAGTGGCCAAAGGCTACCCATCAATCGGCTGCGCCCCATGCACCCAGCCAGTTAAAGAAGGCGAAGACGAACGCGCTGGCAGATGGGCACACACAGCAGAACTACCGGGCGGCGAGCAAAAGGTTGAATGCGGGATACACCTTGAGGGTATGCCAGAAAAACCTGATTGGAATATTTGAGGGAGTGCAAGTGCAAGTAGTTAGTGCAAGTAAAGGAAAGGTAGAAAGTTACAAGTACCTATTGGTTTGGAAAAAAGCTGTAGAACTTGCTGTGAAAGTATATAAAGCAACAAATGATTTTCCTAAAAACCAGCAGTATAGTCTTGTTAGTCAAATGGAAAGATCAGCGGTATCTGTTTCATCTAACATAGCCGAAGGTGCTGGTAGAAAAGGTTCAAAAGAATATGCACAATATGTAAGTATTGCAAAAGGATCTTTGTATGAATTGGAAACACAATTAATTATATCCTATATAGGTTGGTTTTTTAAGCAAAGAAAGACTCGATTATTTTATAAAGGAAATAGAAGAAATAGGCAAAATGCTAAACGGTTTAAGACGCTCGTTGCAAG
>JAJONM010000017.1 GCA_021323415.1 Rickettsiaceae bacterium
TTGAAATCGTAATAAGCATTCGCGCTAGCTGTTAGTGTTTCTAGTGTAGCTGTTTCTTTAATCGGGAAGCCAAGGAAGTTACCAGTAACTTTTATATCACTAGAACGGTAGTTTCCTTCAAGCTCAGCTCTGAAATCATCTGTTATGTTGTAACCAAAAGCAAGGCCAAAACCATAACCCTGGTCCGCATCAACATCTATTGCAGCGAAGCCAGGAGCAACAGCGCTTTCATTATCAAGGCTAGAGCTGAAAAGATATTCACCATGTGCACCAAAATATGCTTTGCCAGCATCACCAGCATTAGCAGCAAGAGGAGCAATAGCAAGTGACGCTACGCTAGCAGTTAGAAGTAATTTATTCATTTAGTATCTCCAATTGTTTATTAGTTTTTAAATTAATGTCGCAGGTATTAATGTCTACAACAAGCGCATATATAGGATAACCATTGTGAACCTGGAATGAAGGGAAAATTCATAGAAAATTCATTAAAATCAATAGTTTAATATTGCACATATATTGCAACTAATAACCACAAAAGGAATAAAAAAACCCCGCATTCTTTCGAATTACGGGGCTTTTTGCTAGTGTAGGAAGTGAATTAGAATGAGTATCTGTAGCCAACTTCAACAGCATGAGTCTCATATCCATAAGTTACATCCTGGAAGCCTGGTACTGCAGCAAACTTAACATCATCCATTACAAAATACCTATAACCAAGGTTAATGTTGTTGTTTTCATTCAGCTTATAACTTATTCCAGTCATGAACTGATAAGAAAGCACATCATCTTTTACGTTTAGAGCTTCTATATCTTTTACTTTAAAATCAGCACGGGTTAAACCAATACCTGCTCCAATATACGGAGTAAATGCAGTTTCATTGTTTAAATCATAGTATACGTTTAAACTGCCTGTCAGGCTTTCAACTTCACCAGACTGTGCCCATGGTATTAGGTCTGCATCATTTTGACGGTAAACAGCTTCAATCTCAGTTCTGAAATAGTCAGTAATATTATACCCTACAGCAACACCGCCGAACCCACTAAAACCTACTTCATTTTCAGGAGTAATAAGTCCTTCGCCGTGTACGCTAACATAGACTTTTCCAGCATCACCTGCATTTGCAGCTAACGGAGCAATAGCTAAGCCTGCTATGCTTAAAGTTAATAGTAATTTATTCATTGTAGTATCTCCAATTGTTATATCAGTAATTAGTTAAAAAATTAATGTTGCGGGTTTATAACATACAGGCAAATTCATTACAATGTATTTTTGTAATTTATTTGAGTCTTTATTAGATTCAGGGCTTTACAGGCGTCAACACCATTAAAAATAGAAGGATCAGCAAAAAATTAATAAAATCAATAGATTAAAACTAAGGAATAAGTTACAACTTATAAGTGACGATACATCTTAAAAAAAATCCCCGTTGCTTTTTTCATGCATTGCGGGGATTTTTATCTTGGTAAAAAATTGAATTAAAATGAGTATCTATACAGCAGGTGTCGGCGGCTGAACATATGTACTTCCTTCTTGCGGATAAGGATTCCCTGGCCATTGATACCAACATATACTTTTCCGGCATCACCAGCATCAGCGCCATTAGAAATAGTTTGAAGGCGTCAATTTACATTATTAAATATTGTCAAAGCTTTTGAAGTTTGGGTAGCTCCCGCTCAAGAGGGAAGTGTTTAAATAATGTTGTTACGTGCCACAAAGCACCTTATCCCCGACACCCCGTCGGGGATAACGACAACAACATTTTTTAAACACTGCCACTAAAGGGGGAGTTATTCAAACTGATACACCTTGCTAATTGCCTTTATGCAATAGCAGGCAGGATAATTACAACTTTTAGCCCACCCAGCTCAGAGCCTTCAAGCGATATAGAGCCGTTATATAACTCTACTATATCCTTGGCAATAGGCAGGCCAATACCAGTTCCAGGCACGGCTTCATCGAGGCGAACACCGCGTTCCAGAACCCTCTGGCGCTGGTTTTCCGGTATGCCTTTGCCATCGTCTTCAATAATAATTACAAGATTTGAATTAACTTCCGCACTTACTTTTATTTGTGATTTAGCATATTTGCAGGCATTTTCGATTAGATTGCCCAAAACCTCGAATAAATCACCTTCATCGCCACGGAAAAATATATTTTCTGTGCAGTTAATAGTCACTTCTCGCTTATATAATTTAGCAAAACTATTAGATATTTTGTTAATAAGAGGCAGTACTTCGGTTCTTGCCCCCAGTATATTTGCAGCTCCGGCTATTTTAGAACGAGCCAGATTCCTATCAATTATAGATAACATTGTTGCCGTTGTTTCAATTACTTTAGCAGCTAATACACCTTTAGTTTTCTGCGCTTCATTATGCAAAACCGACAAAGGCGTTTTGAGCGAATGGGACATGTTGCTGGCAAAACTGCGGTGGCGCCCCACAACCGATGCGCCATAATCAAGCAGATTGTTAATCTCATCGGTAAGCGGTTTAATCTCACGCGGGAAACTTTCTTGTAACCTTATTTCTTCACCACTTTTTATACGGGCCAGCGATTGCTTTATTTGCGCCAGAGGACTTATAGTTAACCTAACCTGGAAATAAGTTAGCACCACCAAAATAACAGTTAATAGTACAAGTGAGCTGATAAGATCCTGGAAGAATCCCATACGCTGTTCTTGCCTTAATGCTTTTGCAATTTCAGCCTGTATGCCAAATAAATAAATCACAGGCTTATTGCCCGGAAAAAAAACTGTTTTTTGTATAGCAACAATATTTGTGCCATCTGAATCGGTGAAGCGAATAAATTTGGAATCTTCAGACTGCTCTACATTTACCCATTCTTTTAAAAGCGCAGATTTTTTTAAAAATTTACCCTCGCTACTTATCTGCCAATAACGGGGAATATTTTGTAGTAAATCAGTCTCGTCACTGATTTTTACATTACCATTCTCATCTATGGAAGTTGCGGCAATAAATATATCCACATAAGCGGCAATATTGCTTCTTACAGATTTTTGCATGGCATTATTAAACGACCATGTAATAAAGTAACCAGCAATAATGATAGCTATGGAAATACCAAGAAATGATAAGGTAGTTATACGCGAAGTTAGGGACTTACTTCTTGTCATCAAGCGGAACATAATAACCTCTGTTAGCCTCAGTTTGTATTACATTCGCGCCTATTTTCTTACGAATATTAGCGATGTGACGGGCTACAATTCCTGAATCATTATCAAAGTCTTCATAAGTATGGTCAACCAATTCATTAACGCTGATTGGCCGCCCCTGGTTCATAAATAAATACTGCACCATAAGGAATTCTGTACGGGTAAGTTTTACGAATTTTCCGCCAACTAACACCCTGCCCGACTTCATATCGAAGGTTACATTGCCACATGTTGCGGTATTGGCTGCATGACCTCGGTTACGCCTGATATTGGCGCGGATACGGGCTGCTACTTCATCTAAATCAAAAGGCTTTGTTATATAGTCATCAGCCCCAGCTTCTAAGCCACGGATGGTATCTGATTTGCTGTTTCTGGCAGTCAGGATAATAACCGGCATGGTCTTTCCTGCTTTACGCCACTGTTCAAGTATAGAAAACCCATCCATATTAGGAAGGCCAACGTCTAGCAAAACAGCGTCATACTGCCCCTCCTCGCCCTCAAAACAGCCATCTTCACCATCATTTTCGATGTGGACAACAAAGCCGGACTCTTTCAAATGTTCGCCCAGTTGATCGGCTATTTCTACATTATCTTCAACTATCAGGATTTTCATTGCTGCACCTTTAATATTGAACCGTTTTGACTTATCGTAACTATTATTACCCTGCCATCTGACATTACCTGCACATCATAATGGGCACCAGAATTCCAGCTACCATCAGCGCCCTGACAGGCTGTATCATAAGCTTGCACATTTTTGCCATCAATATTGATACCTCTGGTTGCTTCCTTACAACCAGCACTTGGCGTAACACTTACCACCCGACCGTTATACTGCTGCTGTATCATATCAATAATTGACGGGGAAAGGCCAGAATTCTGAGCTATTTCAAAGCTTTCCTGCTCGCATATGCTATCATCAAGGCAAGCGGCATTTGCCCTGCTAAACCCCAGTAAAACGACCAAAAATAATACCAAATACAATCTTTTCATATTGCCACTTTATATGATTAGATATGAATGCGCGATGAATTATTGCACTTTAACTTAAAAAACATAAACCCCTTGAATAATTACCTATTATCGGGTTATATCCGCGGCCATGGCATCACTTTCTTTCAGCGTATTGCGTATCCGTGACTTCCGTTTTTTAATGGTGGGAAGGATGTGCGCTCTTATGGCGCTTATGGCACAGGCGGTAATTGTTGGCTGGCAGGTTTATTCCATGACAAAATCGTTGTTTTTGCTTGGCCTAACCGGCCTGGCTGAGGCAGTTCCGGCTATTATTTGCGCTTTGTTTGCAGGCCATATAGTAGATATCAGTAGGCCATATATTGTATATATAGGCTGTATTTTAGCTCTGGTTATCAATACATTAATGCTCTTTCTAATTGCCGGAGATATAATACACGCACCGGGAGGCAATCCATTACCGTGGATTTTTGCCGGTATTTTTTTCTCCGGTATAGCTCGTAGCTTCGTTGCACCAGCATCATTTTCGCTTTTCCCACAGATAGTACCACGTAAAGATACATCTGCAGCATCTGCCTGGATGAGCAGCGGGTTTCAATTCGCATCAATTTTAGGGCCAGCCATAGCGGGTATAATTTATGGTGGTTATGGCGCTAGGGCAGCCTGGTTGATTCCGGTTATTTTAATGTGCATATCATTTATTACGATTTTGGGAATTAGCCACCACCCGCGAAAATACAAAAGCGATTCAATCCGTGAGCCAGCCGCCAAGAGTATAAAGACAGGATGGAGATTCATATTGCGCAATCCCGTGATGCTATCGGTAATGACCCTTGATATGTTTGCAGTTTTACTTGGAGGAGCTATTGCAATACTACCTGCATATGCCGACCAGGTGTTGCATGTAGGCTCTGAGGGCTTAGGTGCTTTGCGTGCCGCTCCTGCAATTGGCGCTATTATAACTGCTTTGATGTTATCTGTTCTGCCTATGCAAAAAATACGTGGGACTACATTATTGCTGGTAGTGGCAGGATTTGGCGTGTCTATTATAGGTTTTGGCCTTAGCACACATTTTTATTTATCCTTAGCATTTCTGGCAATCAGCGGCGCATTTGACAGCGTAAGCATGATAATACGCGCCACAATAATGCAGCTACTTACCCCTGATAATATGCGCGGGCGGGTATCATCAGTAAATAGTATGTTTATAGTTTCTTCTAATGAGATAGGAGCTTTTAAATCCGGGATATCAGCCAGTTTCATGGGTCTCATACCATCAGTAGTTTTTGGTGGGATTGGTACTTTGATAGTTGTTGCAGTAACTGCATTACTTTCGCCAGGGCTTAGAAAGGCAGTAGTAGATCCGAATTCAAAGAATCATTAGGCAATAAAAAAACCCCGCAATTACTTGCGGGGTTTTATTTTCAAAGAGATATATTATTTCTTTGCAGGAGCTGCAGATTTAGCATCAGCTTTTGCTGGAGCTTTTACATCTTTTTTACCAACAGTTCTTTTTATTTTAGCGATTTCTTTTTGAGTTTCTTTCAAATCTTTAGCAACTTCACCAATATCTTTGCTTATTTTATCAAGATGAGCTTTTACAGCAGCATCACTGCTATCTTTTGATATGCTTTCAGCATCTTTAGTGATTGCTTTTAATTTATCTTTTGATTTATCCAGGCTGGCAACGATTGGGCATTTACCATCTTTATCACAAGGTCTTGATGAATTTTTGCCATTGTGAGCACAAGCAGATAGCGTTAAGCTAAGTGCTGACGCTATAAGTAAAGTTTTTAATTTAGTATTCATGGTAGTTCTCCGTGGTATTTGTTAATGACAGCGACTTACATAGTCCGTCGTGGCGCTTATGCTAATGATACATTTTTGCTTTGTCATGTGTTTCTTATTTAGGAGAAAAAAACTAATAATAGTTGTGATAAAAATACCACTATCATTAAAATATGTTTTCAAGTTTAATTGTATTACATATAACTATAGTTATTGACCTGTTGGGAGGAATTAAAGTGAGCAATTCAAAAGATTTACAAGATTTAAATAATTATAATGAAAAGCTGTACATGATCTCCCAGATTTTGGCAGTAATCTCTATATTATTAGTACTAAAACTAGGATTGCTACCGCTTTTATTAGCTGGTTTAATTATATATCACTTAGTACATGGATTCGCACCATTACTTGTAAGAATAGGAATTGGACCAAAAATTGGTCATATCATCAGCCTTGTTATTATAGCAACAGTTGTTACAGCGGGAATTACCGTTGGCTGTATTGCGCTTAGCTCTTTTGTCAATAACGGATCCGGCAGCCTTAGCGATTTGTTACAAAGAATGGCCGACACAATAGATACAGCAAAAAGCCATTTTCCTATTTGGGTACAAAATTACCTGCCAAATAATGTTGCAGAATTGCAGGACAAAGCCGCATCTTTACTACGTGAGCACGCAACCCAACTTACCCATATAAGCAAAACTATAGGAACTGTTGTAGTATATATACTAATAGGAATGGTAATTGGTGGGATGGTTGCCTTTAACCCTACAAAAATAAACCTAGAACAAGGACCTTTAAGCAAGCTTTTAGAAGCAAGGGTCGCCATGTTTAGCAGCTCGTTTAAACGTATTGTGTTTTCGCAAATAAAAATTTCTGCGATAAACACCGTTTTAACGTCAATATTCCTTGTTGTTATATTACCAATGTTCGACGTTCATTTACCACTTACAAAAACGATGATTGCAATTACGTTTATTGCGGGACTACTCCCTGTTTTAGGTAATCTTATATCAAATACGGTTATTGTACTTATCGCACTAGGTATATCGCCAGCTGTCGCTTTTTCCGCATTAGCGTTCCTGGTTATTATACATAAGCTGGAATACTTCCTAAATGCTAAAATAATTGGCACACATATTAAGGCAAGAGCATGGGAAATCCTACTTGCGATGCTGGTAATGGAAGCCACTTTCGGTATTGATGGTGTTATAGCCGCACCGATATATTACTCCTATCTGAAGGATGAGTTGACGGCCAGGAAGTTGATTTAGACTAACCGCGCACTGCAGCTTCGATCTTAGCGATGTCAATCTTCTGCATATCCATCATCGCTTCGAACGCGCGCTTAGCCACATCGCCACCTTTGGCGATCGCCTCGGTTAAGACATGCGGTGTAATTTGCCACGACAAACCCCATTTGTCCTTGCACCAGCCGCACATGCTCTCTACGCCACCATTTTCAATGATCGCGTTCCAATAACGGTCGGTCTCCTCTTGGGTTTCGGTAGAGATTTGAAATGAGAACGCTTCACTGTGCTTAAATATATCTCCGCCATTGAGTCCAATACATGGCACACCACATATCGTAAATTCGACCGTCAGAACATCACCTGCTTTGCCACCTGGGAAATCGGATGGCGCCAGATGCACTGCACCTACGGTGCTGTCGGGAAAAATTTTGGCATAAAAATGCGCAGCTTCTTCTGCGTCATGGTTATACCACAGGCAAATCGTGTTCTTTTTCATCGTTGTTCTCTTTTATTGGTGTCTTTGCTTTTGGGTGGCGCAGCAGCGGATTAAATACTATCTGATTTCATGAAAATTGGTATTAGGAATTTAAAAACCAGGTCTTAATCGTAGCACTTATGGGTAAAAACCAACTTTGAAGTGGTGCCCAGTCTCGGAATCGAACCAAGGACACAAGGATTTTCAGTCCTTTGCTCTACCAACTGAGCTAACTGGGCATAAATGAAGGTGAGATGCTTATAAAAGAAAACTTAAGCGCTGTCCAGAGACTTATTTATCAAAATCGTCATTTTCTGTAATTTGGGTATCTTCTTCGTCCGGGATTTCATTAGTTTGGACGACATATGACTCATTTAACCAGCGGCCTAAATCAACGTCAGCACAACGTTTTGAACAAAACGGCTTATATTGTTCTGTCACTGGTTTGCCACAGGTGGCGCATTTGCTCATTTTAAATACCCTAAGCCTGTTAAAATATTCTTTGTTTCAAATAGAGGCAAGCCTACAACACCAGTATAAGAACCATTTATAGCCTTAACAAATCCGCCAGCCTGCCCTTGAATGGCATATCCGCCAGCCTTGCCTACCCCTTCTCCACTTTTAATATATAACTCAACATCAGTTTTGGATAGGAGTTTAAATTTAACTTTAGTTGTAATAATACGTTCAGATTTCCTCTCATCAGGAGCAATCACGCATATTGCAGTTATAACGCTATGTTGTTTGCCAGAAAGGACTTCAAGACAATGTCGCACTTCTGCTTCATTCTCTGCTTTAGGTAATATACTACGGCCACATGTGACTACTGTATCTGCAGCTAATATAAATGAATCTGGGTATTTTTTTGCTATAGCATGGGCTTTTTCTCCCGCTATACGGGTAGCATAAACACGCGGAAGTTCTTTTTTTGTTGGTGTTTCATCGATATTTGCAGCATCGATTGCATCAGGAATGATCCCAATCTGCTGCAACAGCTCTTTTCGTCTTGGGGATGCGGAGGCCAGAATAAGCTTTGGCACTTGCAATACCATTATCCTTCAAGTTTATCTTCAGTATTACTTGCAGCCTCTGGCTCAGGCTTGCTTTTATAGCGGTGGGTAACACGGCCTTTAGTCAGGTCATAAGGCGTCATTTCAACTTTCACCCAATCACCGACCAATACCCTGATACGGTTTTTGCGCATACGGCCAGAAGTGTGGCCAAGAACTTCATGGCCATTATCCAATTTCACGCGAAACATGGCATTTGGCAACAATTCCATTATAAGACCATCAAATTCCAATAATTCTTCTTTTGCCATAATTCCCGTTTTTTATAAAATTAGTGCCCTATACATAGCGAAAGATATATATAATTCAAGGGGAAAGTTAGTAGGCAGGTACAAGTTATTAGTGCAAGTAATTCCTATTCCATTTACCCAATAATTGTATTATAATAATAGTTATAGCAATTATTGAGGCTGTATTGGAAAATAAAGCAAAATACGTAACGTTTGAGAATAATTCTTTACTCACCCCTCTTTTTGGCGAACAAGATAAGCATCTTTTAAAAATCGAGGAAAAGCTTGGGGTTATAATAACTTCACGCGGCAATGTTGTATCTGTAAGCGGCAAACCAGACCATGTAGCGCAAGCCGAAACAATTCTGGAATCCCTATACCATAAATTAGAACAAGGAGCAGAAGTACATATGAGTGATGTTGAAGCAGCTTTACGCATGATTGATACTAATGTTTCCCCTAATAAAAAACACAGAGAAAATCTGTTTGATGAACAGATTGTTATTAAAACTGCAAAAAAACATGTAATTCCTCACTCCAATCGACAAAAAGAATACATAAAAATGTTATTCGCCAAGGAGTTGGTATTTGCCAGCGGCCCTGCAGGTACGGGTAAAACCTATCTGGCCGTAGCTGTTGCAGTTTCAATGTTCCTGAACCATAAAGTTGAGAAAATCGTTTTGGTAAGGCCCGCTGTGGAAGCGGGGGAAAAAATCGGATTTTTACCTGGAAATATGAAGGAAAAGGTCGATCCTTACATGCAGCCTTTATATGATGCTTTATACGAAATGCTTTCACCTGAGAAAGTACAACGTTACATCGAAAACCATGTGATAGAAATCGCCCCGCTGGCGTTTATGCGTGGAAGGACGTTAAAGGATGCATTCATTATCCTGGACGAATCACAAAACACTACCCCTGTGCAGATGAAAATGTTCTTAACACGTATGGGGGAAAATTCGCGCATGGCAGTAACCGGAGACCTAACCCAGATAGATTTACCGCCAGGCTCAAAATCAGGACTTGATGACGCATTAAATAAGCTTCGCAATATTGAAGAAATCGGGTATATTCATTTTAGTGATGACGATATAGTGCGCCACCACTTAGTATCAAAAATCGTAAAAGCATATAAGGATTAGTTAAAATAACTAACATTACCGTTGATATAAGCTGTAACAACAACCAATGGCACGAGCTGGTACCATATGTTGATTCGTTGGTCGAAACTTCGTGTCGCAACGCTATCCATGCCAGCGGTATAGCTGACAAATCAAAGGCAATAGAGGTTTCGGTCTTACTCTGTGGCAACGATTTTATACAAAACCTTAATAAAGAATATAGAGGGCAGGATAAACCTACTAACGTACTTTCCTTCCCTTCAGAAGAGCTTGCTGCTGGAAAATACGACGATATAGCCGAATATAACATGCTTGGAGATATTGCTGTTGCACTGGAGACCATAGTAGCCGAGGCTGCGGAACAAAACAAGGACATAAAACACCATTTTTGCCATATGATAGTGCATGGAACCCTGCATTTGCTAGGCTATGACCATATTAAGGATGATGAGGCAGAAAGCATGGAAAGCCTTGAGATTTCTATACTTGAAGATATGGGGATTGGAAATCCTTACTAATCAGCAAAAAATATTGCAAATTTACATATTTTATGATAAAATTTACAACTATGAGTAATACTAACTATAATACAGCAAAACCTAAAATGAGCGAAAAAAGCTCCAATGACGATGACCCTGGGGGGGAATCGAATAGCAAAAACAATGTTTTGGGTTACCACCTTGAACAAATTCCACTTACCAGCAAAGTAAAGGGCAAAATTGCCCGTTTTCTTAATTTCAAGAGTACTAGTTCATTAGAAGATGAAGTTGCCGAGCTTATTGAAGAGCATAGCTCCGATAAATCTGTAGACCCTGAAGAACGTAGTATATTGCATAATGTTATTGGCCTGCGTGATTCAAAAGTGGGCGATGTAATGATTCCACGTACTGACATAATAGCGGTAGAAAATACAGCTACTTTAGAAGATATTAAACAAGTTATAATTGATAGGGAACACACCCGTACGCCAGTATATAAAGGGTCACTGGATAACGTAATTGGATTTGTTCATATTAAAGATTTAGTGCCGCTGCTTGGTACTGAAAAAGAATTTGATATTAACAGCGTTACACGCGAAATCCTGTATGTACCACCATCGATGAAATCGTTAGATTTGCTAGTTTTAATGCGCTCGAAACGTGTGCATATGGCACTAGTGCTGGATGAATATGGTGGCACTGATGGCTTAGTTACCATGGAAGATTTGATGGAAGAAATCGTTGGCGAGATTGAAGATGAACATGATGAAATCGAAGAAGAAGAAATTAGATTTATTGATGATAATACTCTCGAAATAAATGCCCGCATCACAGTTGAAGAACTAGAAGAAAAACTAGGCACACAACTTATCACCGATGATGAAGATGAAGACTTTGAAACAGTAGGTGGATTAATATTCTTTATGCTTGGTCACGTACCGGAAATTGGTGAAGTGGTAAAACACCCTTCAGGTTATGATTTTGAAGTGCTGGATGCTGATCCAAGAAGGGTTAAGAAGTTGCTGGTTATGAAATCTGCCTCTTAATTCTTTTTCATTTGTAATCTATCAAACTAAAGCTAGAATATGCCAAACTAATTGGCGTTCCAGATGCAAAAAATCATATCATTTATACAAAACATTGGCGGCAAAAAACGTTATTTTCTAGCATTCCTAATAGGATGTCTAATCACGCTTGCCCTCCCCCCTGTATATTTCATCCCGGCAGCGATTGCAGGATTCACTTGTCATTTATGGCAATTAAATTCATGCCAAAATAAGAAACAGGCATTTTGGCTCGGGTGGTGGTTTGGCTGGGGTTTTTTTACCAGCGGATTATATTGGATTGCGGTAGCACTTACTGTAGATATTAAACAGTTCTGGTGGATGGTTCCATTTGCTGTGTTTGGCATTCCAGCAGTTCTTGCATTTTACACCGGAGCAGTATCACTCATTACATTTGCGATACCTAAAAAAGGGTGGCAGCGCGTAGGTGTATTTGCTGTTTTGTGGACTATAGCTGAGATACTACGAGGTTATTTATTCACCGGCTTCCCATGGAACCTGGTTGGTTATATGTGGACCGTTTCAGATAATATGCTGCAAGTTGCCAGCATTACCGGCATTTGGGGATTGTGCTTCTTCACCGTTTTAGCATTTGCCATGCCATCTATAATTACTTCTAAAAAGGATTTGATACCTGTAACTGCCGCTTTCTCTATTTTATTGGTTATATATTTGGGAGGAGTGTATAGGCTATCTGGAGAACTAGCTGCTCATACTGATAAAATGGTCAGGATAGTGCAAGGCAATATCAGACAAGACCAGAAATGGGATGTTGATTTGCGTGCAGATATTGTACGCAAATATATGGATATGAGCCGCAAAGAAGGCTTTGAAAAAATATCCGCAATTGTCTGGCCAGAATCAGCTGTACCTTACTTTGTTGAAGAAGATTCCAATCTGCTTGAGGCTTTAAAATTAGCTATACCAAAGAATGGTTATCTAATAACTGGCTCGATGCATGCCCAGCGTGATGACTATGATTTTGTTGGCAAAATGTGGAATTCTCTGCATGTCATCGATGATAATGGCAGAATTGTTCAAGTGTATGATAAGCACCATTTAGTACCATTTGGTGAATATGTTCCTTTCCGCTCTATATTACCTATAGAAAAAATAACACCTGGTATGACAGATTTTTCAACTGGCCCAGGTGTTGTCACTTTACCGGTTGATAATTTGCCATCTATCAGCCCGCTTATTTGCTATGAAGCTATATTTCCAGGGGCAGTAGTAAATAAAAACACTCCTGCAGAGCTGATGATAAATGTTACTAATGATGCATGGTATGGCAATAGTAGCGGTCCATATCAACATTTTAATATGGTGCGCGTAAGAGCAGTGGAAGAGGGTGTGCCGTTAATACGTTCTGCCAATACAGGTATATCTGGCGTTATAGATGCATATGGAAGAGTAGTTGCAAAAACAACCTTAAGTGAAGATGCAGTACTTGATGAATTTATCCCTTCTCATTTAGAGGGAAAAACTATCTATAATCAGTTTGGTAATTTTGTTATTTTTTCTATTTTAATACTTTTTTCTATATTTATCTTTATAATCAAATTTTAATTGTTAAAATGTTAGTATATATTTAATTATAGTAAACTGTTGTTATTATTAGTTTTATACTAAAATATGCAGTTTCCAATATGATAGTTGTGAAATTATCTTGTTGCACAACCATTAGATAAAGTAGTTTATGTACAAATAGATATGTATTTTTAAAGGTCTTGTTAGAGTATGGAATCACATCCGGTAGATATTCACGTAGGGAAGCGCCTTCGTGCACGCAGAACAATTCTTGGAATGAGCCAGGAAGAAATCGGTGATGCTGTTGGCATTACGTTTCAGCAAGTACAAAAATATGAAAGAGGACTTAACCGTATTGGTTCAAGCCGCCTATACCAATTTGCTTGTCTGCTTGGTGTAGGAGTAGCTTATTTTTTTGAAGAATTTGAAGAACCACAAGAACAACTGAGCCTGTCAGAAGAAAGCTCTACCTTTGAGCATGAAAATTTTAATAACAAGGAAGTTTTAACCCTTGTTAGAGCATATTACGCCATAAATGACATTCATGTCAGGAAAAAGATATTATCATTGGTAAAATCACTTTCTGGCCTGTCATTACCTGATGATGATCAGGAAGCAGAAAAGAAAGCTGCCAATGCTTAATTGTAACATTAATATTGGCAAATAACTTAATTTATCCCCTTTAATTCTGTGTCAGAATCTGCTACACTTCGCCACTTAAAATAACTACAAGTGACCGAAATGTCTGATAAACTGATAATAGCATTACCAAAAGGACGCATTCTGGAAGAACTTACACCGCTTTTAAAAAAAACAGGTGTAGAACCAGAAGCAGAATTTTTTAATCCAAAAACCCGCTTATTGCGTTTTTCTACTAATAAAAAAAATCTAGATATAGTAAGGGTACGCAGTTTTGACGTAGCAACTTTTGTTGCATTTGGCGCAGCATCAATCGGCATTGCTGGCAGTGATGTAATAGATGAATTTGCTAATGATGAAATATATTCACCACTTGATTTAGGAATCGGCAAATGCCGCATGTCAGTTGCAGCTACCCGTGGATTATTACAAGAAGAAGATCCTTCCCGCTGGAGCCATATTCGCGTCGCAACAAAATACCCACGCACAACAAAAGAACACTTTGCCAAACGTGGTGTGCAAACCGAATGTATAAAATTAAATGGGGCGATGGAACTTGCACCACAACTTGGTCTATGCCGCCGTATAGTCGACTTAGTTTCAACTGGAGAAACATTAAAATCAAACGGCCTGGAAGAAGTTGAAAAAATATCTGATGTGTCATCCCGTTTGATAGTTAACCGCACAGCACTTAAAACCCGCTGCGATGAGGTAAATGATTTAATAAAAGGATTCAAGGAGGCTGTAAATGGCCGTAAAAATTAATATATCTGGCTATAAAGCTTCTGATAACCTGCCGGAAGACCTTGTTGCTTTTATTCATCAGAAGTTTACCCCTGGTCTTAATCTAAGTATAAAAAAGACAGTCGATGAAATCGTCAGCAATGTTATTAAAAACCGGGATACGGCTTTGCTCGAATACACTAATAAATTCGACCGCATGAATGTAAAATCAGTTGCAGAGCTAAAAGTTAAACAGGCAGAGATTGATGCAGCTTACAAAGCAACCGCCCCAGAAGTAATCAATGCATTAGAAATGGCCGCTAAACGTATTTCTGATTACCATAAAAAGCAAATGCCGCAGGATATTGATTACAAAGATAGTATTGGGGTGCGCCTCGGAAATATCTGGAAGCCAATTGAAACTGTTGGCCTTTATGTGCCTGGAGGTCTTGCCAGCTATCCTAGTTCAGTGCTCATGAACGCTGTGCCAGCTCATGTTGCAGGAGTCAAAAAAGTTGTGATGGTGGTCCCTGCCCCAAATGGCAAGCTAAACCCTATAGTTTTAGCCGCTGCCAAGGTTGCTGGTATAACTGATATTTTCAAAATTGGCGGCGCACAAGCAATTGCCGCGCTTGCCTGTGGCACTGAAACTGTGCCTGCAGTACATAAAATTGTAGGCCCTGGTAATGCTTATGTTGCTGAAGCAAAACGCCAATTTTCAGGCAGTGTAGGAATAGATATGATTGCAGGGCCTTCTGAAATATTAGTAGTTGCCGATAGTAAAAATAACCCCGACTGGATTGCTGCTGACCTACTTTCACAAGCTGAGCACGATTCGGATGCACGCTCAATATTAATTACTGATAGCGCCGAGTTTGCTTATAAAGTCGAGCGCGCTGTAGAAAAATCCTTATCCACATTAGAACGTAAAGATATCGCAAAAAAAAGCTGGGATAATAATGGCGCTATTATAATTGCCGAAACCAATTTTTATGATTGGGCAGTAACACTTACTGACAATATAGCACCAGAACATCTGGAGCTAGCATTGGATGATGATATTGCAAATAAAATGGCTACGGATGTCCGCAATGCCGGCGCAATATTTCTTGGGCGTTATACACCTGAAGCCATTGGTGATTACGTTGCGGGCCCTAGCCACGTTTTACCAACATCGGGCAATGCCAGGTTTTCTTCGGGATTATCTGTGTATGACTTTTTAAAGCGCGTATCGCTAATTGGGTGTACTAAAGAATCATTTGATAAGTTGGCGACTATAACAGAAAGCCTTGCCAATGAAGAGGGGCTTGGCGCGCATGCTTTATCGATAAGCATTAGAAAATAAAATGAAAAATCGTATCGAAAAAATATCAATTGATGCAAACTCGCTGATACGTAGCGAGAAGAATAAAAATGCACGTGAACGCGCAGTAACTGATTTACTCGAAAATAATAGTTTTAGTATCGAATCAGATAATGGACCATTTAGCCTTAATATTGAAATTGCTGATAACAAATTTCAGATGGCAGTAAATGCTAATAACAAATTAGTAGAAAATATAGCTATACCGCTTACCCCCTTACGCCGTGTTATAAAAGACTACCATATAATTTGTGAAAATTATCATGAAGTAGTAAAGATATCAGACCCACGCCGGATAGAAGCAATTGATATGGGCAGACGCGGAGTCCACAATGAAGGCGCAGAAATTTTACAAGAACTATGTAAAAACAAGATTACTATGGACTTTGAGACAATCCGTAAGTTATTTTCGCTTATTTATGTGTTGCAGATTAAATAATAAAGATAACATCGATGCTAGCTCATTCCCTCTCCCGTGAGGAAAGGTTAGAGGGTGAGGGGGCGAAAAACCATCAATATAACCAGAGAACTTATTGATAGTTCACCGCCCCCTCATCCCTGCCTTCTCCCCACGGGAGAAGGAGCTCCAGTAATGCAAATTTTTAACTATGTTACATTTATGAGATGAATTTTCTATGAATTTTTACTTCAATAGCACTTCATTGTAACAGCTATATATTGGGTTTCATAAGATCATTTTTATAAAGGAGATGAGAAATGAATTTTAAGAAACTTATCACAACTTGTTCAATTATAACAGTATTATCAAGTGCTGCTGTGCCGGCTTATGCTGGTGACAACCTGCTTGGTGGATTGATTGGTGCAGCAGGTGGTGCAGCTGTTGGCTCTAACGTAGGCAAAGGTAAGGGTAGAATTGCAGCTATTGCTGTAGGAACTTTACTTGGTGCGGGGCTTGGTAGCCAAATTGGTGGCGGCAATGCTTATGCTCATGATAACAGATATCATAACAAGCATAGATATAGGGATAGCTATTATTCACCAAATTACTATAATACTTATTATCAACCTGCTCCATCTTATTGGGTGCCAAATTATACAACTCAGGTTGTACAGGTAAATAGTTACCAACAGGAAAGCTCAGAGTATTGCAGGGAGTTTAACCAGGGTATAACAATAGGTGGTAAAGTTCAGCCAGGATATGGTATAGCTTGCTTACAGCCTGATGGTTCATGGCAAATTAAAAAATAAGGTCAATTAATTATGGGTTCTACTAAACTAAAAACACTGGCAATTTTAACTATAGTTACTGCGTGCGCACCGGTAGGTCACAAATTTTGCGTTGGCAGCGGACTTTCTAAAGGAAGTGCTCAATACGAGCAATGCACTGCAAATTATAAAGCTAATCAGGAATTATATGAATATTGCCAGAATAGCAAAGGTATAACCCAGCAAGGACCGCAAATGGGACAATGTCTTGAGTCTGCCCGCCAGATGAGAGATATTTACAACCAGAATGTTAATAGCTGCCAATCGGATGCAATGCGTAAATATTCTTCCATTTTCAGCAAGCCAAGAATGGAAAAACAACCAACGTTGAATCCAAATGGTTTGGTAAGTGTTAGTGACGTTCCTGTTGGAGATTATTCAATAGATGATAAAAATGCCATCACAGCACCTTTTATGCAGCAGTGCATGCAAACCTACGGGTGGAATGGGGCCTGGAAGGCTGGACAAACTCCTGTTAGCATTAGTTCAACAACTTCAGCGTTATCTGCCTTAAACAAACAACCAATTGCTATAAATGTTCCGGTAAGTCCTACTATAAAATTATTCCAGATGGTATCAGAAGGAAATGTTTATGGTGTAAAAAGTATTTTTGATTCAAGGGAAATGCCAGTAAACATACAGAATTATCAGGGTTATACTGCACTTCATGTAGCCGCTAAACAGGGCAACTTTCAAATCGTGCAAATGCTGATAGAAGAATTTCATGCAGATACTGAGTTACGCTCATTTAACGGCGAGAAGGCAATTGATATGGCAGCACAAGGCCCTAATCGTAATTTGGTCGGATATATTAGTGATGTTTTAAGAAAAAGAGATGCTGAGCGTATCAGAGCTGAAGAGGAAGAAAGACGCAGAAGAGATATTGAACGCCTAGAGCAAAAGATTGAAGAAAGAAACAATACTTATTATAAAAAGAGTTCCCAGAGTATTGGCTTAAAATCTCTTAAACAATTAAGTAGCTTATAAAAAACTTTTAAATACATCTCAGCAAATTATTTACAGTTATTTGTTTTGTGGTAGTCTAACATTTAGTAAAAGCAACCCTAAGTACAACTTTTCACAAAATGGAGGACTACGATGAAATATTATTTGTTAATTGCTACTGCACTAGTAGCGTTATCTGCATGTTCTAATACAACAAAATTAGCACCTGAGGACAAAGCATTACTAAGTGAAACACGCAATCTTGCAGAGGAAGCCAAGCAATCATCAAACCAGGCTTTAGCTGAAGCAAGACGTGCACGTGAAAGCGCTGACCAGGCAGCAAGAGATGCTGATGCTGCAAGCCGTAAAGCTGATAGTATTTTTAAAGAATCACAGAAGAAATAGAGTTTAGAATCAAGAATCTGGAATCAAGAGTTTAGATTCCAGATTCTACTTACTAAACACCGCCACAGGCAAACCACTATGATCGATTAGTGCATTCTCAACAGCAAACCAATCAATCCCCTCTTTCGTCCCAGCATTTTTTATAATTTCATCATAGATTTCAGGCCGATCTAACCGCTCTGGCTGCCGGTGTTCTGATATATCATCTACCTGCTCCTGCGTAAGCATAACTTCTAAAAACATGGTATTGCCTGCCCAGCCTATTTTATATGAAGTATCAATTATCGTGACAGGAGTATTAGTAGGAACTGCATTAAACAACGTTTCTATATCTTCTGGATACATACGTATACAGCCATGACTAGAGCGAAGACCAATACCATGGGGTTTGTTAGTTCCATGAATTGCGATACCTGGCAGACCAAGATTCATTGCATAAGCACCCATAGGGTTATCTTCACCCGGTGGTACCGTCTTGGGCAAGTCAGGATGGATTGCACGAATTGATGCAGGTGGAGTCCATGATGGATTTTTACGCTTCATAATAATTTTTGTAGTACCAAGTGGTGTTTGCCACCCTTCCCTACCAATGCCTATAGGAAAAGTCATAACAGTTTTAGTATCAGCAAAATAAAACAACCTTAGCTCGGAAAGGTTAATAACAATGCCTTTAGTACGTTTTGAGGGCAATATATGAGAAGTAGGGAGAAATATCATACTGCCAACTTCAGGAATCCATGGATCAACACCTTTATTAGACGCTAGCATTTCGACAATACCCAAATCAAACTTACGTGCTATCGAATAAAAATTGTCGCCTTCTTCTACCTGGTAATTAGTTACCTGGCCTACTATATCGCCATCTACCTGATAAGTAGTAGCAAAGGCTTGCGGAGAAACCAAAATAAATGCTATTAGCAAAAAACTAAATACAGCAGGTAATTTAGTAGCCATATCAATGCTAGTTAAGGTTATTTAATTATAATACCTATTTTTATAATTTTAGCGATAGATAATTGACTTTTATCAACTTCTAGGTGTAGCCTCTTTCTTAATAAGAATTTTTTAGAGGATAGTATTATGGCAAAAACAAATTTAAATAACGTTGCAGGGGAATTATCAATTCTGCTTGCAGATACTTATGCACTAGCGCTTAAGACACAAAATTACCATTGGAATGTAACTGGTATGGAATTTTATTCATTGCATAAATTATTTGAAGAACAGTATGAAGCACTGCACAATGCGGCAGATGAATTAGCTGAACGTATAAGAGCACTTGGAAGTTTCTCGCCTGGTAGCTTTGGCGAATTCTCTAAATTAACTAACATACCTGAACCAAAGAAAAATGCTAATTCAAAGGCAATGCTGGAAGACTTGATAAAAAGCCACGAAACACTTGTAAAGCAAGCCAAAAAAGTTATAGATGTTAGTGAAAAAGCAGATGATTCATCTACTGCTGATATTGTAATTGGCAGAATTGAAGAACATCAAAAAATAATATGGATGCTAAATAGTAGTTCAAAATAAGGGATAAAATAAAATGGCTTTAGGCATACAAGATACTATAAAAGTTAGAGAGCGTATCAGAAACTTAAAAATTGACAGCGCTGTTAACGACCGCAAGACTTATGAAATTGAACGGTTTAACTATATTATAGCTGCAGAACTTAGCCCTTCTATGGGACTTGGCAATAAAGTAATAAAAGATTCCAAAGGCAGGAATGCTGTTGGCATAGGTTTTGATATGGACAGGCCAGAATCACTAACCGAATGGCAGCAGGCATTTGCAGGCTACGCCATGCCTAATTTTAATGATGTAAGAAGTGGTAAAATAAGCCTTACTGATGATCAGGTACGCTTGTTATTTAATCGCTCAATCGGTGCGCGTGAATTACACTTACGCAATGTGTATCAAAGCAGCTGGGCGGCTCTTACACCAAGCGAACGTTTGGCTATTGAAGATTTAAATTACAACGGTGGCGATGGATTAGTTGGCGCGAAAACAAACTTCCGTAAAAATATCGATAAGTATATTGCTACAAAAGCGGCAGGTGATTTGGCTGCAGCGCAAAGGTATCTTGATTGCTCACTGTGGGAAGTGAGAGTCAACTCAAATAAAGAGAAAAGTAAGGGTTTGCAAAACCGCCGCGATTCGCAGGCTGAGTTGCTAAACACATATGCCAGGGATTTAAACACACTGCCTAAACCTGAGTATGCAGGTGGGCCGGCTATCTCTACAGTGAAAATACCAACACCTGTGCTAAGGCCGGAAACTGTGTAGTATATAATATGTATAAGTCTGAGCTTGATATTCAAAAAAGCTATAGAAGTTTTGTCTAGATGCTGCAGTATCGTCATTGCGAGTAAAGACGACGAGATTTTGCAGCAAAGCAAGAAAACCGAGTGGACAGACGCGGCAATCCAGACTTTTACAAATATTTCCTGGATTGCTTCGCATTTGAAGGATTATTTTAAAGGAAGAAATAATCCTTACTCACTTCTCGCAATGACGATACTGCAACCATAACTCATAATCCTAAAATTTGCTTTGTAACATCGAGTCGAAATTATCTCATATAATACTAGATATTCTTGTTTACTTTACTGCAATGATAAAAGCTAGATTTTAATCTCCAGGTTCGATAAAGGAACCTGGGCTTCTGATTCCTTTTTTCTCTTAATGCCTTTAACAGCGCTCTTGTTTTTGCTTTCCTACTATCATCATTCTTTTCCATAGCTTTAACTATTTACTATCTCCCCACCATTAGGATGCAATACTTGCCCGGTAATATATGATGCATCATCAGATGCTAAAAATGTAAAACATGGGGCTACTTCATCTGGCTGACCTGCTCTTCCAAGCGGAGTCCTGCTACCAAAATTTGCTACATCTTCTGCGCTAAAACTAGAAGGGATAAGTGGAGTCCATATTGGTCCTGGTGCTACAGCGTTTACTCTTATTCCCTTTTTAGCGAATGATAATGCAAGTGAACGGGTAAGTGATACTATCGCACCTTTAGTCGCAGAATAATCTATTAGCTCTGCTTTACCTTTGTAAGCAACTACTGATGTGGTGTTAATAATAGAGCTGCCATTATGTAAATAAGGCAGCGCAGCCTTGATTAAATAAAACATTGAAAAAATGTTTGTTTTAAATGTTCGGTGCAATTCTTCAGAACTAATCTCTTCAAATTCTTTATGGACATGCTGCTCTGCTGCATTATTTATAAGCACATCTAAACCATCCAATTCCCTTACTACTTTCTTTATAGCTTCCTGGCAAAAAGCTTCATCGCCAATATCACCTTTAATGGCATAGACTTTTCTTCCCTCCGCTTCTATGTACTTACAAGTTAGTGCTGCATCGCTATCTTCTTCCAGATAAATTATTCCAATGTCAGCCCCTTCTTTAGCGCACCCTATGGCAGTAGACCTACCAATTCCACTATCGCCGCCTGTGATAAGAATTTTCTTATCTTTTAGTTTTCCAGCAGCTAAATAGTTTTCCATAAAACCTTTTGGCTGTGGATACATCTTTCCTTGCAGACCAGGTTGATGTTCTTGATGTTGTGGGGGTTGCTTTTGCATTGGAATACACCTTACCTATTCAATATAAGACAAGGTTATTCCGTTTGCTGTTAAGGGACAGTACTTAAGTTTTTGGAAGAAATTTGAAGTCCATCATCTTACAGAAAATTTGAAGATGATGGAAAATTTTTTACGCTAAAGCCTGAGCAAAATCATCAATTAAATCATCAATATCTTCCAGGCCAACTGAAAGGCGTAGCATTCCTGCTGTAATATCCAGTTTTACCTGCTCTTCTGGCTTAATGTTAGAGTGGGTTGTAGTTGCCGGATGAGTGATAAGCGATTTAGAATCTCCAAGATTGTTGGAGATATCAACAATCTTAAGCTTATTCATAACTGCAAATGCAGCAGGTTTACCAGCATCTAACTCAAAAGCGATTAGGTTGCCACCCCTATCCATTTGCTTTTGCGCTAAAGCATATTGCGGATGTGAAGGAAGCCCCGGATAAATCACACGCTTTATCTTTTTGTGGCTCTCTAAAAATGCTGCTACTTTTTCAGCATTATCACAGTGACGTTCCATACGGATGTCTAAAGTCTCAAGTCCTTTTAAGAACACCCAGGCATTAAATGGGCTAAGTGCCGGACCTGTGTGGCGATGAAATGGAGTTACCACTTCAGTGATAAATTGCTGACTGCCAAGTATTGCACCACCTAGGCACCTTCCCTGACCATCAATATGTTTGGTTGTTGAATAGACAACGCAATCAGCACCTAATTCCAATGGATGCTGCAATAAAGGGGACGCAAAAATATTATCAACTATAAAAAATGCATCATGCTTTTTGCATAGCTTACCTACCGCTTCAATATCTACTAACTCAAGGTTTGGGTTGGATGGTGACTCGATAAACACATATTCTTTCGCAGTGCCTTTGCTACCTTTAAATGCTTCTTCCCAAGCGTTTAAGTCTTTACCATCAACCAAAGTCACTTCAACGCCCATACGCGGCAGGATTTCAGTTGCGATATAATAGCATGAACCAAACAGCACTTTGCTAGCGATGAAATGATCACCCGGTTTTATCTGGCAGGCAATGGAAGCATAAACTGCAGCCATTCCGCTGGCCATAACGCAGCAAGCCTCCGCCCCCTCTAAAAGTGCCATGCGCTCTTCCAGAGAAGCAAGCGTTGGGTTGCTGTACCTTGAATAGACAAAGCCTGGCGCTTCACCGTTAAAGCGGCTTTCGGCCACTTCGGCTGATTCATAGCAGAACCCCGAATTTAAAAATATCGCTTCACTGGTTTCACCAAAGTTTGAGCGGAGTGTACCACCACGCACTAACTTTGTGCTCATCTTCCAGTTTCTTTGGTTTTCTTTCTTTTTCATCTATTTAGCTCTAGTTATTTTCATGGTTCTAAATAGCGCGTAATTGTGTTTTTGTCCAATGTAAAGAGGTATTACTGCAAATACATATCGTTGTAACTATACATTGACACAAGCATTATAATGCTATATTAGGAGTCTCTAAAAAAGAACGGGCTTGTTATGCAAATAATTTCATCTGGATTTTACGGTGGTGATGTAAAAAAAACCACAGTTAAATTAAC
Source organism: Rickettsiaceae bacterium (assembly GCA_021323415.1). Lineage (GTDB taxonomy): Bacteria > Pseudomonadota > Alphaproteobacteria > Rickettsiales > UBA6187 > JAJONM01. Next base: position 23,597 of record JAJONM010000017.1, read on the forward strand.
TGCTGATGATATAAAATTATATGCTAAATTGCATAGAATTGCCATTGGCAAAGGCAAAAACACAGAATCACTTGCTGAAAATGAAATAGATCAAGCAAGATTTAGCATTGAAAATTGGGTAATGAAAAAACTTTCTATTACAGATGGAGTTGCAAAACTGGTAGTAGAAACTAGAGCTGATTTAAGTAAAATTGACCTTTCATATGGAAATTTTGATGATGTTGTTTTTACATTGTTAAAGCTAAATTACAGTAACCTGACATATACCAATATGACTAACACAGCATTATTTTATGCTAATATCAATATGGTAAATTTTACTGGTTCTGACTTTACCCGTGCTCAGATACAAGAAAGCCTTAATATGAGCGGAACTATACTGATTGATGTGAAAGGTATCAGCGAAGTAAATTTAGCTAAGCATAAAGAAAAAGGCGCAATTACAACGAAAGAAGAACTATTTGCATTAGCTTATAACAATGCAAGTTTTGAATCGTATTTGAGTAAATACTTTAAAATAACATCTATTGCAGGAAACCAAGAAAAACCTGCCGCAGAAGATATAAAAAAGTTCTTTTGTTCCGATACTCTTGAATTACTGGAGTTCTTTAAGGCATCTGCAAAACCTTTAAGAAAACCATATCTAGCCCCAGCAATGCAAGAAATTGCTTATGCATTTCATGATCACAAAGATGGCACAAAGAGCATTCTTACAGAACTACCAAAGGAAATTCAATTTATTATAGCTAACCACTTAATTGATAGCCATACAAAAGACATAGTATTTTCTGATGCAGAAAAGAATAGGATAACACAGTACGTAAAAACAGAAATGCACATTCTAAACGAAGGCGAAACTAAAGAAGAAAGAATAGCGCCAAATAAAAGCGCTATAGAAAAAATACTAAAAGGTAGGCCACGAAAAGCTGTGGATTACGTTGCTGACGTTGAAAAACCAAGAACAGTATAATTAGAAATCTAAATTAGCGTAGCATTTCGGAGGAACATAACCACGCACCCTGTCTTGCAGTATAGCCCGGAAACTTGGGCGGGATTTTACCTGGGCATACCATTCTTTTGCATCATGATAATTATCCCACGCAACTTCGCCTAAGAAATCTAATATTGAAATATGCGCAGCAGCAGCAATATCGGCCAGGCTTATGCTATCACCTGCCAGCCATTTATGGCCACGGGTCAGAAATTTTATATATTCTAAATGCCCAACCATATTAGTTTTAGCAGCTCTTATTGCATCAGAATTTGGCGCCCCTACCCCTGTCATGAAGCGGATAACTTTTTCGTTAAGCAGATAACGGGTAACTTCGCTGTAAAACTTATTATCAAACCAGGATACCAATCTCCTGATTTCCGCGCTTTCAGCAAGCGTTTCACCAAGCAACTTACGTTCTGGGTACTTGCCTTCGAGATATTCGCATATGGCGTAGCTATCTGGGATTACCAGTTCATCAAAATCAATAAAGGCAGGAACCTGCATTGCAGGATTTATAAGGGCATAAGCCTTTCTGCGCTCCCAGAAATTCTCTTGTGACAATTCAAAGTTAAGACCTTTCTCAGCCAGGAGAATCCTGACCTTCCTGGAAAAAGGGCACAAAGGAAAATGATATAACGTACGCATGCATTAGTTATAGCAAATTGGTATAAAAAAACAATTTGGTTTTTGATTATTTTTGGTAATAAACCCGTGGATTGTTTTAGGAAAAAGCTTTCCTTCTATTGGTTGAGGCCAAAGAAATTCCTGTTGCATATTTTAGTCAATCCTGCTATAAGGCCGCCAACTTTTCGTATAAGTATCGAAAAATTCAAAATCACAAACAATAGAAGTTTATCATGCAAGAAATACGCAATATCGCCATTATCGCACACGTTGACCATGGCAAAACCACCCTTATTGACGC
>JAJONM010000088.1 GCA_021323415.1 Rickettsiaceae bacterium
GAAGATATTTGCAGCATCTGGACTAATGTACAAAAAGAAGCGCTAGGGCCTGCTATAAAATTCGATGATGAATATAAATATTACTGGGCATACATCCCACACTTTATCCATACGCCGTTTTATGTATATGCCTACGCGTTTGGCGATTGCTTAGTAAACTCGCTTTACCGCGTTTATCAGGAATTCCCGAATGGCTTTGTTGATAAATACATCGACATGCTAAAAGCAGGTGGGACACTCCGCCATAAGAAACTGCTTGCTCCATTTGGACTTGATGCCAGCAATCCGAATTTTTGGCAAGGTGGGCTGGACGTGATATCGGGGTTTATTGATCAGTTGGAAGAGTAGGACTTACAGTTTATTTGATGAAGACCTTAATAATAGTTATCTATTTATAAGTTGTTTTAGTCTCTGTGAGACTATGGCGTAGATCATAGGATTACGGCTTCTTAAATAAATATATGGCTTTGTTTATTTTACCTGGATACTACTGTCTTCGCCGCAGTATGATGACGGTGCTTCGCCGCAAAGTGTATATATTTAACACCCTACCCTACAGCCATTGCGTATCACAGCCAGCTTTTTCTTGCTTAAGCCTATTAGCAAAACTCTCAGCACCTTTTTCAAGTGCTTTTTCAATCTTTTCACTCGTTTCACTAACAGAATAAGGATTTTGATTAATAGAATAAGGCTTATCATAATCTTGTTTTGCTACAGATAAAAGTGAACCCAAATCCCGCTTGGAAAGATTTGAAACAAAACCACCTTCATATAAAGCATCAAATAAAGAACCTTTATCACTTACTGACTTTGACAAAATATGAGCAACAGCGGCATTTCCCCGCTTGGCTTTATCTTTCTCAATTATTGCTGTTCTATCCACAGCATTTTTTAAGCGAAATAAAACATTGCCATTTTTGTTTTGAAATGGTTCAAAAATATTATCAAAATTACTTCCCTGATCTATTCCAAAGATTTCTTTTATTGTATCAACTTCGTATGGATCAAAAAAGGCTCCGGCAACAAGTAAATACGTAATTATGTTTTTATATCTATAGTCAATTTTCATATCCGATGCCTTATACAAGCGACTTCTAAACGCCTCATACAAGGGGGTTCTGCTATGATTATTAGTCGCATTAATTTTTGCACCTTTTTCCACTAAGAATTTAACAACATCAGCCTTTCCATCCTCAGCAGCTCTATGTAAAGGTGTATTGCCATCCACATCATGATCCTCAATTTCTGCACCCTTTTCCACTAAGAATCTAACAACATCAAGATTTCCAGCCGCAGCAGCAAAACTCAAACACGTACAATCGCCATATATATTAAGTTTCCCAATTTTTGCACCATTTTCTACTAAAAATCTAACTACATCAAGGTTTCCAGCCCCAGCAGCTATATGTAAAGGTGTAGAGCCACTCCTCTGACATGCCTCAATTTTTGCGCCCTTTTCCACTAAGAGCCTAACTACATCAAGGTTTCCAGCCCCAGCAGCTTTATCCAAATATGTTATTGCACCTTTTTCCACTAAGAACCTAACTATATCAACCATTCCAGCCTCAGCAGCTTTATCCAAAGGTGTAGAGTCATGCTCATCCAATGCCTCAATTTTTGCACCCTTTTTCACTAAGAATCTAACTACATCAACCATTCCAGCCTCAGCAGCTTTATGCAAAGGTGTAGAGCCATGCTTATCACATGCCTCAATTTTTGCACCCTTTTTCACTAAGAATTTAACTACATCAACCATTCCAGCCTCAGCAGCTTTATGCAAAGGTGTAGAGCCATGCTTATCAGCAGTATCAATTTTAGCACAATTCTCTACTAAGAATTTAGCAAAATCAATCATATGATATTGAGTAGCAGAATCAAAAGGCGTGACACATTCATTAACTGCATCAATATTTGCAATTAATGACTTAATTTGTTTTTCTAGTTTATGGTATTTCCCAGAGTCAGGATTTTCTAGTAATTTTTTGCATTGCTTAAATAATTTATTGTTCAGCTTACTTTGCTTCTTATCAATTTTTTCTTGCTCTTTCTGGGTTAAATTCTTAGCCTTACTTTCTTTCTCTTTACCCTTCCCTTTATCCTTACTCACAACCTATCTCCTTATAAAACAATTACCAACCGAATGTTTCGTTGCTATTTTACCACAAAATGTAGCAACCAGTCAACAAAATGACACATCCTATTGGTAATGGGTTTAATCGCAATACAGCAAACTACCCTCGCCGTTGCCCTAGCTCCGTCCTCTGACGTAGACTATAGGATACAGATTCATTAATAAATCATGTCATTTTTAAATGGCTTTTTATTAACCTGGATACTGCGTCCCGCTTCCGTATGACGTAGTTTTGAATAGGTATACTAACGCAGCACAATCAATTCAGCTTTGTCAGTCAGTAAGTATACACTACCGTTGGCAACGACAGGGTTTAAGTAGATACCTTTCGAGACTTTTGTTGTATTCTCAATTTCACCAGTTCGTGGAGAAATGGAAAGTAGTTTTCCATTAGAGCCAACCACTAGCAGGCTATCGCCGGCCATAACAGGGCCACTCCAAATGGTTTGATTTTTCTTCTCTGAAGGTAATTTACTTACCCATTTTACGCCGCCATTTTTAGCCGAGACGCAAATTACTTCGCTTTTGCTATTTACTACGTAAATAAAGCCGGCGGCAAACCATGGGCTTTTTGTAGCAGACAAAGATTTCTCCCAAAGGCGGTGACCTGTTGCCATATCAGAAGCAACCAGCGCGCCATCATCACCAACTACATATATATTATCCCCAACAATTACTGGTGATGAGTCGATGTTGCCAAATAAAAATCTATTATTGTTGCCACGCGAAGAAGTCATGCTATCTGACCAAACTTCAGAACCATCATCAAGCTTTAACGCATATAGTTCGCCAGAAGAATATGGCGCAAAAGCAAAATGATTTGATACAACCGGAGCTGCCGAGCCAAATATGCTCATTTCCCCTTCTGCTCCTGAGTGCATCCACATAATTCCGCCATCATTGGCATCAAGCGCATAAAGCTTATTATCTGCTGTATTTACAACAACTACCTTGCCTTCCGCAGCTGGCGCAGAACGTGCGATACTGTTAATATTACGCTTCCACACAACAGAACCAGTTTCCGCATCAAGCGCAATAACTTTGTTAGAACCTGTGGCTAAATATATCTTGCCCTGATGGAAAAGTATGCCTGCGTTTGACAGGCTGCCTTTATCCTCTTTTACATCCAGTTCATATTTCCAGATTTTTTTAACTCTCTCTGTATCAAAAGCTGTAACCACGCCATAAGAATCAACTGTATATATCTTATCATTAGCAACAATAGGGGTTGCAGTCATGTGCTGATCTTTGTTTGCACCTTTGCCTATGCTAACAGAATCGCCATGTTTAAATGTTTTTGGGGCGGCAATATTTTGCGGCACACCGACATGATCGCTACTGCTTTTTGCCCACTGGGCATTATCTTGCGCTGTAGGGATAGGAACTTGTAAACTTGAAAGATCAGGATCAACTGAAATAGTAGTCCCTAGCGATAAAACTGAAACGCGTGGCCCAGAAGTATCTTTAACTTTATCTGAATTGCCTAGCCAATCAGGCATTAAACTACATGAGCAAAGCATCAACGAAACAGCCGATACAATAAGCGGCTTTTTATCCTTTAACATTAACATCCTTACCCTTTGCTTCAATTGCACCAATCATTTCACCAGAACGCGCCTTCATTTTTGCCGGCGTATACATGTCGTCACTAAGCTCCTGGAACAGTTTTTTAGCTTCATCATACTTACCAAGGCGGAATTCATAAAAAGCTATCAATTCTTTAGCTGAATATTTAAATGCACTATCTTTTTCGGTCATAGACTTTAATTTAGCTAAAATCTCGGCATTATCAGAAGTTTCGATAGAATTATATGCATATAATATATATGCCAAATCTTTTACTTCATCAGGCGATTTACCATCAGATATACTCTTATATATAGCTAAAGCTTCATCATTTTTATCACTAGATAGTAACAAACCAGCCTCGCGGAGCGACGCAACTGATGCAGCAGCCCCACCTTTTTGTTCAATTGCTTTATATAAATCAAGGCTTGCCTCAGGATTTTTACCCTTTTCAGTCACAAAGGCACGATATAAATCGTTGCCAAGCTCTTCTGACTTCGAACTGGAGTGATTTTTCCACCATACAAAAACTACTGTAGATAGCACTATTGCTACCAAAAACCCTATAATGTAGTTACTGTATTTATGCCATAATTGGGCATATTTCTCCTGTTGCAGGTCTTCTTTTATTTCATCTATTAGGTCAACCACGTAAATCTCCTAGTTTATCTAAGGTTGTTAACCGTTTCACCATATTTGGATGGGTTTGTAAAGTAGGAAATGGGCGCAAAAGTAAAAAGGAGAAAGGGAGAAAAAAGCAATTAACGTTACAAAAATCTTTAGAAGTTACGATTAGATGTTGCAGTATCGTCATTGCGAGGAGAGACGACGAGACATGTAGCGGTAGCGGAATGTCGAGTGGAGCGACGCGGCAATCCAGAGATTTTTGAAGTATTTTCTGGATTGCCGCGTCGCTCGGGTCATCACCTTCGCTACCGCTACGGTGACTCCCACTTTCTTCTCGCAATGACGGAGTTTGTGGCTTATTATAGAAATTAACGATTTACTTTGTCACACTAAGTCTAAGCTATTTCACCCTCAAGTCCTGACGACATGCAAGTTTGTAAATCTACGCACCTATCTGATTAGCTGGCTGAGCAGCAACAGCTTGTACATATCCTGCCTGTGGTTGCGGTATATTTGGCTGGTTGGCGATTAACGCAGGTTGAGCCGGTTGAGCCTGAGTAGGCTGATTACCACCTGCTACTACAACTGCATTAAGTTGCGCTTGCTGCTGGTCAATCATGTTACCTAGCTCTTCTGTCTATGCACTTGCAAAACAACGCTGAACAGTCGCAGCCACTGCTAAACCAACTCCACCCCCCCCAAAATGCACCACCTGAATAAGCCCAATAAGGATTTCTCAACGCATATGCTACTGCAAGATGAGTAGAAAAAGAATGGGAAAAAAGCGAAATTTTAGAATCACATTGTCTGCAATTCGCTCACTTTTTCTCCTTTTCTCTATTTCTCTCTTGCGCTTTTGCGCTTAATTTATCAAATAACTATTGACATATACCCCAGTTATAGCATATTTATGCGCCTCCTTATGGGTGTTTTTCCTATTAGGATGCCCAAAATACGTAGATAAAAGGTGTATAGATGACAACTTATAGCGCAAAACCTTCTGAAATAGAAAGAAAGTGGTACATTATCGATGCTACTGATCTAGTTCTTGGTCGTCTGGCGGCTAAAGTTTCCATGGTTCTTCGTGGTAAACATAAGCCCCTATTCTCCACGAACATTGATTGTGGCGATCATGTTATTATTATAAATGCTGAGAAAGTGCATTTAACTGGTAATAAATTGCTTGATAAGCAGTATTTCCGCCATACAGGACATCCTGGTGGAATAAAGGAAACTAACCCTGCTAAAATTTTCTCAGGCAAAAACCCGGGTAAAGTTGTTGAAAAAGCAGTTGAAAGAATGATTGCACGCAGCCCACTAGGACGCGCGCAGATGCTTAAATTGCACGTATATGCAGGTGAAGAGCATCCACATGCAGGTCAAAAACCTGAAGTTCTAAAATTTGCAGAAGAAAACAGAAAAAATAAAAAGAGTGAAGCAGCATGACTACAGAATTAGTAACTGAAAAGAAAGCAGAGATTGATAGCCTGGGCCGTTCTTATGGTACTGGCCGCAGAAAATGCTCAAGCGCTCGTGTTTGGATTAAAAGAGGAACCGGAAAGATCACTGTAAACGGAAAAGATATAACAGTTTATTTTGGCCGCCCAGTACTGCGTATGGTTATTAACCAGGTATTCCAGGCTACTAACTCTGTTGGGCAATTCGATGTTGAATGCACAATAAAAGGTGGTGGACTTTCAGGTCAGGCTGGTGCTGTATTACACGGTATCTCACGCGCTTTAGATAAATACAACCCTGACAACCACAAAGTATTACGTAAAGGTGGATTCCTGACTCGTGATAGTCGTGTTGTTGAGCGTAAGAAACCTGGAAAACCAAAAGCAAGAAAGAGCTTCCAGTTCTCAAAACGTTAAGAACCTTATACATTATATTTTCAAAAGGCTCTCAACGTTTTTGGGAGCCTTTTTTATTTGGAGTTCCACGACCCGCACGACCCGCATTTATGCGGGGGGAGATGCGGGGTCTCCCTCAGCAGCTGTGAAGTAAGTATCACAGCCCTGTGACTTAATTTCCAAATTGAGACACAACCAAATAGAATCTATCATTGCACTATTTTACTATTTCTCTATTTTACTATTTAACCGTTCATCTAACTATTTTACTTGAAATGACCATGAAAAAAATAAAAGCAACAATCATTGGCGCAAGCGGCTATACCGGAGTGGAACTTATCCGGTTGTTACTTAACCATCCAAATGTAGAGATAACACAGTTAATTGCAGATAGCAGTGCTGGTCAGCCTATGTCTGATATATACCAACATTTACGTCCATTTAACCTCCCTGCACTGATAAAAATTGATGCAGCAAAATGGGATGGGATTGATGTTGCGTTCTGCTGCTTGCCGCATGCTACTACACAAGAGATAGTAAAAAAATTACCAGAGCACCTGAAGATTATCGACCTATCTGCTGATTTTAGACTCTACGATGTGGAAGAATATAAGAAATGGTATGGCCACGAACATTTGGCTCCCGAGCTGCAAAAAGAAGCCGTGTATGGCCTAGTAGAAGTTTACCGGGAATATGTAAAAAATGCCAGGATTATTGCTTGCCCTGGATGCTACCCAACTAGCGCTACGCTGCCATTATATCCGCTGCTTAAAGATGAATTAATCGAAATTGACGATATCATCATCGATTCTAAATCAGGGGTGACGGGTGCTGGAAGGTCAGCAAAGCAAGCCAATTTATACACTGAAGTAAATGAAGGTATAAAACCTTATGGTGTTTGTAACCACAGGCACATCCCTGAAATTGAGCAGACGCTTTCATGCGCGGCAGGAGAAAGCGTGAAGGTTAATTTCACACCGCAACTAACTCCAATGAACCGGGGCATTTTATCAACAATTTACGTTAAGCTTAAGCAAGGTGTAAATGTTGACGACTTAAGGAAATCATTGCAGAGGGCATATGACAAAGAAAATTTTGTCCATGTTTTGAAAGATGGCCAACTACCTTCTACTCATGATGTTTATTCGACCAATAACTGCATTATCAGTGTGAGTGCCGGCAGGACAGATAACCGGGCGGTGATTTCATCGGTGATTGATAACCTGACCAAAGGTGCATCAGGTCAGGCGGTACAGAATATGAATATCATCTTTGGTTTTGATGAGAAAGCTGGATTGGAATATACGCCGGTGTTTCCGTAAGGAAGAATCTGGAATCAAGAATTTAGAATCAAGATTAATCCCGTCATTTTTCGTCATCCTGGATATCTCGATTTTCTAACTGCTTGTAAACTCATAAAGAAAACCGGCTTCCAGGATGACGGCAATTTAGAGAGTTAATTCAAATTTTAGTTACGACCTTGATTCTAAAATCTTGATTCTAGATTCTAGATTCATTATTCTACTGCCATGACCCACAAATTTCTAAAATATAACGGAATTCTTCCCACAGTAGCACATGATGCATTTATCGCACCAGGTAGCCATATAATTGGTGATGTTCAAATCGGCAGCAAATCCGGTATATGGTTTAATTGTGTGCTGCGTGGTGATGTGGCGGAGATAAGAGTTGGGGAACGCACCAATATTCAGGATGGAACAGTCATCCATGTAACCCGCAATGGCCACCCGACTATTATCGGCAGCGGCATTACTATCGGACATAAAGTGCTGCTACACGCTTGCAAACTTGAGGACTCATGTTTTGTTGGTATGGGTGCGACACTTATGGATGATGTACTGGTGGAATCTGGCGCTATGGTTGCCGCTGGCACTCTTGTAACACCGGGCAAGACTGTGAAAAAAGGGCAAATTTGGGCTGGCAATCCAGCAAAATATTTCCGTGACCTTACAGAAGCCGAAGCCGCTTTTATCAAAATTTCAGAGAATAATTACGTTAAGCACGCTGAAGAGTATTTGGCGATGGGTCTTTAAGCCCCTTGCCTTTTTCTCATCTCACCCGTATGTTGCCGCACCAAATTATTGCAGCAAAGTGATGAACGAAAAGCTTGATACGCCATTTACCAGTATTCCTGAAATAATGAACTGTGGAAGATTCATGCCTCTTGCAGAAAAATTGATGATTCGCAGAAGGGTAATGCAAGAGAAACAAGCAAAACAGGCAGAAGAAGTAAATTATCCAGTTGATGTCAGCAAATTAGAAAAAAATCTTTATTGCGGTACTCCCCTACTTGTAAAAAGATTAGAAAAGGCAGCAGGAACTTTTAATTATGCAACTCACATTAGGAACAAGGAAAAGCAAAGCGTTAATGAAATTTCTATAGCATCACCAGAGCAAGAAAAAGATTTTTTAGAAGAAGATAAAGAATCTTATTTACGCTCCAAGAAACATGCGAAAGGAAAAAGTTCAGTTTCATTATCGCAGTAAGATTAGCTTAGTTAGACAAACTTCCTAGTTCCCAAAATATTTAAATATGCTAGTGTAAGCGCCTCATAAGTTATTGGAGACTAAAAGGTACAATGTCCAAGCATAATATAAAACCTTCCGTGTTAGTGGTTGAAGATGACGAAGCTATCGTTACCCTGCTACATTATAACCTTGAAAAGGCTGGATATACAGTCCGCACAACCAATGATGGCGAAGAAGCACTTATAATGGTTGATGAAAGCAAACCAGACTTGATTTTGCTCGACTGGATGCTGCCGGGACTAACCGGGATACAGATTTGTAACCGCTTGCGCCGCAACAACGAAACTAAAAACATACCTATCATAATGATTTCCGCCAAAGGCGAAGAAAGCGATCGCGTTGAAGGACTAGAGGGCGGGGTTGATGATTATCTGGTAAAACCGTTTTCACCACGTGAATTAATTGCACGTATCAATGCAGTGTTCCGCAGGATGCGCCCGGCATTTTCGGAAAAAGAACTGGTATATGGCCATATAAAAATGGATATTTCAGGACGCCGCGCTTTTTACCGCGACGAAGAATTACATCTTGGTCCTATCGAATACCGCTTATTACAATCGCTTATGGAACACCCGAAACGTGTTCTATCACGTGACCAGCTAATCCGTAGTGTTTGGGGCTATTCATTGCAAGTAGAGCCGCGCACTGTTGATGTGCATATAAACCGCCTGCGTAAGGCGCTAAAAGTTGAAAAAAATGGCCCGCTAATCCGCACTATACGTTCATCGGGCTATTGCCTTACTGATCAGAATGATACTGCGTCAGACCCAGTAAGTGTCAATGATTCGGAGATAAAGGATTTTCTGGAGGAGGATGAGGTATAGAACTTATAATCAAGAATCTGGAATCTAGATTCTTGATTCTAGTTCTTGATTCTAAATAAATGGAAAACGACATCGAAAAATTAATCTACTTACTTGGCAAATTGCCTGGCCTTGGCAAGCGCTCTGCCCGTCGTGCTGTATTGCATTTGGTGAAGAACAAAGAAGGCCTGATGCGGCCGCTAGGAACTACGCTAAATGCGGCAATTGAGTCAATAAAAATTTGCGAAAGCTGCGGCAATGTCGATAGTTTTTCTCCTTGCAATATCTGCGTTGACCACAAGCGCTCGGTTGAGCAAATTTGCGTGGTTGAAGAAGTTTCTGACTTATGGGCGATTGAACGCAGCAATATGTTTCGCGGTACTTATCATGTGCTAGGCGGCACACTCTCTGCTATGGATGGCCGTGGCCCGGATGATTTGAATATCGAAAAGCTGGTGCAAAAATCTTCTAATGAAAATGTGAAAGAGGTTATCCTTGCCACCAATGCCACCGTTGAAGGGCAAACCACCGCGCATTATATTATGGAACGGCTAAAGCATCTTAACATTGAAATCTCCCAAATCGCGCATGGAATACCAATTGGCGGCGAGCTGGAATATTTGGATGATGGTACGCTGGGAACGGCGCTAAAGGCTAGACGTGCGTTTTAAGAAGCGCAAGAGAAAATAGCGCAAAAGAGCAAGACGTCATTGCGATGAGCCGACTGTAAGGAGTGCGAGGAAGCAATCTTTGCTCAATTGATAGGGCTTTGATAGGGATTGCTTCTTCGTGCTCACTACGTTCGACTGTCTACAACTATTGTAACTTAGATTTATACATTTTATTCTCTTGCACTTTTGCGCTATTTTACTTTTGCGCTCCCCTTACTTCTCCAGTACCAAAACACTCCAATCGCCATAGTCATTCCTATCAACCAGGCTGAGTCCCTGTTTGGTATGAGCAGCGAGGACTTCATCAGCCTGAGTAACTAGCAATCCTGCAAGAATAAGATAGCCACCTTTTGCCAATGCAGAACTTGCCATAGGTGCAAATGCTATAAGCGGTGCAGCTAAAATATTCGATGTGATAAGGTCATAAGGTATGTTACTACCTACTATTTCAGATGTATAGCCATCACTAAACCAGACAGCGATGCGCTCTGAAACACTATTTATTTCGGCATTGGTAATGGTCGTATCTACGCAAACATGGTCGTTATCAACCGCCAGGATTTTTCCTTCTGGCCAGATTTTTGCCATGCCGATAGCCAGAATCCCTGAGCCACAACCCATATCTAGCATATTTTTAAATTGGTGCTTTTCTGCCAACTTCTGCATGGCAAGAAGGCATCCCTTGGTAGTCTCATGGCCACCTGTTCCGAACGCTCTTTGCGGGTCAATTTCAATACCAGAAAATCCTTGCGGAACCTCA
>JAJONM010000089.1 GCA_021323415.1 Rickettsiaceae bacterium
AATTGCGCGGCAGATTTCTTCTGGTGTTGACTGGATTTGCAGTGGTGTAGCTTTATAAGCTTTTTCAAATCCTGCTTGTGATTCTCTAATATTTGGTAAGGTATGCCCGGGGCCTATTCCATTTACACGCACATTTGGCGCTAAGTCTTTGGCTAAAATTTGCGTAGCTGCCCAAAGCCCTGACTTGCTTATTGCATACGATAAAAATTTATCCGGCAGACTCAAAACGCAATAATCCAGCATGTTAATTATGTTACCTTTGCCTCTTAGCTGTTCAACAAATTCATGCGCTAAAATAAGAGGAGAGTGCAAATTTACCTGAATATGCTTATGCCAGGCTTCACTTTTCAAATTTTTAAGTTTATCATTTTCAAATACAGATGCGTTATTGATAAGGCAGGTCAATTCTCCAATGCCATCAACAGCCTTTGAGACTAATTTTGAAGTTGCTTTCTCAAGTTCATCGGCGCCATCTCCGGAGTTGTTGTAATGGACTGCAATATGCCAGCCAGTTTGTGCCATGTGTAAAGCTAATTCTTTGCCAATACGTTTTGCTGCACCTGTGATCAAAACTGATTTTTTTTGCATAAAGTTACTGATTAAAAATAATTACTATGTTACATAGTATACTACTAATTTAGAATTTAGAAGTAATAGATGGAACATTTAGGATACCTGCCACAAATAGTGGTTTTACTTTCTGCCGCAGTATTTATTGTCGCGTTTTTTCAACGCCTTAACTTAAGTCCGGTTTTGGGTTATCTGGTTGCAGGGGCAATTATTGGCGAACATGGCCTTTCATATATAAATTCAAACGACTTAAAAATAGTTGCCGAACTTGGAATTGTATTCCTGTTATTTGCAATCGGGCTTGAGCTTACTTTAACCCGTCTTTTAGCTATGCGTATCCATGTTTTTGGCTTTGGTACGGCCCAACTTGTTATTACCGCGGTAATTATAGGTGGAGCATGCGCCCTTATGGGGTTGAAAATGGAAGAATCCTTAATAATTGGGCTATCTTTGGCGCTGTCATCTACGGCAATTGTGCTGCGTGTTATCGCTGATGCGAATTCTCAATCAACGCAAGTTGGGCGTTTGGCACTCGCCAATTTGTTATTACAGGATTTGGCGGTTGTGCCTTTGCTTGTGTTGGTGCCGTTACTGGCTTCCAAAGCTAGTGGTAGTAGCCTTGCTTTAATAATTGGCGGCGCTATAGGGAAGGCAACTGTAGCATTAGTGGTTATCTTCCTGCTTGGACGTATAATAATACGCCCACTATTTAAATCGATAACCTACAAAAAAAGTAGCGATTTGTTTGTCGCTGCAACTTTATTTGTAGTATTGGGTGCCTCATTGGCAACTAATTCAATGGGACTTTCCCTTGCAATGGGAGCGTTTATCGCTGGCCTGCTTGTTGCCGAAACTCAATACCAAAACCAGGTTGAAGATAATATCATGCAGTTTAAGGGGCTGTTGATGGGTCTGTTTTTTATGACAGTTGGGATGACCATAGACCCACAAGTAATCTATAATAAGCTATGGTTGATTATATCTGCTTCTCTTGGTCTTATAGTCTTAAAGGCGTTAATAATAATGGGCCTTGCCAGATTATTTAGGTTTTCATGGCCATCTTCAATTCATGCTGGTTTGTTGTTGGCACAAGGCAGTGAGTTTGCATTCATCTTGTTTGGACTTGCATCCAGCCAGGGGGTTGGAATCATTTCACCTTCAAATGCGCAAGTATTACTTACCATTGTAACCATCACAATGGCGGTTACGCCGTTATTATCAAAAATTGGTGAAGAAATATGCAAGCAAGCTGAATCACCTTCGCTTGAAGAAGGCGGCGCTGTGCCAGCTGAGGCTTCTGATTTGACAAGGCACGTGGTAATTGCTGGTTTTGGACGTACCGGAGAAATGGTAGCTCGCTTGCTATCGGCGAAAAAAGTTAATTATGTAATTTTGGAAGCTGATATTAAACGCGTAAAAAAGGGCAGGGAGGAAGGGTTCCCGGTATTCCACGGCGATGCCAGTAAACTGCAGGCATTAAATTCTGTAGGGATAGCTCGTTCTAAAGCTACTATCATTACGATAAATGATAATGTTTACCTCAAAAAAACAGTGCGGGTAATTAACAAGTCCTACCCAGATATTCCTATTGTAGTTAGGGCAGAGGATTTACGTAGCTTAAATGTCTTAGAAAAAATCGGCGCGACAGTGGTCGTTCCTGAAAAATATGAAGCTGGGCTACAAATGGCAGGGGCGTTATTAAAAGCTATTGGTGTATCTGAATTTGAAGTTAGCCGCCTGAAAAACCAGTTCCGCGCTGGAAATTACAAGCAAGCTAAGGAGATTATGCCGATAGAGAAATCGTCTTAGAGTTGCTTTACTTGCGAAAGGTTGCTTCCTCACACTCCTTACTATGGTAAAGTCCGTGGGTATGGCGATTATATTTATTTGTGTAGGCCGCTTTCTTTACTATTTGGATCTAGAGGGGCGCGTTCGTTTGCGTTGCCATATTTCTGCAGTAATTCGGCTTTGCATAATTCATTGATTCTTTTATCTATTTTATCAGCTATATCAGTAAAGCCTTTTTCTTGGGCAATTTGTGAAGCATTTTTTCCAAGGAGTTTAAGGTCTGCATCAGGAACTTCAAAGTTTGTATCTATTTTGTATTGCTCCATTGAGTCAGAGTCGACAGTCTTTTGTAAAAAGATGGAATCAGTTACCATAGAAAGGATAGCATCAACAAATTTTTCTTTTCCTTCTGCGGCAGCTAAAATAAGGATATTAAGAGCATTATTGTACTTTCCGTATGTTATATCAGCACCATTATTTAGTAATAAGTTAAACATATCCAGGTTGTCTTTTTCCATTGCTATGAATAGTGAGAGGTGTTCGCTATTATATCCTCCGCTGGGATTGCCACCTGCACCTAGCATTATTTGCAAGTGCTCTAAATTTTGGGTGTAACAACATGATGAAACTGCGGTGCCTCCTTGCTCATCTGCTATATTTGGGTTGGCGCCATATTTTGTTAAAAGTTTTATGGCTTCGGTATTTTCTGAGATACACGCACTCTCTAATGCGGTAACATCTTGCTGGAATTGAGCGTTTATAGTTCGGTTTACTAAAACTTCCGGTAATTTATTATTTTCCAGTATATCCTGTAAAATAGGGACATCTAAATTTTCCAGAGCTGTCGCAAATTTTTCTTTTGCGATGTCTATAGATAATGCTTTTATTTCATCAGGTATTCTGATGTCTGATGCTAGTGTGTTTAGGTAGGCTCCTTTTCCTAAGAGATATTCAGCCAGGTAGATATCATTGTTTTTGCACGCCTGGGTTAAAAAACTTTCTTTAGATTCTGAAAATGTTTCGAATAATAAATCCAGGATTTCAATATGACCATTATTCCAGGCGGCGGTGAGTGCATTTCGTTTCTCTACCTGGTCATTTATGCAAATCATATATAATTTAGGCTGCTTTTTTAAAAGTGAGCTTAATTCTTCAATATCTCCATCCCGACAGGCTTGATATAATTTTTGTTCTAACTGCAAATTATAAGAAGAATCTGATTTACCTTTAAAACTAATAGCGGATTCTTTATCATCAATAAGTTGACCGATATCAGTAAAATTATCTGGATTGTGGCCTAATTTTTCAGTGCGGAATTTTCTAAATTCTTGCAGTTCTTTTAGTCGTTCCTTCTGTAAATCTTCCAGCTCCATTTTTAATGGATCATGTAAAAAACTTTCTACCTTTCCATTTACATTGCAAAAGAAGCGTGCTGGATTGGGTCTGGTGATAATTCTATGTTCATGTAAATCGTAAGCATCTGGTGGGCGGCCATACCTGGTTAGCACTTCTTTGTAATGATTAACCTGGTCTTTTATTATATTTTCATTGTCACTTCCCCATGCATAAGTATCCTCCCCACTATGGCTGGTGAATCCTTGGCCATCTGCTAGATTAAGAGCGGAATCTTTCGCAGCGCCTCCAAGACATCCAAGGAGCTGAAAATTGCCGGGATATTTTATAAAATTAGCCGTTGGTACTAATTCCCCAGTTAAATCTATATGATGATGGTAATCTATAACATCGCTGTGTCCATCTAAGTAAATCAGGGTATCTTTTGTGGCTTTTGATAGTACATTATCTATTTGAGAAATATTTGGTTGCAATCCTAAAAGATAGCGTAAGCCACTTTCACCAAAAGCTTTCTTTATTGAAGCGACATATGATGGCTTTGTTTTAGGCCCTATTAGTGCTATTATATCATATGGTTTTTCAGAGGACATAGTACAATTGTACTATGAATATATTAAAATAATGTTAATTTTCTGCAAAAAAGAGGGAAGCCGGTTAACTAAACCGTAATCTCAACATCTATCTGTGAGCCGGTAGAGGCTAGTGGGGCAGGAGGGGCTTGTTCTTGCATTTCTGCAATTGTTTTGTTTTCTGCCGTTTCACGTGCCACATCTTTCCAGGCATTTAACATTACCTTTAAATCATCAATTACTTCATTGCATGATTTTAGGCTGTTATCGCATTGAATGTAAAGCAAACGCATATCGATCGCCTGATAATACTGATCAAGCGCACTGGCAACTGATTCTGTCTGCTCGTTAAAATTAAGGCATGAATTAAGGCCGGTGATAATTGCAATTGCCCTGTTTATAAGATTATAACGCTTTTCAAAATCTTTATTTAGGATAGCTTCTTTTGCTTGCTCAATAAAATTAATGGCACCTTCATAAAGCATAATTACCTGCGTAATTTCGCTGGCTGTTTCGTTGGCTTTCTGGTACGAGTTGTATTGATCGTTAAGCATATTTATACCATTATTTAGATGAGTTATCTGAAGCGCGTTGTGATTCAAGGAAACTTAATGTGTCATTGGCAGAAGATATTATAGCTTCCAGTTGGGTAAACTGTGCAACCAGTAACTCGCGCTGAGCATTCATCGCTGCTGTGTCCCTGTCAATCCTGTCTTGCAATGTCGCGTTATCATCTGTAATCGACTGAACTTTTTGGTCGATTATTCCATTGGTCTTCACATATAGGTCAGTAAGGTTAAATACAGAATCGGCTATACCGCTTGTTGCATTTACGCTTATGGTATCTGTGCCATCTCCGGTATAAACCATAACCAGTCCCTCGAGGACTGTTCCAGCTCTTCCTGTAATAGTGCTGCCGCTGATATCTGCATTATCTAATAAGTTACCGTTACTATCAAGAACTCTTACCCTGTCATTTGCTGGGCGTGATCTATCAATATCAAGTGTGAAATTGCTAACGCCTAAATCTTTAGTGTGGCTATAAACACCTAAATCGGGTGAACTTGCCTGGAAATTAAATATGAAGATATTCCTGAAAGCATTAAAATTGGCAGCTAAAGCTGAATCGAATTTTGCGTCATCCAAAATAAATATATCTTTAGTGGCTGGTGTGGTGCCATCGCCCGGGAAGTCAATTGTACTAATACCTACTTCAAATAATGTATTGAGGCTGCTGCCGGTAATACCTGAAATAGTTTTAGAAAGTTCCTTGTCGAGCGCAGTCATCATATCCCTTAAGATACTTTCATCGCCAAGCACTGCACCTTCGACTAAATTATTGTCAGCATCGCGCTGGGTTTGTTTTGCAACATAGAACTTCAATTCATTGTATGCGTTCAAAAAGTCAGTAACACCACTTTTAATAATGCTGGTGTCGCTGCTTATCGTAAGGTTTAGTGTAGGTGGTACGTCATCTGGCGTATCAGCAAGTAAATTGAAAGTTACATTTTTTATAACGTCATCAATAATATTGTTTGATCTGGTAATAACCTGACCATCAAATACAAATGAAGCATCAGAGCCAGCTGCTACTTGTGTAAATGCAATGCTATCGTTACCAAGCTGGATAGTACCAGTTAGGCCATCGCCTGCGTCGCCATCGCCGAATTCAAATATTTTATTCTCTGCACCAGTCCTCGTTGATTTTAGTACTAAGCTAAAGTTGTTGCTGCTTATTTGAACTACTTCAGCTTGTATGCCAGTAGTGTCAGATACAGAGTTAATTTTTGATTTTATTACCTGAAGGTTGTCACCCGCTTCAAGGGTAATATCAACTCCTCCTAAGTTAAATGTTCCAGCCCGAAGTGGTGGAACGCTTGGGTTTTGAGTGATGCTTATAGTGTTGGTTGTATTTAACCATGTATTGATGCTACTGGCGTAAGTAGTAGCCGCTGCATCATCGTTGATTGTAGCTTCATCACCAACTACCAATTGGAAAGTTACATCTTTAGTATTTGGTGTTGTGTCGGTATCTGTATCTTTAACAAAAGTAAGAACAGTGCCACTAGGAAGCCTGTTGCCAAGTCCGTTCGTTCCAGTACCACCTGCTGCTATTGTGCCGCCATCTAAAACTACCGGTTTTGATGTATAAGTAACGCCATTTACTGTGGCTTTAAACTGTACCATGTTAGGTGTAAAGCTGCTAGCAGAGCTAG
>JAJONM010000018.1 GCA_021323415.1 Rickettsiaceae bacterium
AATCCAGGTATTAAGAAAAGCGGTGAAAGCAATGGGTAGCAACCCAGGCTGGCGTAATGTGAAGAGCCCAAGCGAAAGAGCAGCAGAGATGAATCCTGCGTAAAAAGCTACAAAAGTGCTACAGAATATGCTATAATAACAGGATGTCCTTATAAAAGGAGGTCATCATGTATATGGTTATAGCAGTAGGTTTTATACTGGTTATTACTGGAATACTGGCTTTTGGCTCGTATTACGAAGCTGAGCATTTTGATGAGAACCATGGGATACGGCACTAGAGAAGTTGTCATCCCCGACGTTAGTCGAGTAGCTGACTGCTTAGTCGGCGTTTACGGACTTACGAGCGGGGATCTGATTGCAATATGGCACGGGATCCCCGCTTACTGGTTTTGTAACGCCTTATCAGGCTAATAAAACCTAGCGTCGGGGATGACGATATTTCTGTTAATGCGGTTCCTTACCCCATAATTCCTTAAGCCGGGCATCGCGACCACAGGCAGCGCGATAGGCTTTATAGCGGATGGTGTTTTTCAGGTAATAATCCTGATGGTAATCTTCGGATGGGTAAAAGTCTTGTGCTGCTACAATTCTTGTTGTGATAGGGGTATCTAGTTTTCCCGATTGCTCAATATCGCGCTTGGATTTTTCTGCCGTCTCTTTTTGCTCTGAGTTATGGTAGAATATCCCCGTTTCATACTGGCTGCCGATATCACAAAATTGGCCATCGGCATTGGTTGGGTCAATATTCTGCCAGAATATTTCCAGTAGCTTTTGATAGGAGATTCTGGAAGGGTCAAATTTTACCTCAACTGCTTCCACGTGACCAGTTCTGCCGGTTGATACCTGCTCATAAGTCGGGTTTTTGACCTTGCCGCCGGTATATCCTGGGGTGGTAGATATAACTCCATCTTGCGAATCAAATGGCTGTTGCATACACCAGAAGCATCCTCCTGCGAAGGTTGCGGTTTGGAGTTTTGTTGTTGTATCGGCCATGGTGTTACCTGAGAATAAGAGTGTGATTAGAATTGTTGCTAGAAGTTTCATTATTTCCCATCAGGTATAAACTTAAGCGCCACGCCATTATTACAATAGCGCAAGCCAGTAGGGGCTGGGCCATCTTCAAACACATGTCCCTGATGTCCGCCGCATTGTTTGCAGTGGTATTCTGTGCGTGGAACGAACATTTTGTAATCAGTTTCGGTTTCAATGTTTTCTTCTATTGCCTTGAAAAAGCTTGGCCAGCCTGTGCCGCTTTCGTATTTGGTGTCTGAGGTAAAGAGTGGCGCACCGCAGGCGGCGCATACATATTGCCCAGTGCGTTTCTCAGTATAAAGCGGGCTGGAGAATGGACGCTCTGTCCCTGCTTCGCACATTACGCTGCAGGCTTCGGGGCTTAAGTGTTTGGTTAGTTTGTCGTCACTTAGTGGCACTTTATTTACCTTAATAATGCGTGAGCTAGCGAACTCCGTAAAGCCCTCTCCCATGGGGAGAGGGAGGGGTGAGGGGGCGACTGTAGTGGTTAAAAATACAGACTATAGTATTGTAATTACTGACCCGCCCCCTCATCCTAACCTTCTCCCCACGGGAGAAGGGACTATAAGGAATGCGCTACCCACGCATACATTTATATCAATTACTTCTTCCTCTTATCAGGATTCCTCAATTTCCCCAGTGCCTCACCCATACGGCGCAGGGACGAGCTGCAATTATCACGTGGCACTATCACTTCGATGAAGTAGAGTTCCTTGTGCTTGCGCGCAGCTTTTAAAGCTTTATCCAGTTCCCCTTTGGTTTTTACCTTAACCGATTTTCCGTAATTTATCAATGTGGTAACTTTGGTATAATCCCACATGTTGATGTTGTTAAAGTCGCCATCTAGTATGTGGCGCTGAGTGCCGTAGCCATCGTTGTTTATCATTATTACCACCGGGGCTAGTTTATACTTTGCCGCAGTGGAGATTTCGATGCCGGTCATCTGGAATGCGCCATCGCCGATAATGGCAAACACCTTGCTCTTTGGGTTAGCTTTCATTGCGCCAATGGCAGCAGGTGCAGCAAAGCCCATTGAGAGGTAATAGGCATCGGAGAAGAAGCGCGAGCGCTCGCTGCTACGCAGGCCAATAGCGCCAATTAGGGCATCGCCGGTATCGCAAACTACAGTATCATTTTCCTGCAAATGAGTGGATAAAATGCGAAATAGCGATTCGACATCCAGCTTTTGTTTGCGCTCTGTTCGCTCCAGCGATTTATGCAGGGTAACCGGGTTTGGGTTAACAAACTCGCTGCGGTGTTTGATTTTGGCTTTGACCAACCCTTGCAGCACATCCTTAAACTCAACATATTCATAGGAATGCAGGCCTACCTGCATTTTATCTTTGCTGATTACAATGGTGTTTTCGCGGGAGAGTTTTGCCGAGTAAAACCCTAAGAGTACATCGGAAATAAAGGCTCCCATCAGGATTATGCAGTCGCTGTTTTCGATGTATTCCTGACATGCCGGTTCTGAAATTGCGCCGCTATAAACCCCGATATATAACGGGTTGGTTTCGCGCACTACGCTTTTGCTAAGCAGCGTTCCGGCAATTGGTATGTTATACTCTTTGGCGAACTGGGCGGCCAGATCAGTAACGCGGAAGCGGTGTAGTTCAACACCGGCGATAATAACCGGGCGTTTAGAGTTATTGATACGGTCGGTTATCTCTTTGATACAGGCATTAAGCGCTTCTTTATCACTTTCGCGCGGCGCGGTTTTCTTAAGCAGTGAGCTTGGCACTTCTATCACCTTATCGACTATATCAAACGGTATCTCGATATAGCCGGGTAGGCTCTGGCGTTTTACTTCCTCTACTATGCGGATGATTTCGCTGGCGGCGGTTTCTGGGTCAGAAAGTATGGTGGTGGCGCAAGTGACTTCCTCAAATACGCGGCGTTGGGTGTCGAAATTACGCACTTTGTGATGTACCATGCTATCGTAGCTTTTGTCTTTTTGCGAAGGGCCGCCTGATATTACGATTACGGGGCTGCGCTCAGCATAGGCACAGGCGATGCTGTTTAGCATGTTGAGGCCGCCGACGCAGTAAGTAACAATGGCTAAGCCAAGGCCGGTATAACGGGCATAGCAATCAGCGGCAAAACCGACCGATGGCTCGTGTGTCATGGTGACGATTTCGATTTTGGACTGATCGAGATAACGAAATGTTGGGAGGACGAAATCACCAGGAATACCAAAGGCGGTATCAATTCCCTGACTGTATAAATAATCGAATAAAAACTCACCGATTTTTTGCTTTTTGGATGGCATATTTCCTTGGAACTTTAGGTTGGAAGTTATGTAGATAAAATAGCATTTTTTGGTGGGGGATGGAAGTGGTTTGTAGTTTGTATATTGATTAGTTGCTATAACTGTGGTATGTTTACATTATATCATTGAAGTAATGAGGTAATGTTATGTATACATCAAGAATAACACAGCGTGGGCAAACTACTATTCCTTCTATTATTAGGAATAAATTAAATCTGCATACCGGAGATTCGGTAGCTTTTGAACTAAATGCGGCTGGCGAGGTTGTGTTGCATAAGGCTGAGCCTATTGACCTTTTGTTTCTAAAATCGTTAAATGCACCGCTTAGTGAGGAGTGGGGTTCTAAAAAAGATTCAGAGGCATATGATGAGCTATAAAAAATGGGATGTTGTAGTAGTGCCATTTCCATTTTCTGATAGTAGCAAAATGAAGCCGAGGCCAGCTTTAGTAGTTTCAAATGCAAATTTTAACGGAAGAACAAACTATTCTATTTTAGCTATGATTACCACTGCTTCAAATACCGAATGGTATAATGATGTGCTAATAACTGATTTGAAAATTTCTGGATTACCAGTTGCATCAGTCGTAAGATTCAAGTTAT
Source organism: Rickettsiaceae bacterium (assembly GCA_021323415.1). Classification (GTDB taxonomy): domain Bacteria; phylum Pseudomonadota; class Alphaproteobacteria; order Rickettsiales; family UBA6187; genus JAJONM01. The sequence continues at coordinate 3,903 of JAJONM010000018.1, forward strand.
TTTCTTTAGATAATAGGGTTATAATAAAAAAAATAGGTGAAGTATCTCGTAAAGACAGAGAGAGTTTCCAAGAGGCTTTAGAGAAAGCTTTATAACTCAACCCACAAAATCAGGATGGTTCTCAGGCTTTGCTTGTTCAAAGGCAGGAAGTTGATTACAAGTTTCATAAATACGCATAATTTTCGGAAAGGCAGAAGTATCGCATTTAAAGCGTAGTGCGTTGTATACTTGTGGTATCAAGCATATATCGGCAAGAGTGACAGAATCCCTGTGGCAGTATTTATCGCTTATGGAAAGTATTGGCTCAATTGCTCCCAGGCCCTTATTTATCCAATGTTTGTACCATTTAAGCTTTTGCTCTTCTGATATGCCCAGCTCATTTACCAGGTAATTAAGCACGCTGATATTATTAAGTGGCTGCATATCGGCGACTATGGCAAGGGCAATACTGCGGACTTTGGCTCTTTTTGCCGGGCCTTTAGGTAATAGTGGATTGTCAGGGTAAGTTTCATCAAGATATTCAATCGCAGCAAGAGATTGGTATATAGCAGTGTTACCATCGACTAAAGTAGGCACGCTACTTTGCGGGTTTATGGCTTTATATCCGTCTGAAAATTGTTCGTTCTTTAGCAGGTTAATGTGGGTTTTTTCAGCATCTAATCCTTTTATGTTAAGGGCAATACGCAAACGGTATGAGCAGGAAGAGCGGAAATATTCATATAGCTTCATATTGTTTTACCTTTTGCTCGATTACGCCGAAGATTGAATTTCCATTGCTATCAAGCATTTCGATTTTTACTGTGTCGCCAAACTGCATGAAAGGAGTTGTGGACGTGCCTTTATCTACAACTTCAAGCATACGTTTTTCTATAATGCAAGAAGAACCAGAAGTTTTATCAATATTCGATACTGTTCCTGATCCGATTATAGTACCAGCCCCTAAAAATCTCGTTTTTGCGGCATGTTCTATCAGCTTAAGGAAGCTGAAAGTCATATCAACTCCGGCATTGGGCTGGCCGAATACCTTTCCATTTAGAGTGGTGATTAGGGGAAGGTGTACTTTGCCATCCTTCCATGTATTGCCCAGTTCATCTGGTGTAACGGCAATTGGAGAAAAGGCGGTTGCGGGTTTTCCGTGCAGGAAACCAAAGCCTTTGGCCAATTCTGCCGGGATTAAATTGCGAAGCGATACATCGTTTACCAACATGATGAGCTTTATATGTGAAGCGGCATCTTTGGCAGATATTCCCATCGGTACATCATCAGTTATTACGGCGACTTCGGATTCAAAGTCGATGCCCCAATCAGTACTTGCGGCTAGTATTGGGTCGGTTGGGGCGGCGAAGCTATCGGATGCGCCTTGGTACATTAGCGGATCAGTCCAGAATTCCTTTGGCATTTCAGCACCGCGGGATTTGCGGACTAATTCGACATGGTTAACGTAAGCTGAGCCATCGAGCCATTGATAGGAGCGGGGCAAGGGAGAAGCCAGCTTGGTCAAATCAAGAGCAAATATTTCCGACTTATCTGTAACGCGGCCATCATCGCTACCATGAGCGATAACCTGGTCTGATATTGTGCCTGAAATTTTTTTGTCAGATGTAGGAATAAAATTATTTATATAAGAATAGATCTCCTCCAATCTGGGGGAGATAATTTTCCAATTATCTAAAGCTGCTTGCATAGTACTGGCAATATGCGGAACTTTGACTGCATATTTTAAATTGTTGCTTACTACTATAAGTGTGCCATCACGGTTGTTTTTTAGGGATGCTAGTTTCATCTTTTGTCCTCACTCTTGTGTAACAAATCGTTACCCCCGACGTTAGACGAGTTAGCCGACTTTCTTTTAGGCGGCTTTACGAGTCTTACGAGCAGGGTTCTGGTTGCCAATTACTACGGGATCCCCGCTCGCAGATTTGTCACAAAAATCTTGAAGAAAGATTTTTGACTCATCTAAGCGTCGGGGATGACAACCGTATCGAATTATCTTCATTTCTTATCCTTCCACGAATCAACATATCCTTTCCATTCGATTTTACTGGCGGCTTTGCTTACTTCTACGCTATCGCGCGTATCTATCATTACTGCTACTTCATCAGTTGATTTTTTGGTGTTGTTTTTGGAAGCCTCAAATGCTTTTGGGTGTGGGCCATGTGGAAAGCCGCATGGGTGTAGCGTCAGCATGCCGGGATGGATATTGTCGCGGCTAAAAAACTCCCCCATGTGGTAGAAGATTATCTCATCAAAATCATTGTTTGAATGATAAAAAGGTACTTTAAGTGCGCCCGGGTCGGTTTCAAATGGACGTGGGACGAAGGTGCATACTACAAAACGGGGGGTGAGGAATGTAGTATGGACAGAAGGGGCTAAATGATAGCGGTGGCTCATCACTGGCCGTATGTCGCGCCAACCCAGTTTAACCGCAAGATTGTTACCCTTCCAGCCGATGGCATCCAGTGGGTTATAAGGGTAAATTTGGGTAGATATTTCATTGTTACGTTTCAGCAAAACATGGCATTCTTTTTCGCCATATTGGGCTTTGAATTGTTCGTTGATGGCAGGTGTTACTAAAATTGCCGGGTCAAAAATTGCATGTTCACCTAATATGCCTTTATCAGGTAGGCAGTAACCATCATTTGTGGCTTCAATCATTAAAATTTTGGCAGGCTCTGTACACTCAATCCTCCACCAGGTGGCCGAAGTCACAAAATAAGTCACCTCTGCCTGCGTGGATGAATAATAACTGATCGCCATCGGCATTCCTGACCAAGTGATCCATTTTGCCTTTGGTGTTCCAGATGGCGAGGCGCATGTAGCTGCTCGACATTAGCTCTTCGGCATTCCAGGGGCAGTCGGTGTTTTTGGTAAGCTTCACGCTATCGAAAGCAAGGGGACGTAAATTGCCTTCCCATTTACTCCAGCCTGTAGGAGGATGTTTGTGGTAAATATGAGTGGCTGGCCCAAAAAAACCTTCGCGGCCGAATTCACGTTCATAAGTGCCTTCTGGCAAATCAACATGGGCTTGTTTAGAGTGAAGGCCTTCGCAGCGAGGAAAATTGATGTATTTCATCATTCGGCTACCACCTATCTTTGCTGTTATAAGCTACAGATTATCAGCAGTTTGTGATGGTTACAAGAGGTCTTTTGACTCTCCTTTTGATGCTGCCGGAATTCTTACAATCTGGCGTATTACGTCCAGAGACAGTCCGCTGTTAAACTTGCGGATCGTGTCATAAGTTTTTGCAAGTGTAGGATTGTTTTCTGGATTAGGTATTGAGTCATCTAGCAAAACAAGTTTGTTATCCTGAAGTATATTGATCTTCTGATTGTGAACATCTAAGCATAACCCAACACTGGCACCTTTGATATTATATTGGTCATGCAGGTTCTTCATTGAAGTTTGCAAGCAGGCAATTATGACATCAGATTCACTGGCATCTCTTCCCAGTTTATTAAAGCTGCCGTTGATGACAGGGGCAGCCAAGCCTGCCAGTTCGTTACGGACGGCGTCAATCATTTTGCAATCCTGATGCATTAGTACCACAAAATTATCAAGTTTGTTTAAAACGCGGGTAGTGTTGCCAACGGCTAATTTTCCCAGTTCGACATTATCAGATATAGCGCCACCGGCATAACGTGCTGTAAAAAAATCCGGGAATAAAACGCTTAGCATTTCGTTTAGGCGTTTATCAATGCAGGTAACCATAAAGCTTTGGTTGTTAAAATTGCGCCGTGGTGCATAAAGGGCGACAATATTATTTTGTGGTATTGTGGCTGAAATTGCAGATTTTCTGGCTAGAAGAGAAGTAAATGATCTAATATTGGACATGTTATTCCTTACTTAAAAAGAATAACATTTATATAGCTAATGATCCATATGTTGCAAGATTTGAATGTTAAGATATTAATTTGAAATTAATATTAGTTACTCTTTTAGCACACCACGCTTTATCTGGTCTGCTTCAATTGATTCAAACAGGGCTTTGAAATTACCTTCACCGAAGCCTTCATTGCCTTTGCGCTGGATGATCTCAAAAAACACCGGGCCGATTACGGTATCGGTAAATATTTGTAATAGAATGTCTTTTTTGCCTTTTGTAACTTCACCATCGATTAGTATGGCATCTTTTTTAAGCCTTTCCAAATTCTCGCCGTGGTTCGGGATGCGGGTGTTTACCTGCTCATAATAGGTATCGGGCGTATCCATGAATTTTACGCCACTTCCACGCATTTCCTCTACGGTTTTGTAGATATTATCTGTGCCAAGGGCGATGTGCTGGATGCCTTCGCCGTTATATTCGTGCAGGAATTCCTCGATTTGCGATTTGTCGTCAGTGGATTCATTAATCGGGATACGAATTTTGCCGCATGGGCTGGTCATAGCGCGGCTTAATAAGCCGGTTAGTTTTCCTTCGATATCGAAATAACGGATTTCTTTGAAATTGAAAAACTTCTCGTAAAACCCTGCCCATTTATTCATGTTGCCGCGCATGACGTTGTGCGTCAGGTGGTCGATATAGGTAAGGCCAGCGCCTTTTGGATGTTGGTTGACGCCTTTTTCGGGGATGAAGTCGATGTCATAAATGCTTTTGTCGCCATACATATCGACCAGATAAATCAGGCTGCCGCCGATGCCGCGGATGGCAGGGATGTTGATTTCCATTGGGCGTGCGTCGCTTTCGTAAGGCTTTGCCCCGAGTTCGAGTAGTTTTTTATAGGCTTTGGCGGCATCTTTTACGCGGAAAGCCATAGAGTTTACGGATGAATGGTGTTCTTCCTGGAATTTCCAGGCGTGGCTGTTTGGCTCGGAATTGATGATGAAGTTAATATCACCCTGACGGTAAAGGCGCACGTTCTTTGATTTATGCCGAGCGATTTTGGTGAAGCCCAATTTTTGGAAAAGCTTTTCCATTTTGCGGTGGTCAGCAGCCGCGAATTCAACGAATTCAAATCCATCTGTACCCATTGGGTTTTGCTTATCGCTCATGGGTTTACTTTAACAGGGAATGGGGGGAGTGCAAGATGTTTGTAGAGGGAAGGGTGCAAGTGCAAGTGCTGTTACTTCAAAAGCCTCGAGCCGGACTAACCCCGTCCGTATACTATGTTTCACTCCGCTCAGGGTGACAATGTTGTGCACTATACACTTCAACCAAATCCTCACCTAAGGTTCTGGTGTATTTACGGAGCCATTTTTTAGTATCGGAAAGGCTGCTGATATTAAGATCGGCGATGGCAGGTAAGCCTTCATTGCCCAAAATTATCGGTGCTTTAATCCAGATTAATTCATCTACCAGATTATGTTTGATAAAGGATGTTGCCAGCCTGCTGCCGCCTTCTACCAGTAACCGCGTAATTCCACTCTGTGCTAGTTTTTCAAGCATCTGTGCAAGGTTAATACTAAAATCGCTGCCACGGTCGCATGTTATGATTTTTACGCCTAGTTGCTCTAATTCCAAATTGTCACTTTGCGCGGTTGTAACAAGCCATAGAGGAACCTGGTTTGCAGTTTTAACCAATGCGCCATCGGTTGGTATGCTCTGGCTACCATCTACTATTATGCGTAGCGGGCTTTGGTTTTCAAGACCAGGCAGACGGCAGGTGAGCTCTGGGTTATCAGATGCTACAGTGCCAGCTCCTACCATTATTGCATCGCATCGAGCGCGGAGCATGTGGGCGTAATCCCGTGCCATTTTGCCGGTAATCCACTTACTTTCACCTTTGGAGGTGGCGATTTTACCATCCATGCTGGTTGCTAATTTGAGCGTAACATAAGGGCGGTTTTTTATTTGGACGCTGATAAATCCCGCATTTAGTTCTAAAGCTTCCTGCTCGCATATTCCGGTTATAACTTCAATGCCGGCTTCTTCTAACTGTTTTATGCCATTACCTGCAACTTTATGGAATGGGTCAGAGGCTGCGATTACAACGGTTTTAACTTTAGCTTTGATTATGGCCTCAGCGCAAGGGCCGGTTTTTCCAGTATGGCTGCATGGTTCTAAGGTAACATAAGCTGTGGCGCCTTTTGCCAGCTCACCAGCTTTTTCCAAAGCAATAGTTTCAGCATGTGGGCGGCCACCTGGTGCGGTAATACCAGTTGCTATAATTTGGTTGTCTTTAACGATCAGGCAGGCGACAGAAGGGTTTGGTGCTGTAAGGCCAATGTGCCGGGCGGCTAGGCCTAAAGCGATTTTCATGAAGTGGGTGTGATTGGGGTTTGTCATAAAATGTTAAGTGTTGGTGTTGAGTGCTAGTGTTGGCAGGAATGGGTATTCATGGTGTTGCTCTCATAAATAAGTGTGAGCGATTAGCGAACTCTTCATGCCCTCTCCCGTGGGGAGAGGGAGGGGTGAGGGGGCGGAAAGGTAAACAAGAATTCAGGCCTGTATTTTTAGTAACCATCTTCGCCCCCTCATCCTAACCTTCTCCCCACGGGAGAAGGGACTATAAGGAATGCTATCGCATACATTTATTTAATCAGCAATTTGCCCAATCTTCCCTGCAAACTCCTGGAAATCCTTAGCATCTCTGAATTCTTTATATACTGATGCAAAGCGGATATATGCCACCGGATCAAGCTCGGCGATAACTTCCATCACTGCCTCACCAATCTGGTCGCTATTAACTTCACTTTCCACCGAGCTTTCCAGCTTGCGGACAATTTTATTTACTGCCATCTCCACCTGTTCAGCGGTAATTGGCCTTTTTCTTACTGCTATTTTAAGCGAGCTTGCCAATTTATCACGGTCAAACGGCCTGCGTTTACCATCTTTTTTAACCACAATCAGCTCTTTTAGCTGCACGCGTTCAAAAGTAGTAAAGCGCGAATCGCACTCAACACAAAACCTACGCCTTCTGATCGAAGTTCCTTCGTCAGAAGGGCGCGAGTCTTTTACTTGTGTATCTTCATTACCGCAAAAAGGACAATGCATAGTGTCACCCTCAAAAAATTATTTAGTGTAAAGTGTAAGTGTGAAGTGTAAGGAAAATATTCCTACACTTTACACTTACACTAGACACCTCCTTACCCTATAGTCTTATAAATAGGGAATTTAGCACATAATTCTTCTACCTGCTTACGCACTTTTTGCTCAGCGGCAGAGTTATCTTCCTTATTATTAGCCAAACCGTCTAATACGTCACCGATCAGGTTACCGATCTTTTCAAATTCAGCAACGCCGAAGCCGCGCGTAGTTCCAGCTGGAGTACCAAGACGCACGCCTGAAGTTACAAATGGGCTAGCCGGGTCAAACGGGATAGCGTTTTTATTGCATGTTAAGCCAGCACGTTCCAGTGATTCCTCAGTTTCTTTACCAGTTACGCCTTTTGGACGTAAGTCTACTAATACTACATGGCTATCCGTGCCACCACTTACAATATCCACACCACGGTTTATTAGCACTTTTGCCAGCGCCTGCGCGTTAGTGATAACGTCTTTACCATATTTCTTAAATTCAGGAGTCAAACATTCCTTAAGCGCAACTGCTTTACCAGCAATCACATGCACTAATGGCCCACCTTGTAGCCCCGGGAATATCGATGAATTAATCGCCGCAGCCAAAGTAACATCCTTACCAGCCGGAGTTTTCCTTACCACCATATCGCCAAATTTCGATACGATCATACCACCACGTGGGCCACGAAGCGTCTTATGGGTAGTGGTAGTTACCACATGCGCGTGTGGCAGCGGGCTAGGGTATGTGCCGGCAGCAACAAGGCCAGCCACGTGCGCCATATCAACCATTAAATATGCGCCAACAGAATCAGCAATCTTGCGGAAACGTGCCCAGTCAATAACTCTAGGATACGCCGAACAACCAGCGATAACAAGCTTTGGTTTGTGTTCTTTTGCAAGGCGCTCAACTTCATCATAATCAATCAAGGCATCAGATTCACGCACACCATACTGCACGGAATTAAACCATTTACCTGACATGTTTGGAGCTGCGCCGTGTGTCAAATGCCCACCAGATGCCAGTGAAAGCCCAAGTATTGTATCACCAGGTTGGATAAGTGCTAAGAAAACACCCTGATTAGCCTGCGAACCAGAGTTCGGCTGAACGTTAGCATAAGTACAATCAAAAACTTCACATGCACGGTCGATGGCTAATTGTTCTACAACATCAGCAAATTCGCAGCCGCCATAGTATCTTTTTCCTGGGTAGCCTTCTGCGTATTTGTTAGTAAGAACAGTACCCTGCGCCTGTAGAACCGAACGGCTGGTAATATTTTCCGAAGCAATCAGTTCAATCTGGTTTTGCTGGCGGCCTAATTCGCCTTCAATTGCCTTAAAAATTTCACTATCAGTTTGGCTTAATTGACCTTCAAAGAATGTAAAGTTTGACATGTTTAGTTCCTTTTAGTGTTAAGTGTAAGTGTAAAGTGCAAGTATAGTAAGGCTTTTCCTTACACTTTACACTTTACACTTAACACTATAATTTCTCTACTCTTCCCTGATGCCTGCCACCTTCAAACTCTGTGTTTAAAAACACCTTCAGGCATTCTTTCGCTGTTTTTTCATCTACCACACGGGCACCGAGTGCTAGCACATTTGCATCATTATGCTGCCTGGCAAGTTTTGCGATGTCAGCATTATGGCAAAGAGCCGCTCTTATTTTTGGGTTGCGATTGGCGGCAATGCTAATACCCACACCGCTACCACAAATTACAACCCCAAATTTTGTTTCGCCGGAAGCTACACTGTTGGCTACCATATAGCCATAATCAGGATAATCAACTGAATCAGTACTGTTTGTTCCAAAATCAGTAACTTTATAGCCAAGGCTATCAGCTTCCTGCTTTAAAATTTCTTTTAAAGCAAAACCAGCGTGGTCAGAAGCTATTGCGATGGGTTGTATCATAAAGTAACTATATCTTGTAAATTTGTGACAGAAAATAGCAAAAAACTATTTTTTTACAATAGCTAATATAAAAAACCTTGTAAGTTAATTTACTATACTAAGCTCGCAACTGTAGATTACATTTTTATGATGACAATATACAAAAATTGGTGTACTGGTTAGTTTAGGGAATACAAAAATTGAGGAAAAACATGCATCTAGTGCATACAGTTAATAAGCCTGCTAAGCATACAGTTGCAACTGTAGAGAGAGCAGAGGTAGTAGGCGAAGTTCAGCTGAATCTCGCAAAGCAGCAAGATAAAAGTTGGTTAGAAAGAATTGCTAACCAAAATATAGTCCGTGGGAATAATTCACCTTCCAGAGATTAATAAATAATCCATATATATTAATAGTTGAATTTATAAATAGTATTTGCTATTATAAATTTACTGCACTTTAAGCGTAAGTTTAAATGAAAAGCATTCCAAGAAGTTTAATAGATGATAATACTTACTGCGTGAACCTTGTTGTATACAAGAACACAGAAGGTAAACGCGAGTTTGTCTATATGGCCGTCCGCCAGGATAATATGCCACGCTTCCAGCAAGCATTAAGAGCGGGTAATTTTGATGCGGAAGATTATGGCATTGTTCTTGAAAGCGGCAGTGACGAACCTGCTGATTACGTCAAAAATAAAATGAAAATCCTTTATAAATGTAATCACGAAAAAGCTATCAATGCGGCTGAATATAAGTCAATTCAGTAATGGCTAGTGTCTCAATATGGAATTTCGTTACTAGCTACACATCCCCAAATCCCTTAAGTTTTTTTGTAAAAAGAAGTTAATGGGATTATTCGTGGTCTTGCAGTAACGATTGGTTATTGCCCTTGATACACACAATAATTTGCACATAAGTTTGAAAAGTTGTAGAACGCTTTCCAGGGCGAGAGTTTTTTAATTTAAGGAGTCATATTATGAATGCTATGCCAGGATGTCCCAAATGCAACTCTTCCAATATTTATGAATATTCAGGGCTTTATACATGTCCGGACTGTGGCCACGAATGGCCAGCCGGGCAGGATGCCGCCCCAATTGATGAAGGTGGTATTTTCATTGTTCGTGATGCTAACGGCGTTGAATTGAAAGATGGGGATACAGTAATGGTAATAAAAGATCTGAAAGTCAAAGGTTCATCATCTCCCCTTAAATCCGGAACGAAAGTCAAAAACATTCGCCTGGTGGATAGCGACCATAATATTGATTGTACAATTCCAGGTATTGGAGCAATGGGGTTAAAATCAGAGTTTGTTAAGAAAATAACAGGATAAGGAATATAAAAGATAAGGTAATTATAGTCGTTCAACTTTAATTTTATCCATCGTTGATCATCGGCTCATGTAGGTTTTGCTACACATCGCCTCGATCGCCTTGAGTAAAAATAAATTTGAACGACTATATATGTTGTTTGGAAAGGAGTAAGATTACGCTTTTCCAAGATTCTGGCCAAAGTTTATCAAGTTATTAATTTGACCCTAACACCCTAATGCCAAATCATTGCCATAATAGTCTTTGACTTTCCCTTACAGTTATTATATTCCCTTCCAACCCATTCTTTAAAGAATGCCTCTGTGGCGGAACTGGTAGACGCGATAGACTCAAAATCTATTATCCTTACGGGTGTAGGAGTTCGATTCTCCTCGGAGGCACCACTTACTCTTCTTTTATCTTCCATTAACATCCACAAAACCGTTGACTTACCTTAGTATTTGGCAATATCATTGTCCAGTACTTTCCACTATCTATCACCACTATCTACCACCACGAGGTGGTATTTTTGGTGGTATCAATTAGAGGGCTTTAGGATGAAGTTGACAGATATACTATGTAAGAACGCCAAATACGACTCTAACGAATTACCAAACGGTAAGAAGCATAAGCTTATGGATGGCGGTGGTTTATTCCTTCATGTTAAGCCAAAAGGCAAATACTGGCACTTTAAATATCGCTTTAACCAAAAGCAGAAGCTCCTTTCTTTCGGCGTTTATCCAGAAGTTTCCTTAAAAGATGCTAGAGAGAAACGTGAGAATGCAAGGAAAATATTGGCAGAAGGCCAAGACCCTAGCGCAGTTAAGCAAGAAGAAAAGCAACAGGCCATAGCTAAGATAGAAAACAGTTTTGAAGCCATAGCCAAAGAATGGCACACGAATAATATAAATCGCTGGGAAGCAGAAAACGGTGTGCGTATCTGGCGCCGGTTGGAAAACAATATTATCCCTACTCTTGGCAAAAAGCCCATCAATGAAATAAAACCATCTCAAATACTGGCTGCAATAAGGATAATGGAGCAACGGGGCGCAACTTATCTTTCAAGAAAAACCGTACAAACCTGCTCTTCCGTATTCCGCTATGCGATTGCATCCGGCAAAGCTGATTATAATCCAGCCGCCGATTTAAAAGAAGCCCTTAAACCGCACAAAGTTAAAAGCTATCCATCTATTGAAGAAAAAGAACTGCCAAATTTTTTAAAGAAGCTGGCGGAAATTCCAGCGGAAGCAACTAATAAAATGGCGGTGCGCTTACTATTGCTTACTTTCTTGCGGCAGGGTGAGCTTAGAAAATGTAAGTGGGAATTTATTGATTTTGACACCAAAGAAATGAAAGTACCACCAGAAATTATGAAAATGAGGCATGAACACGTAGTACCACTTGCGCCGCAAACTATAGTACTTTTGAAAGAGATTCAGAAAATTAATGGATGGAGCCCGTACATATTCCCATCACAGCACAGACGAGTACACCCATATATTAGTGAAAATACCATAAACAACATCATTCACAAAATGGGGTATAAGGATGAAATGGTGGCACATGGCGCAAGGTCACTGGCTAGCACTATCCTTAATGAGCATGGCTTTAAAGATGACGTGATTGAAAAGCAGCTTGCGCATAAAGATACCAACCAAATCCGCGCTATCTATAACCGTGCCGAATACCTGCCGGAACGCCATGCAATGATGGGCTGGTGGGGTAGCTATCTGGAACGTGCGGAAAATGACGGTGGTAATGTGATTGATGGAAAATTTGGTAAAGCCGGTTGATTCTCGGTGTATAGTACCTATATGAATAGATGCGGCTAGGCTGATCCCCGAAAACTCATTCCGCATGAGCTGCCGCATCTTAAATTGCGGATTACACTTGCGGAGGTGTGATGTATCAAAGGCAATGGTTGCGACAAAGCAAGATCCAGGAATATTATCTAAATCCAAAAAATTTCACTTCTCAAAATGATATGGACTATCAGTTATATTGGGCTGTAATTGATGGAAAAATAAGGTCACGTCAAGAAGGAAAAATACTAAATAGTGAAGAGTTATATAAACTAAGCACTACAAAATGGTCAGAATCAGAAAGATATGCGCTGCCATTTGACCTGGAAATTTCAGTTGAAGATGTGAGGAATTTATGGAGTAAGAGTAAGGATAAAAAATCACCTAAAGATGCAGTGCCGGATAATATAAAATTAAGTGAAATATTCAAAAAACTACTTACTCAAACAGAAATTGATTACTTGGGTGAGTCTAAAAAGGAATTCATCCGTTTAAAACCTCGTTACCCAGGGTCGCATAATCTAGATTTTTTACCTATTAGAATTAATGGTACAATCCCATTATCACATAGTGAGGATGTATTTGAACATGATTCAAAAGAGCAATATACAGCAGCACCTTATAATGATTTGCTCTTGGGGCTATATAATAATTTACTTATTTGGCTTAGAGAAAATGACTTTGTAATGTATGGATATAATGATAACTTTCAAAAAGTAACTTTAGAACTGCCTTTAATAGAAGCTTATCTCGGCAGCTATGAGTTTAACTTTCTAGAGAATAAGCTTCCATGCGCTGGAATACGTGGCATTGAGATTTGTAAAAATGCCAATAATATTCTAAAAGGCGATACCAGTGTAGAACAGCACGTACATGTTTCAAAAGCACCAAAACCTTTAACTCCATCACGTGGTACTGCTAGCGTTTTGCCAGAAAACTATACGGAAGAAGTAAAAATCCCAGATGATTATAAAACTTACATAACAAATGACACATTAAAAGCTCATCACCTTGCTGCGCTATCTTGTGGAGTATCTCCCGCTGGTGACATATCAAAAAATATTATTTATAGGCGTGATTTAGATAATTCTAAAACCCAAATTGGCCGCGCATTTTTAAAGATAAGAGCATTAACAGAGGATGCTAAAACAATAATACCTATTAAAGTTAGTAATGATTCGGTTTATGGAAAATACTTGCATATAATATGCGCCAGTGAATCTATTGCTCTTTTAGAAAAAGAGGGAATTGCAATTTGTTCTGACTTTAAAAAGTATATTGATGAAAATAATAAATCTATACCAGCCCCTATAATAATAAATAATACACATCCAAAGGCTAAACTTAAACGACCACTTCGAAATAATTCCAGTGCGCACACTACAGCTTATAGAGATGCGCTTATAGCACTAGGATTAGATGCATCGACTGACGAAATTTTACGATTTATTAAAGCACGAAAGGATGATTATCCCTGTTTCCTTGATATAAATATATCAAGGAATGTTAGGCGTATACTCCCTGATAACAAAGAAAAGATAGATAATTTAATTCAGATTAGAAAATCTATCGCTAAAGTAAAAGATAATCTTGAATCTATATAGTCTATTTTATCTCCTTTTTAAGAAAAGGTTCTATTTTAATTCTACTATATCTCCCATTTAAAAAGACTATTTTACAGTCACTTATCTATTGCCATAAACTAATAACCAGCAGCATATTGCTGTATTAAATATGGAGAAATAGATAATGATACAAAAAGAATCAACGTCTTCTCGGCGCGTTTTACGTCTTTGGGAAGTTGTAGAACTTACAAAATTAAGTCCTTCATGGATTTATGCTCAAATAAAGGCAGGAAAATTTCCTGCTAATTTCAAAATCTTTGAAGGTGGGCGCGCATGTGGCTGGTGGGCTTCTGATATCGAAAACTTTCTTGAGTCCCGTGACGCAAGGAGGGCATAGTAATGAATATTATAAATGAAATACCCACCTCTGGACAAGGTGGGTTATGTAATTCAGACGCTTCCACCGATAGCATAACTATAGAGGATTATCAAGACGAAACATGGCAACATTTGGGCAAAGTGCTGGATAGGTTAATCGGTAAATTGCTGAAACTCCTTAACCGCAAGGAGGTGTGATGTTTGAACAATTCTTTGCAGAACGAAATGTGCCATTACCACAAAACCCTATTGAATCCGGTGATTTCACACGCTGGGGAAAGAATAACCGCTATTCTGCTATCCAGCTGGGTGATGACGGTATTCATTTTGAGGATTTCGCCAGCGATATTAAAGAAGATTGGTTTCCTAAAAGCTTACATACTTTGTCACCACAGGAAATAGAACAGCGCAAGCAGTCTGTTGTAGCGGCCAAAAAAAAGGCTGAGTTAATACGAGTGGAACAGCAAGAAAAAGCCTCCGCAAATGCTTCTATTTTATGGAGTAAGTTGCTGGAAACTGGCGACTCGCAATATCTAAAACGAAAGCAAGTTAATGCTTATGGTGTGAGCTACGGTAAACAATCTGTTGTTGTGCCGGTGCGTGATATTACTGGCAAGCTATGGAGTTTGCAGGTTATCTACCACAACGGCAATAAACGCTTTCTGGCTGGCGGCAGGAAAAAAGGCTGCTTTCATGTTATTGATGATTTGCAAAGTAGCAGCGCAATCTATTTGTGTGAGGGCTATGCAACAGGCGCAAGCATATATGAAGCAACAGGTATAACTACAGTTATAGCTTTTGACGCTGGCAACCTTGAGCCGGTTATTGCCGCTATCAAATCCCAATACCCCAATATTACCATTACTATTGCCGCCGATAACGACCAATGGGGCGAGGTTAATACTGGAAAAATCAAAGCAGAAGAAGCGGCGGAAAAACATGATTGCATGGTGGTGTCGCCGGAGTTTTATGACGCGATAAAAAGGGATAGCAAACCTACTGATTTTAACGATCTACATGTGCTGGCAGGATTGGAAGAAGTCAGGAGGCAATTACTCTCTAAAACAAGCACTCCGACTAAGTTTAAACTGCCTCCAGGCTTTACCTTAAATGAAAAAGGACTTTACTATGATACTGGCAAAGACGACGCCATATTAGAATGGATTTGTTCACCTATCCACGTTGTAAGCTATACCCGCGATAGCAGCAATGAGAATTGGGGCAGGCTAACAAAATTTAAAGACCTTGATGGGCATACTCACGAATGCGCTATACCAATGGAGCTATTGAGCGGTGATTGCTCTGAACTATATGGATTGCTATTGTCTTTGGGGCTTCGCCTTACCACTAAAAAAACAGCTAGAAATAAACTCACTGAATATTTGCAAAGTATTAAACTGGATAAGCGGGCAACCTGCACTTCACGCATAGGCTGGTATGACAACCACTTCATTTTACCAGATGGCGCGATACCGGCCACTGATGAAATTTACTTGCAAAGTGACAATGGTAATTACCTTGGTTTTCGCACGGCTGGTACGTTAAAGGAGTGGCAGGATAATATTGCATTGCCATGCCAGGGCAATAGCCGTCTTATATTTTCTATATCATGCGCTTTTGCTGCTCCTCTATTGCCATTATTGCATGCAGAAAGCGGCGGCTTTAATCTCAAAGGTGCGAGTTCTATCGGTAAATCTACCGCCCTTGCAGTTGCGGCCTCAGTATGGGGAAGTTCAAAATATATCCAGCAATGGAAGGCAACTGGCAACGCATTGGAAGCAGTTGCAGAGGCGCATAACAACGCATTGCTTTGTCTTGATGAGTTGGGACAGGTCGATGGTAAGGAAGCAGGTGAAATTGCTTATATGTTGGCAAATGGATCAGGTAAGAACCGTCTGAAAGCGAAAGGTGGATTGCGGAAAAAATTTGAATGGAACATTTTATTTTTAAGCACTGGTGAAATTTCCATTTCCGATAAGATTAATGAAGCCGGAAAAAAGGCGCAAGCTGGCATGCTTACGCGCATGGCGGATATTCCGGCAGATGCAAACAAAGGCCACAGGCTATTTGATACGGTGCATGGCTTCAAGGATGGCAATGCGCTTGCTCATCATCTTAAAGATAATTCTGGTAAGTATTATGGCACTGCCATTCGTGCATTCCTTCCATATTTATCACCTGTAAAAGATCAACTACCAGCAATCATAAAGCAGATGCAGGGGGACTTCTTTGCACAGTACCTGCCGCAGGATGCTGATGGTCAGGTACAACGTGTAGCACACCGTTTTGTGTTAGTTGCAGCGGCAGGCGAATTAGCAATTAAATTAGGTATTCTGCCTTATGCTATAGGTGAGGCTCTAGTTGCTGCTGGCGTTTGTTTTCAAGCCTGGCTGGAAGCAAGGGGTGGTTCTGGTTCTTATGAGGTTGATGAAGCTATAAATCAGGTGCGAGCATTTTTTGAAGCCCACCATTCCAGCCGCTTTGCATTTATAGGTAATGAGTATGAAACCAGCAAAGATGAAAGAATAATCAATCAGGCCGGATATAAACGTAAAGTGGTTGGTGGTTATGAATTCCTTGTCCATACGGAAACTTTCAATAAAGAAATATGCAAAGGCTTTGACCCACAAATGGTTAAAAAAGAACTGGCAGAGAGGAAATTGTTATTGCGTGACCCCGTAGGAAGATACGTAATAACTAACCGAATACCTGGTATTGGTACAAAAAGAATGATGCAGTTTACACCCGCTATTTTTGTGGAGGTGGCTGAATGATAGATTATTTTGCATCTCTTACATTTGATGGTGTAACAGGTGTTACAAGGTGTAACACAACGGCAATCTTAAGTAATTTCAATGGTAGTAGCATACCTGACATTGTTACACCTATAGAGGTTTTAAAGAGTAACAGGTGTAACAAACCACAACAAGATTACCATAGCGTGTTACACCCTGTTACACCTAAAACAAATGCAGGTGTAACGATACAGACCAGAGAAACTACGGTTGTTACACATGTTACACCCGTTACACCTGAAAATAACGAAGAGCTGCTTTATCTCATTAACGAGCGAGCGGCCATTATTGAGTTTGATGCTGGTTACAGCATGGAAGAAGCGGAGCGGTTAGCTCATTGCGATGCTGAAATTTAACAATACACAAAACGGAATTATTTATATGACAAATAACTTTAATACACGCATTGATAAGCTTTTTAAACAGTTTGGTTTTTCGGAAACAACGCCACAAAGTGAGGGTGATAAAATTATTAGTGCTTACTTGCAGACACTTTCTACAGAAGAGCTAGAAACTGCACTAAAGGATTTAGAATCTGGTGTCGAAATGTCTGTACCAGAAACTTTTATAGAGAGTTTAAAAAATGCCTGATACTGAAAATACAGATAAAATACAGTCAGATTCTAAACCTTGGCAATTTAAGCAAGGTCAATCCGGCAACCCCAACGGAAAGCCAAAAGGTGCGCGTAATAAAACCACGCTGGCTATACAAGAGCTGCTCGATGGTGAATCTGAAACTATTACAAGAAAAGCTATAGAGCTTGCAAAAGCAGGCGATATGACAGCAATTCGTCTTGTTATGGAGCGCATATTACCAGCACGGAAGGATAGCCCCATAACTTTTGAAATGCCGGTAATCAATAAGCTTAATGACATAGTTGCAGCAGTTGGCGCAGTTATTAAGGCGGTTAGTGATGGTGAAATAACCCCCAGCGAAGGCCAGTCGATTACTGCAATGGTTGAGAATTTACGCCGTTCTATCGAGACGCTTGAGCTGGAACAGAAGCTTGAACATCTAGAATCATTAATAAAATCTAGGAACTAAATATATATGGGAATGGTTATAGATATGGTTACAAAATTTAAGGCGAAACAACTTATGAATAAAAAACTTACAGGGCGAGAAGTAGCGTCTATTCTGCTTACTGACTTAATACAGGATAATTTTGGGTTGACAAGGACTTACACCGATGCGGAAGCTCAAAGCGTATATAATAGCCTCGATGGCAGGCGAGAGGAATATCCTTCATTTAATAAATGGATGCAGATAGATGATGTTATTCCGAATCTCCGCAACATGGCAAATAGCAGCGCACTTTCAGCCGGATATAATTTTAATCTTATATTATCAAAAATACGTTTATTTCAAGTACGCTGGCTGGTTGATGGCTGTGAGGATGAATGGAACAAATTTATTGATGCAAAGCGTAATCAGATTGGAAAATATGGCTGCAAGCCTCACGTGGTTAATATGTTTGACCCTCTTTACCTTAAAAATGAACAGGAAAGAATAGTAAGAGATGCTGAACTTATAAACGCTTTCTATAAGTCGGCAATTAAGCATTTAAAATACTACACTGCATGTATTGCATTGTGTGAAATATTTGATGAGATAGTAAAAGTGAACATGATGCCGCTTGCTACAAGCTGCGAGAATATGCTGGATTCATCAATTGGGTTTTTCAATATGGCTTGTGATGATTATGAATTTTCACAACACCTTGTTGCATCATATCCAGGCATGAAACCGCTAATACCTGATGTGGAAATAAAGTATATAGATATTGAAGAATACGCCCCTTCCAAAGAAACCCTTGCAAAAGTAAAAACGCAAATTGAGGATGCTACAAAAGAAACTTTGCTAGATACATGCGCTAAAGCAATAGAAGAAATGGTAACCGGAATTAAACTTTAGGAAAAACAAAATGACAAATATAAGGAATAGGTTGAAAAAACTCGAATCATGGAACATCAAGAAGAAAAATCTTGTACCTATTGTAGTATTCCCAGAAGAAACCGAGGATGGCAAAAAGGCGAAATACTTTCAGGAAAATCCAATGGTTTTACCGCAAGAGTGCGAATTTAAGGTGGTGAATGTTGAGTACGTTTGATGCAATACCCTAAGGTTTATACATCATTTTAATTTTACCCCATTATCCGGGAAAAATTCTATTCCTGCGTTCTCAAGAGTATTTTTTATTAAAATTACGTTTTTGGCTAAAGTATTTGGTGTGCCATCTTCTGTTTCCATTCTTTGAATGGTAGCCCAACTTACACCTGAGTTATCTGCTAGGTCTTTCGCTTTCCACCTTAGCATTGCTCTTGCTGCTCTAATTTGTATCCCGGTTATCATAGTTTGATATTTATTATTTGTTAATGATATACTGTATTGCAATTTATAATTGCATATGATATATTATATATCATATTTGTTTTTTATCAACTTTAATAAGGAGATGGATTATGTTACAAGCTAACTTATCAAAAAAACCTATTCAAAATTATATTACAGTTCTTAATGCAAGTGAGGATGGCATTATGAAAGAGTTTAATAGGATTCAAAAAGAGGAAGCAGCTGTATTCAAAACAGCAGCGTGCTCAAATGAAGCTAATGCTTTTCTTGAAAAGGCGGTAAAGCTTTTAGAAGGTTTGGATAATGAAGATTGCCATGAAGCTATTTCGAATATAGAGGCTGCTGCAAAATATTTCGAATATTTAGAAGAAAAATCAGAAACGGGTATTAAGGATATTGATGATACTATAAATGAAGTGCTAAAAAAATGGAAAGATTATTCTCTTTCTGATCTGATAAAGTGTTACGAGAGTATAAAAGTAAGTAGATCGTTGATAAATTCTTTAATGGATGAATCGGTAGAACCTCATGACCGCCTCCTAGATGCACTTGAAGAAATTTGCAAAAAGTATAATCCTTTAACTATCGAAGACAAAAAAGCACGTCTTAAATTGGCCTCTATATTTAATGAGCAAGAAATCGAAGAAGACTTTGTTCAATTGGTGCTAAAAGAGGAGTCTTTAGGTGTAAGTGATTCTTTAGCTGAAAGGTTATATAAGGAGATAGTATCTAAGAATTATGAATTAGAGCACAATTCAACAAGAAGTGATGAAGAGCTTCGAGAAGGAATTGATGATTTAGAAAGAAGTATTTCTAATTTTGCGAATGCTCCTGTAAGAACTTTTAATGATATAGCTAAAAAAGCATCTCTTCTTTGTGACAGGATGCGGGAAGATAACGAAGGTTCTTATCATATAAATAATTATTTTCTGGCAGAATCTATACGTTCCAATTTAGAGCAGATTCAGGAGTAATTTTCCTACATTAGACTTTGCTAAGGAACCTCCCTTTTAATAGCGAGGTTCCTTTCTAGCTGGAAATTCTCTATAATTTTTTCTAGAGTCTCAATAATATCCAGCCTGGCTGTTCTATTTCATATTCCTGCGGCTCCCCTTCAAAATTAATGATGGTACTGCGCGGATGGCTGGCTTTATATTTTTTAATGGATATTGCTAAGGCTTTTGGTGTAAGTACCGACATATTGTTTATCATCCCATTTGAATTGTTTGTACAAATGGTTTTATGAAAATAATGTCGATAAAAGAGGTATTCAAAAAGCACTTTGGTGGTACTTTTGGTGGTATTAGAACAAACCGTAACTTCATTTAATATTATTTATCAATAAGTTACTTTTTGTATCAGGTTGCCCTCGGAGCACCATTTGGCACCATTAAAGTTATACTTATCCAAAAGCTAATAAACGGCCATTTCACTATAATAGATATTTTATAGGTCTTCCCATAAATTGGGTTTAAGCAAGGAAGAACATCTATTACATTGTTCGAAATAAATCTCCTTGTATTAACCCTTATATTTTAACCGTAGGAGGTTTTTTATGGCAAATCGTAGAGATAGTTATCAAGATTTTGATGAAGAAGGATATTTTGGCGGAAGCAGCGGCGGCAGCTCAGGCGGCCAGTCGCAGAGAAGTGGTTCTGGCAGTAGTTCGGGATATGGCGGCTCAGGTGGTTCAAGTAGTGATTACGGCAGTCAGTATGGTGGGTCGTCTGGTAGTGGATCCAGAAGTGGTTATGGTGGGCAGGGGGGAGGATATAGCCAGCAATATGGCGGACAAGGTGGCTATGGTGGCTCGAGCGGTGGCCAATATGGTTCAGGTGGAGGTTACGGTGATCAGGGTGGTTATGGTGGCTCTGGAAGTTCAAGAGGTGGCTACGGCGGCGGATCAAGAGATTACGGTGAGCAATATGGTGGTTCACGGGGTGGTTATAGTGGCGGCGGGCAAGGTGGCTATGGTGGCTCTGGAAGTTCAAGAGGCGGATACGGAGGCGGATCAAAAGATTACGGTGAGCAATATGGTGGGTCACGGGGTGGTTATAGTGGCGGCGGACAAGGTGGCTATGGTGGCTCGAGCGGTGGCCAATATGGTTCAGGTGGTGGATATGGCAGCTCAGGTAGTTCAAGGGGCGGCTCAAGGGGCGGCCAATATGGTAGCTCTGGCAGCCAGGGTGGTTATGGCAGTTCTGGTAGCTATGGCGGTGGGGGCTCGAGAGATTATAGCCAGCAATACGGTAGTTCAGGTGATTATGGTAATGCTAGCCGTGGTTCAGGCGATGGTTTTGGCAGCCGTTATAGCGATGATGAAAGCAACCCTTATGGGTCTTCATATACCGGAAGCAGGTCTTAATATAGCAATTTAAGGTAATGTATTTACGTTGTCGTTTATCGGCTCATGTAGGTTTATCTAAACATCCATCCTTCGCCAAGGTTTCGGAGGACAGGTCGCCTAAAACTCCTAGAAATGCCGGAAGGAAATCCTTCCGGTATTTTTACTCAAACTTAATACCTTGCGCCAACGCAGGTGTGCTGGTGCCATAATATGTAGTGCTGGTTTGCCTGCGCATATAATTCTTCCAGGAATCTGAACCTGATTCACGTCCGCCGCCAGTTTCTTTCTCGCCGCCAAATGCGCCGCCAATTTCTGCTCCGCTAGTGCCGATGTTAACATTGGCGATGCCGCAATCGCTGTATTTCTTAAATATCTCAGCTTCGCGCAGGTCGGTGGTAAATATTGATGATGATAGCCCCTGATTGACGTCATTTTGCATGAAAATTGCATCTTCTAGCGTATCATATGGCATAACATATAAGATTGGGGCGAATGTTTCTTTGCGTACAATTTCAGTCTGGTGACGCAATTTTACCAATGCCGGATGCACATAATAGGCATTGGGGTATTTTTTATGCAGCACCCTGTGTCCACCGCAAACCTCGCCACTTTCGCTATAGGCAATATTTAGTGCTTCTTGCATATTATCATATGATTGTTTGTCGATAAGTGGCCCGATTAATGTGCCTTTGCTGCGGGGGTCTCCGATTTTATCGCCTAAGCTATCATAGGCTTCACGTAGGCGTTCAAATAATGCATCGTAAATGTGCCTGTCGATAAAAAGCCTGCGCGTTGTGGTGCAGCGCTGGCCGGCAGTTCCGACCGCGCCAAACAAAATCGAAGGCAGAGCCGTATTTAAATCCGCTGATTTGGTTACTATGATTGCGTTGTTACCGCCCAGTTCCAGTAATGAACGTCCTGACCTTTGCGCCACAGCGCTACCTACAATTCTACCCATGTGGCAACTGCCCGTAGCGCTCACCAGTGATACGCGCTTATCGTTTACCAATTGCTCGCCAATTGCAGCTTTACCAAGTATTATTTGAGAAAGGTTTTCCGGCACTTCGCCGAATTCTTTCACTGCTTTTTCAAATACACCCTGGCAGGCAAGGGCGGTAAGTGGAGTTTTTTCCGATGGCTTCCAGATAACCGAATCACCACACACAACTGCCAGCGCAAAGTTCCATGCCCACACTGCTGCGGGGAAGTTAAATGCGCTGATTACCCCAACAGGGCCAAGGGGGAGCCAGTTTTCATGCATCACATGGTTTGCGCGTTCAGATGGTAAAGTCAGTCCACCAATCTGGCGCGACAGGCCAACTGCAAAATCGCAGATATCAATCATCTCTTGTACTTCACCCTGTGCTTCTTGCGGGATTTTGCCGCATTCCAATGTTATGATTTCGGCTAGTTGCTCTTTGTGTTTACGTAAATGATAGCCAAACACCCTGATAAGTTCGCCGCGTCTTGGCGCCTGCACCTCGCGCCAATGGTGAAATGCGTTTACTGATTTGCTGATTTTTTCATCCACACTATGTGAATCATCGCATTTGATACTGGCGATTTTTTTGCCATCGATAGGGGAGATTACATCAAGGTCAGTGCCTTTGTAGTTATCGAGTTTTACACCTAAATCTTTCAATGTACCTTTCAAACTCATAATTTCCTCCATTAACATAGTGAGTGCAAGCGCAAGTAGTTAGTGTAAGTACCCGCATCCTTACTGCGGGGTCTAACTTTACTTACACTTGCACTAACTACCTGCACTATAATACGCGCCGCTTTTTGTCTTCAAAAACTTATCCAATGCAATATCTTCCTGCTTCAAAAAGCCCTTTTTCGGCAGCACACCTTTTGCCACCATCTCAATCACTGATACAATTGAACAAGCAGTAGTCCAGGATATTGCACGCCATTCTTTGCCAGCTATTTCTTTTGGATAATATGCTTTTACAAACTCATCGCGGCAAAGTTCCTTGCGGCCGGATTTTTTCTTGTAGCCTTCTACTGCTGCGTGGACATAAACTACGTCGTCATTTACCGGAGGTTTGGCTTTTACCAATATCTCACCGGCATGTGCGCGATCATTACTCATCATCAGTTCATGGAAGTAAAAGCGCATGAACTTCATGTGGCCTGGGTAGCGCATGGTTTTGTAATTCAGTTCCTGCACTTTGCCGGTATAGGTTTCACACATTGTACCCAGCCCGCCGGAAGTAGTAAAGGCCTCTAGTCTATTTCCGCCAATTACGATTTTTTCTAAGTCCTGCATAGCTGGAACCATTTTTACCTTGCCGTTGCTGATAACTTCGCAGTCATTTAAATATTCGTTTACTACGCCTTCTGCTGACCAGTTAAATGCATAGCCAAGCTCGCCTTTTGGTGATTGAGGAAGCGCGCCAACACGCAGTTCAATTGAGCGAATTTCGTCAAAATCTTCAGCAAGGCTAGCGCCGACTATGGCGATAAACCCAGGGGCAAGGCCGCATTGTGGGGCAAGTACGCTTTTGGTAGTTTTGGCTAATTTCTTGATATAATTGGCAGTCGGCACATCTTCGGTCAAATCAAAGTAATGCACGCCAGATTCTGCCGCAACTTTAACCACATTCTGGTTTAAATGATATGGCAGGCACGAAACTACCGCATCAAATTTCTTTAAGTTTTTAGAAAGAAATGAGGCGCTTGAAACATCGCCTTTTATTATATCAAACGGTAAATCCTTGCGTGCTACTGCGTCAATACCTGTTACCTTGAAACCTGCTTCACCGAGCAGTGTTGCAACCAACGCGCCAACTTTGCCCAAGCCTAAAACAACTACCTTGTTTATTATCATAAAACCTCCTGTTTTTAAATAATATAGTTGGTTTATTTGCTAAAAGTACATAAAAAAGTTTTTGCAAAATCTATCGTTTATCGTCATTGCGATAAGTCGAGCCCTTGGGAGTACGAAGAAGCAATCCATATTCCTTGTTTTTGTTTTAAGTAAATAAGCTGGATTGCCGCGTCGAACTCATGAAGAATTCGCCTCCTCGCAATGACGATAAACGGCTCGGCTTATAATACATTCCATAAGCTCCTCACATCCCCGCTCCTAAGCCTCTGCATATTTCCCCTAATCTTATCCTCACTCCAATCCCACCATTTTACCTCCAGCAGAATAGCAATTTCATCATCGCTAAAGCGTTTTTTAATCACCTGCGCTGGGTTGCCCGCCAAAACTGCATAAGGCGCAACATCCTTTGTCACTACGGCCCGTGCGCCAATTACCGCGCCATCGCCAATAATAACCCCCGGCATAATCATCGCTTCGGTACCAATCCACACATCATTACCGATTACCGTATCGCCCTTCTTTTGGTAGCCCATCAGGTTTTTGCGGCTGCGTGGTTTGTTTTCCTCAATGATATCCAGTGGATAAAGGGCAATCCAATCAAGCCGGTGGCCATTATTGCCTGACATCATAAACACTGCGCCAGATGCAATAGAGCAATATTTACCGATAATCAGCTTATCGCAATCCTTACTGCTATCGGCGTCATCGAGATAACGCACGCATTCCTCAAAATGATGGCCGTGGTAATAACCGGCATAATAGCTTTTGTGACCGGCGATGATTTTAGGGTTGGTTACGCGGTCTTTGATTACGTAGGAGTCGCGGTAGGTTTTGAAGTTGTTTTCTGTCATTTTTAATAGTTGTACTTTGAAACTAGGTGGTTTTTACAATTATTTATCCTGAAGCCTCAATTCTAGCGTCATGCTGGACTTGTTTCAGGGTCCAGGGTTCAAAAATATTATGTAGTTTCTTTTTATTGCTAGCACAATAATTAGACCAAATACTTATTAGACCTGAAAGCTGGATGCTGAAATAAATTCAGCATGACGCCAGCGGTGAGGTCAACCTTTAATTCCAAAGTTCTACTTATTCCAATTCTCTCGGAATAACAAACCTATCTAAATTCGCACTGCCCGGATTTATCTCGCCCCAGCTTTCAGTATCAATGGAAAAACAAGCAAGGCCTGCGGTTGGGTATTTAGTTTTCAATTGTGCTATGGAATTTGCATCGCCGCTGGCAGTCAGTAATTTAGCCAATTGCTCTACCCCCGGATTATGGCAAACTACCATAACTGAATTTACTTTATCATCTACCTTTGCGAGAATCTTGAGTATCTCACCGGGTGTTGCCAGATATAATTCTTTCATAAATGATATGGTAATGTTGGCTCCAGCTTCACGGGTAATGTTTTTAGCGGTCATGCTGGTTCTAACTGCATCTGAGCATAGGATTTTTTCAGGGATTAAGTTGTTTTCCTTAATATATTTACCGATTAGCTTAGAGGCTTCCTGGCCGCGCTTGTTAAGTGGGCGATCGTGGTCATCCACATTTTGCGGATAATCTGATTTTGCATGGCGGAGGAGGTAAAGTTTTTTCATGGTTCTTTTATCTTTACGTTTATTCCTATTTATAAGTAATTAGTATAACGGTATAACAGTATAACGGTATAACAGTAAAATATTAATTGTTACCGTTACACTGTTACACTGTTACACTGTTACAAATTAATTTACTATGAACAAACATAAACTCCTCACCAAAGGTTTCTTTGATAGACCCAATGACAGGTTTATCAACCGTGAGCTGTCTTGGTTGGAGTTTAATACCCGCGTATTAGAAGAAGCTGATAACCATGAAGTGCCGCTGTTAGAGCGCGTTAAGTTCCTATCGATATCGGCCAATAACCTGGATGAATTTTTTATGGTGCGGGTTGCGGGCTTAAAAGAGCAGGTGCGTAATCATATTGATGAGCTTAGCATTGATGGTTTGCTTCCTGCTGCACAACTGGGAAAAATCCGCATCAAATCACACGAATTAATGGCGCGTCAGGAAGAATGCTGGAAGAAATTGAAAGAGGAACTCAGGCGTGAGCGGATAAAAATTGAGTTGCCATACTCGCTTAAAGACAATGATAAAAAATGGCTGCGCGAGCATTTCCTGCATAATATTTTTCCTGCGCTTTCGCCAATCGCGGTTGACCCGGCCCATCCGTTCCCGTTCCTGCCTAATTTAGGCCTTGCAGTAGTGCTGCAGTTTAAGGGGCTGGAAAGGGATATGTACGCCATTATCCTGCTGCCTAGCAAATTGCCGAGGTTTATTCGCCTGAAAGGTAAATCTGAACGCTTTATTATGCTAGAAGATGTGATTAACCTGTTTATCAATGAAATATTTCCGGGCAAGGAAATTTCAGGTTTTGGTGTTATCCATTTAACGCGTGATAGCGACCTTGCTATTGAAGATGAGGCGGAAGACTTAGTTAGCCATTTTGAATCAGCGGTAAAACAAAGAAAACGCGGAAGAGTAATCCTTCTGAAAATAAAAGCTTCGACAGAGGATTTAAGTAAGTTTGTAAGCAGCGGATTAAGTGTTGAGCCTGATGACGTAATTAAGGTGAAAGATACTCCCGGGCTTGAAAGTATCAATGAATTATATGCTTGCAACAAACGAAAGTTAAAATTCAAACCATACGAAGAGCGGTTTCCTGAGAGGATAAATGATTTTTGTGGAGATTGCTTTGCTGCAATAGCATCTAAGGATATTGTAATCCATCACCCTTACGAAACATTCGATGTAGTAGTAAACTTTCTGCAGCAGGCTGCAGCTGACTCCAATGTTGTGGCCATCAAACAAACGCTTTACCGCACCAGCAGCAACTCACCGATAGTTAAAGCGCTGATAGAAGCAGCTGAGGCAGGAAAATCAGTAACTGTAGTAGTGGAATTAAAAGCGCGTTTTGATGAGGAATCAAATATCAAATGGGCAAAAAATCTTGAGCGGGCAGGGGCGCAGGTGGTTTTTGGTTTTGTTAACATGAAAACGCACGCCAAGGTTTCATTGGTAGTACGCCGCGAAAATGAAGAGCTAAAATCATATGTGCATTTTGGTACTGGTAACTATCACCCCGTCACTGCCCGTACTTACTCTGACCTTTCATACTTTACCTGTAACAACCTCATATGTGAAGATGCCGCTTATTTATTTAACTACCTAACCGGCAGTTCTACTCACGCACAGTATAATGAAATATCAATCTCTCCCTTATCCTTACGTGAAAAGATTATGGAATTGATTGAAGCTGAAATTGAACATGCTAAAGCAGGTAGACCAGCTAACATATGGGCAAAGATGAATGCGCTGATTGACCCTGATATTATCGATGCGCTTTATGTTGCATCGCAAGCGGGGGTATCAATCGATTTGTTTGTGCGCGGTATATGTGGACTTCGTCCTGGAATTCCTGGCTTTTCTAATAATATCCGGGTAAAGAGCGTAGTGGGAAGATTTTTAGAACATGCGCGGATATTATGTGTTGGTAATGGGTATAAACTGCCATCGCCAGAAGCAAAGGTTTTTATTTCCTCTGCGGATTGGATGCCTCGCAATTTAAATGGCCGTGTTGAAGTTCTGGTGCCGATAAATAATTCTACCGTGCATGAGCAGATTATGGGGCAGATAATGACTGCTAATTTGCAGGATATAAAACAAAGCTGGAATCTTAATGCTGATGGTACATATTCCAGGCTGGCACATACTAATATTTCTTTTTCGGCGCATGGATATTTTATGAAAAATCCTAGCCTATCTGGTCGTGGCAAAGCACTGACAGCAGAAGCGACCAAGAAACAACGTAATAAGATTTATAGGTTGTTTAGAAAGAAGAGGAAGAAATAAATAGCGCAAAAGCGCAAAAGGGAAGGAAGAAAAATGCAGTAGAGGAGTTCCCTCTCCCGTGGGGAGAGGGTTAGGGTGAGGGGGCGAAGGTAGAATCAAGAATTTGAATTAATAATATAAGAAAGAATCTATTCAAAGTTCATAGTTCTTACTTTCTTAGTTCCTTTTCCGCCCCCTCTCCCCACGGGAGAGGGGTGATACCGCTAACACTTGAGGCTAATTAATTTATGTTAATAGAGGATTAATATGCAATTTACTAAACCAGTAGCAGTAATAGATATAGGGTCTAACTCTGTCCGTCTGGTGATTTATGATGGTTTGAAACGCTCGCCCGCGCCGTTGTTTAACGAGAAGGTATTATGCGGACTTGGCAAAGACATTAACAAAACCGGAGTACTTAATAAGAAAGGTGTGTTAGAGGCGGAAGAGGCGATAAGGCGATTTGTAAAGCTTTCAAAGGTGATGGAAGTAAGCAAAATCAATATCTTTGCAACTTCTGCAGTGCGTGATGCTAAAGATGGAAACAAATTCGTAAGTAAGCTGGAAAATGCATATGACATAAAAATCAGCATTTTCTCTGGTAAGCAGGAAGCTGAATATGCGTGCCTGGGGATTATTTCATCAGTTGCTTATGCCCAGGGCGTTGTAGGTGATTTGGGTGGTGGCAGCCTTGAGCTAATCGGGGTGAAAGATGAACAAATATGTACATCTGGTGAATCATATCCTATAGGGCCGTTACGTACGCCAGAGAACGCTAATACCAAAGAAGAGCTAAGGCAGTTTATTGATAGTTATATTGGTAAATTTCCTTTACAGGAAAACCTGAAAGACAAAAGTTTTTATGCGGTGGGAGGTTCTTTCCGTAATATTGCTAAAGTGCATATGGGACGCAAGAATTATCCGCTAAAAGTTATTCATAATTATACAGTCCCTGCCGAGGATTTGCTTAATACTTTGCATATTGTTGCGCGTATGTCGGATGAATCCTTACAAAAAATACCTGGTATTTCTGCCAGGCGTTCAGACTATTTACCTTATGCGGCATTGATACTGGAAAGGATAATCAAAACCGGCAAACCTAAGGATATAGTTTTTGCCGCCTTCGGTGTGCGTGAGGGATTGCTATTTTCACAGCTTACTAAATACAAAAAATCAGAAGATGCCCTTATTTCCGGCGCTATTGAGATGATGGGCAAAATCATGCGTAACCCGGAATATGGTTACGAACTGGCCGAATGGATGTCCCCATTATTTAAAGACGAAACCGAAAGTGAAAAACGCTTGCGTCTCGCCGCCTGCATAATGAGCGAAATCTCCTGCTATGAAAACACCGAATACCGCGGTGAGCTGGCCTACCGCAAAGTGATGGATTCCTCACTGATTGGCCTGAACCATCAGGACAGGGTGTTTATCGCTAAAACACTTTATTGCCGCTATAGTAGCTTTCCTGATGAACAAATCGTTTCTACTATGCAGCCACTGCTTACCCAAAGGAGTATACATTCTGCGCAGGTCATCGGCATGGCTATGCGCCTGGCGCGTAATATCAGTGGTAGTCATATAGGGATATTATCTGAAACCAATCTTGAAATAAAACGTGGCAAATTAATTTTGCACATGAATGAACATGATGACTTAGATGGTGAAGCTATCCAGAAACGCCTGCGTCAGTTGGCGGAGACTATTGGGCTGGGTGCGAAGATGGCTTAAGAAAGAATCAAGAATTCTAGAATCAGGAATCTAGAAAAGATAAAAAATTCTAAGCTTCTTAATTCTAGATTCCAGATTCTTGATTCCTACTTATCCTATTGCGGTTGCAAAAAATTTATGTATTTTAACCTCT
The DNA here is from genome assembly GCA_021323415.1 of Rickettsiaceae bacterium. Taxonomy (GTDB): domain Bacteria; phylum Pseudomonadota; class Alphaproteobacteria; order Rickettsiales; family UBA6187; genus JAJONM01. The sequence continues at coordinate 33,857 of JAJONM010000018.1, forward strand.
AATTAACCATTAGAGAGATACATAATGTTAGGGAAAGATGATATAGTTTCAGCTGGAATGCAAATAATTGATAAGGTTATTCCTAACCCGGCAGATAAAGAAGCTGCAAAGCTTGAATTGCTAAAGTTACAGCAATCGGGTGAGCTGGAGAAGATGCAATTACAAAACGCCAAACATATTGCTAATATACAGGCCGACACGCAGCTTCTTATTGCGCAAACCGAATTAAATAAAGTTGAAGCTGCAAGTGATGACAAATTCGCCAGAAGATGGCGCCCGTTTTGTGGATGGGTATGCACGGTTGGACTTGCGTATCATTTTATCCTGCAACCATTTATGGCATTCTTTGCATCAGTATTTAACCATCCGATTGTATTGCCAGCGTTCGAAATGGATTCACTATATACAATCCTGATGGGAATATTGGGTCTTGGTGGTATGCGTTCTTTTGAAAGGGTAAAAGTCAGACGCCGTTAATTATTACCAACTGTCAACCCCTTGAGGTTGTGCAGCAAATGCAGTACAATAACATAATGACCACTGGCATAAAAAAAGGCGATAACTGGGCTACCTATCCGCTGATGGATAAGGAAACCTTTGTCATCCCACAATTCTGGGATGATTATACTCCAGCACATCATGCACTATTCAATCAGCTATGTAAAAACCAGCTACAAATTCTGCCTGACCTCGCTCACCCTGATTACATAGACTACATCAAACAAATGGGTTTTGATAAGCCAAACGGTATCCCAAAATTTGAAGACATCAACAAAAAGCTGCAGGCCGCCACCGGTTGGAAAATCGTTGCCGTCCCTGGCCTTGTCCCTGATGAGGTATTCTTTGGTCATTTAGCTAATCGCCGTTTCCCGGTAACATACTGGCTGCGCTCGCCGGAAGTCGCAAAATACCTGCCCGAGCCCGATATTTTTCACGACCTTTTTGGCCATGTGCCAATGTTGATGAATCCATACATAGCTGATTTTATCGAAGCCTATGGCAAAGGCGGCTTGAAAGCGGCAAAAATAGATGGCGGCCTGGTAAAAATCACCCGGCTTTATTGGTACACTATCGAATTTGGCCTGATAAATACACCGGACGGAATTCGTATTTATGGTGCGGGGATTTTATCTTCTGAAACGGAATCTAAGTATGCAATCCAAGACATGCGCCCGCATCGCTTAAAATTTGATATAAAGCGCATAATGCAAAGTGATTACCATTATTACGACCTGCAGGAAACCTATTTCGTCATCGATTCCTACCAAGAGCTAGTGAAGCAAACCAAAGTTGATTTCAGGCCTTATTATGAAGAATTGCGTTATAAACCAATGCTGAACCCAAAATTCCTGCTGGATAGCGATGTGATTATTACCAGAGGAACAGTTGTTAATGAGTAGTAAGTGCAAGTAAGTCTACTTGCACTTACTAATACTATTTCTTTTCACGGGCTGCTTTAATGCGGGCTTTGAATTCATCCAGATCAATAGCGCCAGGTATAAACTCGTTGGTAGTGATTTTAAGGATAGAATCTTTGCCTGAAATATGTTCTTTCATTGCAGCTGAGTAATAATCAAAATATTTTTCAGGTGCTAACTGGTAAACAGCTATAGCTGCTTGTGAGGCAAGTAGTGAATTAGGGCCTAAAATAGGGAATTCTTTAAAGATTACTTTTATGTTTTTATCCTCTTTTAGTAATTCACTTATGCTTGGCAGTACTTTCTTACAATAACCGCAAGAATAATCAAAGAATTCAACAATAACTACATCGCCTTTAGGGTTGCCTGCTACAGGGGATGAAGCATCGTTTTCTAATTCATTCTTTTTTTCTGTAATGCTTTTTTGCGATTCAAGATCCTGCTTGTCCTGTGCTTGCTGTTGGTACTGGGTTAATGATTTTATTATCAACTCAGGATTAGTGCTGATGTAATCACTAACAATTTTTTCAACTTCTTCTTTGTTTAAGCCGCCGCTTGATACTGTGCCTTTCAATAATCCAAATACTGAAAAAACAATTATAACAACAAGCAAAAGAAATAGGCCGACGATTTTTAGGGTGCTGGAAGTCATTTAACTAATCCTTATATTAATGATGTTGCTATCATAAGTAGAGCAAAATAATTATGCAATACTATGTTACGTAAAATGTTATTTTGTATCGACTGAAGATTGTAAATCTTTCATGCGTAAATCTGCTGGTGATCCAGGTTTTATATGGTCTTTTGCCATCTTCAGGAATTTTTTTACATCTTGTTTGTTACCTTTAAGAGAAGCTTCTTCAGCCAGTGCCAGATTAGACATTCCTAAATCGTTGCCCCTGCCATACGCAATGGCTAGCTGGTTCCAGGCAAAGGAGTTTTGTTTTTCCTTTAACAGTGCCTGCTTTAAATTACTAATGGCTTTTTCCCGCATTGATTCGTTTTCAGAGGATATTTGTGCAGTAGCCAGGACTATGCGTAAGAGAGCGGAATTTGGCTTCAATTCAACAGCCTTGCTATAGCCGGGGATTGATTCCATTACTTTGCCGTTTTCAAACAGGATTTGCCCTTTTAGCTCGTGAAAATATGGGTTGGATGGTTGCAGCTCTATCAGGGTGTTAATTTCTTTGATTGCTTTTTCTAGATTTGGAATTTTGTAATATGCGATAGCACGTGCATAATGGGCGTTGATGCTTTGGTCGCTTTCTGGGTATGCCTTTAAGGTTTTGTCATATGGCTCAAGGAATGCATTTAGTTTTGTAATAGCATGGCTGAACTCATCCAGTTTTTCTTGCGGTGTTTGTACATTGGAATATGGTGAACGCTGCATGTGGTTTTTGACGTGATCAATTCGCTCTTTGCTAAGAGGGTGGGTTTGAGTGTAAGGATTGATGTTTTCATATAGCCCAACCTCTTTGCCGTATAACACTTGCAGTAATTCCAGTAACCCGCGTGCTGATTGGTGTATTTTATCGAGATAATTTAAAGCGGCCTGGTCGGCAGATTGCTCATGGCTTCTGGTATATTTTAGCATCTGGCGGTTAGCGATCTGCCCTGCACCTGTTGCGATCGCTATCCCAGCTTGTGGAGAGCCTGCAGCTGCAGCTGCAAGGCCAACCATGTAGCCAAGCGTTGCTTTGATAGTAGTATTTTTTGATTCTTCTGCGTTTTTCAGTAAATGGCTACCAGCTATATGACCGGTTTCGTGTGCTAGTACGCCGGTAATTATTTCAGGACGGTCAAACATCCCGAGGAGTTTTGTATTGATAAATATGTTGTTACCACCTGCAACATATGCGTTTATTTCAGGTGCATTTACAATGTAGATATTAATTGATTTGGGATCTAAACCGGCGGCTTTAAAAATAGGGTCGGATATATCGCGCAATACGCCTTCTATTTCAGCATCGCGAACAACAGTACCTGCAAAAGATTGCGATGAAAGTATAAATAGTGCAAGGATAGTGCGAAAAAATAATTTCATTTAGTTACCAAATGGTTTAGTTAGTGTTGCGTGTTAGTGTTAAGTGCCAGAAGTTTTTTGCTAACACTTAACACTAACACGCAACACTAACTATTAACATACACAATATGCAGCATCAAACCTTATTTGTTTTTGACATAGAAACTATCCCTGATACCGAAGCTGCCTATAACCTGACCGGAACATTAGAGCAGGATGAGCTCAAGCTGCGCCAAGAGCTGGAGGCATATCACTTGGAAATTACTGATGGTAAAAATGCATTTCTGCGCCAACCCTTCCATAAAGTTATTGCGATAAGTTTCCTGGAAGCGGAGATTGATCGAAGCGATGGCTGTGAGCGGTTTATCTTAAAAGAACTACGTTCTGGTGGAAAAGAGAACTCTAGCGAGAAAGAATTGTTGGAAGGTATGTTTAACTATTTAGGGCGTAGTAAACCAAGGTTAGTAAGCTTCAATGGGCGCACTTTTGACTTGCCGGTGCTCAAATACCGTGCGATGAAACATGGTATTTCTGCGCCGTGGCTATATAGTTTGGGTGATAAATGGAACAGCTATAGCTCGCGCTATAGCCTTGACTGGCATTGCGATTTGCTGGAGGCGCTCTCGGATTTTGGTGGTTCAGCGCGGATAAAACTGAACGAAGCATGCTCAATTATGGGCTTTCCGGGTAAGTTTGGGGTGGATGGTGGTTCTGTATCACAAATGTATGATGAGGGAAAAATAAAAGAAATACGTGACTATTGTGAAACAGATGTGCTAAATACCTATCTCGTTTACCTGCGCTATATGCAGCATAGGGGAGAAATAACAAAAGACAGTTATAACCGTAGCATAGCAGAAGTGCTATCTATGTTAGATAACGAAAAAGAATCACGCCCGCATCTGGAGGAGTTTTTCATGGCCTGGGATGATGCGTGCGGGAGTAAGTATGAATTATAGTGGCTAGTGAGTTGTGGCTAGTGACTAGTGAAAAAAATGCGTAGCATTTTTGTACGATGGGGTTTGTAACCCCGTCGTAATATTCATGTCTAATCTTATAAAATTGACATGAATATGTGGAATGGGTTAGAAACCCATTCCAGCAAATGCGTAGCATTTTTGCTGCCACTAGTCACTAACCACTAGCCACTTTGCGGAGCAATTATGACACATAAACTACAGCCAGTACGCGGCACAAAAGATATTCTAGCAGAGGACTTCCGCCAGTTTGCATATGTGGCAGATGTTGCGCGTGAGATATCTTCGCTATATGGATTTAACGAGATTGCCACGCCGATGTTTGAATTTACTGAAATATTCAAAAAGACGCTGGGTGAAGAGTCGGATGTTGTGGGCAAAGAGATGTACACATTCGAGGATAGGGGCGGGGAGAGCATGACCTTGCGCCCTGAGTTTACTGCAGGGATTGCTCGTGCGTTTATCTCTGGGGGCTTACAAAATGAATTGCCGCTTAAATGGTTTGCGACAGGGCCGTTGTTTCGTTATGAAAGGCCGCAAAAGGGGCGTCAACGCCAGTTTCACCAGATAAACTTTGAGCTCCTAGGTGTGGCAGAACCACTGGCGGATGTGGAAATTATCTCAATGGGTGCGCATATCTTGCGTGAACTGGGTGTCGAAGATAAAATCAAATTGGAAATAAATTCGTTAGGCGATAAAGCAAGCCGTGAAAATTACCGCGATGCGCTGGTGAAATATTTTAGTAAGTATAAAACTGAACTATCTGAGGATAGTAAAGTGCGCTTAGAGAAAAACCCAATGCGTATTTTGGATTCTAAGGATGAAGGCGATAAAAAGATTGTAGCTGGCGCACCTGTTATAAATGATTATTATAACGATGAGGCTGCGGCATTTTTTGCAGAGGTCAGAAGCGGGCTTGATGCGCTGGGTGTGCAGTATAAGGTTAATCCGCATTTAGTGCGTGGGCTTGATTATTATTGCCATACTGCATTTGAGTTTACTACAGATGCGCTCGGTTCGCAAAATGCAGTCCTCGCTGGTGGGCGTTATGATGGATTGATTGGTATGATGGGTGGACCTGAAACACCTGCAGTTGGTTTTGCAGGTGGTGTTGAACGACTTGTTGCTTTACTTAATGTAAAACCGGAAGCAAGGCGGCCAATAGCGATAATACCAATTGGCGAAAAGGCAGAAAAAGAAGCAGTGCTGCTCGCTGGGGTGCTCCGTAATGAAGGTCAGTATGTTGAGCTTGGCTATAGCGGTAATGTGAAAAAACGAATGAAACGCGCTAACACTATTAATGCTGTAGCAGGTATAATATTTGGTGATGACGAACTGGCCTCTGGCGTTGTGAAATTGAAAGATTTTGACAGTGGTGAGGAAGAGGAAGTTAGGCTGGAAGAATTGAGTGATAAATTGTGGGGTTGTGTGACTATTTGATGGTCTATTGCTAGACGGGGTTTGTAACCCCGTCTAAATGTTCATGTCCTATTTCTATAGTCGACATGAATATGAGGAAGGGGTTAAAGCCCCTTCCTGCAAAGAGTTCTCTATCGCTCACGCATTATAATATTTAAGGAAAGAAAATGAGTTTTGCAGAAAAGTTAGAAAGTATAATTAAACAGCACGAAGAGCTGGAGAAGAAAATTGCTGATCCTTCGGCGATGAATAACCAGGAGTTTGCTAAGCTATCTAAAGAATATAGTAGCCGTCAGCGTGTGGTGGATTTGAGCCGTGAATATTTGGCAGCGCAGAAGGAAAAAGATGATTTGCAAGCGATGTTGTCAGATCCTGAAATGAAAGCTATGGCGGAAGAAGAAGGGCATGAATTAGACCATAAGCTGACAAAGCTTGAGCGTGATATACGTATTGAAATGCTGCCTAAGGATGAGGCGGATGAGAAGAACGCGATCCTTGAAATTCGTGCAGGTACTGGTGGTGAGGAGGCGGCGTTGTTTGCGGCTAGTTTATTTCGTATGTATAACCGCTATGCAGAAAAACGCGGTTGGAAATTTGAGATATTAGAAATTTCTGAAACGGGTATTGGTGGTTATAAAGAAGCTTCGGCGAATATTACCGGCAAAGATGTATTCTCGCGTTTGAAATTTGAATCTGGTGTGCACCGTGTGCAGCGTGTGCCTGAAACTGAAACCAGCGGACGTGTGCATACTTCGGCGGCGACAGTTGCAGTGTTACCTGAGGCAGAAGAGGTGGATGTGCATATTGAGGAAAAGGATTTGCGTATTGATATTTTCCGTTCCAGTGGCCCAGGTGGACAGTCGGTAAATACTACAGATAGCGCGGTGCGTATTACGCATATTCCATCGGGTATTGTGGTATCGCAGCAGGATGAAAAATCGCAGCATAAAAACCGTGCGAAGGCTATGAAGGTTTTACGTGCCCGTCTATATGATGCAGAGCGTGCCAAGGTTGATGCTGCGCGTGCTGCCGATAGGAAAGGGCAGATTGGTACTGGTGACAGGTCTGAGCGTATCCGAACTTATAACTTCCAGCAGGGACGCATTTCCGATCACCGCATTAACCTGACGCTTTATAAGGTTAATGAAATTATCGAAGGTGGTGATTTGGATGAGTTGACCGATGCGCTGATATCGGAAGATCAGGCAGCAAGATTGGCAGAAGCGGTTTAGTTGAAAGGATAAAGATTTGCGTGATAGATTTGAGGAGTCATTATGTAAGGAATTTTCCTTATTGTTAGCTGAGATAGGTATTGATGCAGAAAGACTGATTTTTTTAGGTAAGGGATTTTCTACAGCAGTTTTTGATACGGGTAACAATCAGGTTGTAAAAATTTTAAATAAAGATGTAGTAGCAGAAGAAAATTGTGTATTCCGCCCGTTAAGTGAATATGTTCTACAGCCAGTATGTGTATGTGATAATGTTTGTGGCATGTACGAAGTTGCAGTATTCCCAAAGCTTAGAACTGAAGGCGTTAAAGAATACCATTCAAAGGTGCTGAAGTTTATGTTAGCAAAACAGGGATATCTTTTTGCAGATGGGAAACTTGAAAATGTTGGTTTAAGTAGTAATGGTGTACCATATGTGATTGATTCTGATGCTGTATGTAAACTTGATGGAGCAGAAGTAAAAAAATCTCATTTTGCGAGTATAATAAAATGGGCAAAATCGCAGTGGAGCGAATTTGCTTGTAAGGTTTTTACTCATTTAGATGCAGATATTAGTAAAGCCAAATCATGGAAATTCTCGGAAACGTACAATGTTGATCATCAGGTTGAAAAATCTGTAAGCATAATGGCGGAATTATAATTTCATGAAAAATATAAAATCTATTTTATCATCGGCAAAAGCTGAGTTAAGTAATACAGGAAGTCCATCTAGTGCACTGGATGCTGAGTTGTTGCTCGCTTATGCTTTAGGTGCTAGCCGTGAAAAAATTATTGGTTATCCTGAGCTGGAAATATCAGGTGAAGAAGCAAAGGCATTTAATGCGCTAGTAAAACGCAGGATTGCCCGTGAACCGATGGCGCATATTTTGGGGAGACGAGAATTTTGGGGCAGGGAGTTTAAGGTAAATAAATATACTTTAGACCCAAGGCCCGATAGTGAAACACTGATAGAAGCTGCGCTGGAGCTGTTTCCGCTTGATAAGCAATTGAATATTTTAGATTTTGGCACTGGCACTGGTTGCCTTTTACTTACCTTGCTTGCGGAGTTTCCAAATGCAAAAGGAGTTGGGGTCGATATAAGTAGTGATGCTTTGGCAGTGGCAAAAGGAAATTCATGTAATTTAGGACTTGCAAATAGAGCCGAGTTTATAGTAAGTAGTTGGGGTGACAAAGTTCAGGGTAAATATGACCTGATAATTAGCAATCCTCCATATATAAGAAGTTCTGATATTAGCTGTCTTGAGCCAGAGGTTTCTAAGTATGAACCGTGTGGTGCTTTAGATGGGGGGATGAGTGGATTGCAATGTTATGAAGATTTAGCACCACAGATTGCAACGCTAATATCCAATGATGGTTTTGTGGTTCTTGAGTTCGGAATGGGCCAACATGAAGATGTTAAGGATATAATGGAGAATATAGGGCTGGCTTTTGTAGATTTTAAGCAGGATTTAGCCGGGATTAACAGATGCGCTGTATTTAGCGCAAGTGCGGATTGAGAGTTTCGCGCAATTTTATTTAAACAATAACAGGAAAATTTATGGATAATGTAAGGTCGCGTCCTGCCCGTCATGGAAAACCAATGCATAGAAGACCAAATGGTGGCAGTAATAATGGCCGCAGGCCACCAAATGGTGGTGGCAGAAGGGGTGGTGAAGTTAATTTGGGTTCTGCCCTTGCTGCACGCGATAAGTATATGGAAAAGGCAAAAGAAGCTTTATCAGAAGGCGATAGGGTTTCAGCTGAGAATTTCTTCCAACACGCAGATCATTATAACCGTATAGTAATAGAAAACGAAGAAAGACGCCAGTTTGAGGATTTTTCAAAACCGGTAGACATTGCGATATTGGCAGGCGAATTGGAAAATAACAGAGAGCCAGTTATAGATGAAACGGCATATCCACAGGCTAATACTGTTGCTATGCCTGGTGATATTGCTCCTGAAGCAGCTGTACTATAAGTTTTTTTAAAGATTTGATGCTGTATAATTGCATTTTTAAGAAATTTTCTATTGCAAAAATGCAGTTACATCTTTAAATACTAACCTCTTACGGAGGGGTGGCCGAGAGGCTTAAGGCAACGGTTTGCTAAATCGTCATACGGGTAACCGTATCGCGGGT